>MGST01000048.1:0-35802 GCA_001798605.1 Deltaproteobacteria bacterium RIFOXYA12_FULL_58_15 | reverse complement strand
AGCCCGGCGATGTCATGCAGATCGCTCGCGGTTTGGCCATTGAAGAGCTGGCGTTTCCACGCTTTGTAGGCAAGCTCGTCGGCAATGCGAGGACGACGTGGGCGTTGCTTTTAGCGGTCCCATTTGCCTTCTGGTTAACGATGGTGTGGCTGCACAACGGCTTGACCGCACCGTCGGGTCCCGAGTGGGCATACGGTGATGCGGTGCCCCATTGGCTCATCTACGCAGTGTTTTTCCCTGCACTTTTGGGCTTCGCAGGTGTTCCTGCGTTGGTCGGGGCTTCGCGGGCCTGGAAAAAGTGGGGAGAGGGTGCCGAACGCAAGGGATCTCTTGTTCGCGCAGTCACTGGCACGGTGACCGAGATTATCAGCCATAAGAGATTTGGCTCCTGTGGAACGGCCGTTGGACGCAAATGGGGGCATTTTTTGCTCTTCTGGGGCTTTGTGCTTGCAGCGACAACCAGTGGTTTCCTTGTGGTTTGGCTGTATGGCTACCACCTCGAGCTCCCAGGTTTTAGCGCCCGTTGTGAGAGTGGGATCGCCGATTGCCACCTGCCGCTTGGGAATTGGATGAAGATTATGGGCAACCTGGGTGCCGTCTCGTTGGTGCTCGGCGGTTTGCTCATCCTCTTCCATCGCCTGCGTGCCGACAAACCAGCAGGCAAGACCACCGCGTTTGACAATTTGCTCTTGACGGTGGTCCTGTTGGTCATTGGCACGGGTGTCGGAGCCGAGGTATTGCGCCTGATGGACGACGGCCGACTCGGACTGTGGGTTTACATTGTCCACCTGAGCGCGGTGTTGTGCCTGTTTTTGTCCATTCCATATTCGAAATTTGCGCACATGATCTATCGGACATTGGCGATGGTTCACGAGCGTATGGTTGCCACAAGATAACGGCGCAGCATTTCGGCTGGCGCTTGAGCTTACGAAAGAAACCAGAACCAACTTTCAAACGACCCAGGAGAAAAAGATGATCAAACCACACGGTTCAGACAAGTTGAATCCGTTGTACGTCGCAGACAATGCCAAACGTGCCGCGTTGCTCAAAGAAGCTGCGGGCCTGCCATCAATCGTCATTTCGTCCGCTGCTGCGGGCAATGCCGTCATGATGGGTGCCGGCTACTTCAACCCGCTCAAGGGCTTTATGAACCTCGAGGACGCCATGGGCACCTCGTTGAAGATGAAGACCAAATCCGGCCTGTTCTTCCCCGTACCCATTATCAACGTGGTCAAGGACGCTTCGTCCATCAAGGGCGCCAAGCGGATTGCCCTCAAAGACCCCAACATCAACGGCAACCCCATCCTTGCGGTGATGGACGTTGAGAAGATCGAGACGATCCCCGAAGACAAGATGAAGACCATGACCGAGAAGGTGTTCCGCACCCTCGATATGGAGCATCCCGGAGTCAAGGCATTCAACACGGTCGGTAACACGCTCATCTCGGGCCCCATCCAAGTGTTGAACTTCTCGTACTTCGACAAAGAATTTCCCGAGACCTTCCGCACTGCTGGTCAGATTCGCGACGAGATGGCCAAGATGGGTTGGAGAAAGGTTGTTGCATTCCAGACCCGCAACCCGATGCACCGCGCTCATGAAGAGCTGTGCCGTATGGCCCATGAACGTCTGGGCACCGACGGTATTCTTATCCACATGTTGCTCGGCAAGCTGAAGGCTGGCGATATCCCCGCCGATGTACGTGATGATTGCATTCGCATCATGGCCGAGAAATACTTCCCACCGAAGTCTGTGCTCATCACGGGCTACGGATTCGACATGCTTTACGCAGGTCCCCGTGAGGCCGTCTTGCACGCACTGTTCCGTCAGAACTGCGGTTGCACCCATCTCATCGTGGGCCGCGACCACGCTGGCGTCGGTTCCTACTACGGCGGCTTCGATGCACAGAAGATCTTCGACGAAGAGGTGCCAAAGGGTGCCATGGAAATCGAAATCTTCAAGGCGGACAACACCGCATGGTCAAAGAAGCTCGGCAAGGTGATCATGATGCGCGATGCACCCGATCACACCAAGGAAGACTGGGTTTTCCTGTCGGGTACCAAGGTGCGCGAGATGCTCTCCGAGGGCAAAGACCTTCCCGTCGAGTTCAGTCGTCCGGAAGTGGCCAAGATCTTGATGAAGTACTACCAAGCGAACAAGTAGCTCGCAGGTCGCTGTGAACATGGAAGCCTCCGGAGGTAGCGATGCTTCCGGGGGCTTTTTTGTTCTTCTATGGCGAAGGCACCCCGTTTCTCATCTGACCTCCTGAATTCCCACCGCGTTCCTGATACGATTTAACCATGACACGCACTTCTATGGCAATTCTTGCATGGATGGCTCTGGCTCTCGGTGCCAACGGCTGTGGAGGTTTGTTGTTTGTCAACGAGGGAGAGACCAGTCCGCCCACTGCATGTGAAACGTGGCGGGACTGCGGAGTTGGCGAAATGTGCGTCGGACGCGTCTGCACCGAAGCAGCGTTATGCTCGGTCGTCAAAGCCGCTGGCGTCTATTGCCCAGAAGGCCGCACCTGTTGTGGAGGGGTATGTCTCGACACCGGCGGTGGCGATTGCGATGGCGAGGGAGGCGATTGGTGTCCGCAATGCTCTGAGGGCGAGGGTTGTGACAAGGGCGACTGCGTCCCGATCACCGCCGAGACCGAGTGTGGTCGTGACAACTCCAACGGCGTCTGCCCCGACGGTGAGGTGTGCGTGGCCGGCGACCCCGATGCGAGCTGTGTCCCCATTATTGGCCCCTGCGGCTGTGAGAACAAAGAACAGACCTGTGAGAATGGCCAGTGTGTTGATATCCCCCCAGAGGCGGCGTGCTCGACATCCAATCTCAAGGGCAAATGTCCCGACGGTGAGCTGTGTGTGATCGGTGTCTGTCAGAGCGGGACGAATGCCTGTTCTCCCGAGAAGCCGCTGGGTTTGTGCGAGTCTGGCAGTGCATGTTTCAACGGCTATTGCATCCCCATCGAAGAGAACCCTTGCAGTCAAACCAACGGCACGGGTTTGTGCTCTGCGGGGCAGGTTTGTGTGCCTCCCTGCGCACCGGCAGCTTGCAGCAGCGGGTTCCCTTCGGGTTACTGTGATGAGGACTATCTGTGCATCAACGGCACCTGCAAACAGCTTCCCTGTTTGCCAGGCCACGTGGGAGGCAGTTGCCTCGATACCATGTTTTGCAGCCATGCGGGGCATTGTCTCAACGTGGGGGAGTGCGCCCATCCCGAGGACTGTGACGGAAGTGTATGCAGTTGCGAAAGCGAAGGTAAACGCACCTGCATCCACAGTGATTCGTGTTTGACCGATTGCGATTGCCTCGTCTACCAGGAGCACGGAGCAGGTGTGCATTTGTGCAGTGATTCACAGGTGTGCGTGCGCAGCTACGACTGCCAGAACGACAGCGAGTGTGCCACCGCAACGGAAATCTGCGCCGAAAGTGGAACCTGCGTGCCTAAGGGCTCCTGCGAGGTCAGTGCAGACTGCCGCGCAGGCGGCATCTTCTGCGCAACGCTCGGCGATTGCGACAACCTACATGTCTTTCCCGAAACCTGCCTGTGTATGAACGTCGGCAATTGCCGCGGCGACGACGATTGCCTCGAGGTCGACCCCAACGGCGGCTATTTCTGTGATGACGAGGGGAGATGCATTGAAAAGGGCACCTGCACCACCGATGCCCACTGCCCGCCCGGATACCAATGCCGCGTCGACAACATCTGTGTTCTCGGACCCGATTTATGCGACGCCAACGATTTCACCAGCGGCTGTTCCGGCAATGACGTCCTGTGTTGTGAACACGACACCTGCTGCGCTATCGAAGGCGAGATTTGCAGCGTCATGGGTACCTGCATCGAAGTGGGAGAATGCCTCGATGACAATGACTGCCTGGGCGGTGCCGCGGAAGGCATTTTCGACTGTGTCGATTACACCTGCATGCCCACGCTCGATTGCGCGGATTGCGTGGACGAAATCGAGAAGTGCTCTGCGGCAACACAGAGTTGCATTGCAAAGAAGAATTGCGCGGGCGATCGCGACTGCGCAGAGGGCGAGATCTGCCACGCCACGTTCACCTGCGTCCCGGCCCTCAACTGCGGCAACGGGGATCTCGCCGCTGGGGCCCTGGTCAAACCCAATGTCATGGTGGTTCTCGACCGTTCGGGGAGCATGGAAAAGTGCGATCTCGCCGGCTCTAGCGACAGTCGTTGGAACGAGGCCCTAGGAGCCATCGACACCTTGACGGGCAATTTCAATGGCACGGTCAGCTTCGGCTTGTCGAGCTTTCCCCACCAATGGTGTGGCACAGATTCCGGATGCGGCGAAGCATGCAACCAGTATACTTGCGACGCCATCTACTGCGTCGATGCTGCGGGCAATTGCGAACCCGACAGTGGTGCAGCGGGACGCGTGTGCACCTCCAACCTTGTTCCTGGGGAAGTCGACCTCGCGACTCAGGAGTTCGCCTACGTCGCTATTGCAGACGCACTCAGCGTCACCTACCCCGGTGGCGGCACGCCCATAGGGCCCACCCTGAGAAAACTCAAGGAAGACGCTGACACCGCTGGGCTCCAGGCACCCGGTCGTGAGAATGTCGTTGTCCTCATCACAGACGGCGAAGCCAATGGTGACATGGGCTATGTTGAAGGCTGTGTCGGAGCGCCGGGGGTCTGCACCGGCTCTGGCGATTGCCCAACCGGGAACGAATGCGCGTCACCCAGCTCCGGTGGCGATGGTTCGTGTCACGACATCCCGTGCAAAGTGAACAAGGCACTTGATGATTTGCGGGGATTGCCCATTGCCGTTGACACCTTTGTCATCGGCTTTGCATTCGGGACAGTCAGTCCGCGTCTGAATTGTCATGCGGTCCACGGTGGTCGATCGATATGTCCTGCCGATGATCCGATCTGCGAGCTTTACGGATCTGGCGGCGAAGCCGCATGCGATGCATCTTTGTGCCTCTGGAACGGCACCGCTTGCGTCGGCAATGACAACCTCTGTTCGACGCTGACGGCGGGCGGCGAGACGGCATGCGCCGAGGTATCTGCGTGCACCTGGACGACGGAATCGGAGAGTTGTGAGAGCAACGCGGCCTTCTGTGCCGCGGTGGCTGTGGGCGGTGGGGCTTCATGCGCTGTCGTTGGCTGTAACTGGGACGGCTCTAAGTGTCGTGGTGTATGCGCCGCACACCACGGAGATCGGAACGCCTGCGAGGCCGCTCGTTGCGTCTATGATGGTAGCAACTGCGTGTCGGTGGATGCGACCAACTGCAGTCAGGTCAACGCCGCATGCTATTACAACGCGAGCGACGCCGCCTCATTGGGTCAAGCCCTCGATTCCATCCTTGGAGACGTGGCCTCTTGTGCTTTTGACCTTGTCTCTATGCCCCCCGACACAAGCAAGCTGTTCGCGTATTTGCAGTACGAGGATCCAGGCCAGGTGCCAGTGGATTGTTCAAATACATCCTACCAACTGTGTCGTCATCCGCGGGATCGCAGTCGTACCCAACATTGGGATTTTGATCCGGTTCGGCTGCAGGTCGAATTCTATGGCGATGCGTGCGCGGACATAACGACAGGTGCGGCGTTGCCCTTGATTATCTACGGTTGCGACAGCGGTGGCGGCTGACGCCGAATCTGCCACGGCGATCCAGCGATCCAGGCGTCCATCGAAAAGATCAAGGCACTTGCCACGGTGGAAATCGGATCCATGTTGCTCTCAGGTTCGGAACTGATAGGCTCCAGACAGTAGGATCCCCTCGATCCGCAGTTTGTAACGGGCCGCAAAAGTGATGAAACAGATCTTCCTGAGCTGGTTCGAAATTTGCAAGCTAGCAAGAAAGAAAGTGTTGGCGGGTTCAAGTTGTCAAGGAGAGGTGGGAAATGAACGATCGTCTGGAAAGAATCACTCCGGGGATTGCGACTGTTTGTGTCTTGCTGTCCGGTGCCAACGCTTTTGCCGCCGGGGAGCCTTTGGAGAACGATGCCTACTCCTTTTCTGACGGCTTCAGCGACAGCTCCGGCTTGGATACGGCGCAAACCTCCGGATTCTCGAACTCAGGCGTGGGTCTTGTCGCCAACGAAGCAAGCGCCCGCGCCGCGTCCGTATGCGTGAGCCTGCCTCAGCCCGAGGGGGCGAGCTTCGAAGGTTGGTCCTTCGGTGAAGTTATCATTGGCAGTGTTGCGGATGTCGAGGCGATCTCCCTCGAGATTCAAGACTGCGTCGGCACCGCCCTCAAGACAACGAGTGAGCTCCGCGAAGGGTGCAACAGCATAGACCTGCAGGATATTCCTCCTGCGGGGATCCGGTTGGTTCTCGATGTCGTCCACACCGCAGAACCGGGAGCGGGAGCAGTTGGCATTCGCCTCGACCAGTGGAGGGTATTCGGCCGCGCCTCGGGGCCAACCCAATTGGCCATCGTGCCGACCAGTCAAGAGGTGCGCCCGGGTGAAACATTCACGTTTAGGATCGAGCTCACGTCGTCGGGAGGCACCACGAGATCACCCATCGTTGGTTTCTCATTGGATGCTCTCAACAACCTCGGTGATGCCGGAGACGTGGGTCTCGCCACTGACGCGGAGGAAGATTATGGCCATGGGGGCGGTTTGCGCACCTATCGACCCGTGAGTTTCGTCGCGGCCACGGCGGGGCCGCAGAACGAGCTACCGGCGACGCCGCCAATCGATGCCACATCCGGTGATGTCGTCTGGGCGTTGAACGACCTGAGCGCCGGATCCACCCACAGTGTCGAAGTGACCCTCTTCGTTCCCACCGGATACGTTGACGCCAAGACCGTTGGCGGTCGCGTGACCCTCGCTCATGGCGTCACGGACTGCTCTGGAACTCTGAACAATGCAATGGTTCTCAGCGCCGACACAGCGAGCCCCATTCCGGTGCAGGCTGAGAGTGGGTTTGTTCGCCACCGCTATTCGGCGTATGGCAACGCCGGCCCCGGAGCAAGCAACTTTTCCACGCAGTATTACCTCGGAAATTCTCAGCGCAGCAATCCCGCAGCGTCCGACGCTGAGGATGTGTTGTTCACCCTTACGGGTACCGGTGATTGTGTGCCGCTGTTTCGCCGGATACAAATCCTCAACAGCTACAACGCCGACGGACGATACACCTACCAGATATTGTCCGTGCCCGAGGTTGGGCACGACCTCAACACAATCAGCGTCCACTTTGACCGGTGGGATTATCGGGACTCCACCCAAGGTGTGGTGGTCTATTATGATGTCCCTGTGGGTTGCTCCGATGGAGAAAGAGTCGTCCTCCATGGAGAGATGACGGGACAGAATCCGAGTTGGAGCGAAACCAATACCTCTGACGACACCATCCACAACGTCGTCCTCAACACGTGCCGAACGGGATATGTCCACGTGCATCGGGTGCAGGTAGGCAACGACATCAACGCCTACAACGCATTTCCGGCGTGGAGCGAATACTACATCCACGACGGTTCCGTACATTCTGGGGAATATTTCTCCGGCTGGATGCCCTACGGCGACGCGTCGTACCGCAGCCATACCGTGCGCCTCGACGCTAGCTATTTTCTCCTTGATGTTCCAGAGGGCATAACTTTTCATGGCGTCAAGGACATGGGTCGGACCACGCGACTTTACAAAGATTGCTCGAACTCGGGACTGAATCCGCTCGACGGCGAGTTTGACCATGTGGACCCCACTCAGAGTCTTTGGCACGAGGTCGATCTCAGCCGCAACGGCAATTCATTTGAGGCTTTCGTCAATGCTCCCGCAGAGGACGACCCTCGGTCGGTGGTGCCTCCGGGTTGTCGGTTGTTGGTTGTCAAAGACGGAGACAATCCTTCTTGGATGTCGCCCGATTATGGCAATTGGGATCCCAGAGGACTCTGGCGCATGTGTGATGGCACCTACGGCTGCGACCCCGTCGCCGATGGCGCAATAGTCTCTCTAGCCGGAGGCCATATCTACACCTACGAGACATTCACCAATGCGGCGGGGGTCGTGCGTGATTGCGGTGCCGTCTCTGGCTACCGTGTACGCCAGGAGACGCTCTCATGGCCCGAAATCTATGTTTGGGCCGAGGCCAACCAAGTGAGGGCCGGGGAGTTTGCGCGCATCATCGTCAATCCCGAGAACCATAACAACGCGAGCCAGTATGTCGATGGCCGTTGGGTGATCAATCTGTTCTCCGTCCGGGATCAAATCGACCTCCAGGGTATCACCTGCGGCGTCCTTTATGATTCGGAGACGATGAGCATTCCCGCCCCCGGCCAGAACGTCGCGGGTGAACGATGCGATGACGATTCGGTGGTCTTCGGCTGCCACCTACCCGTGCATGGGCCCGCTGGTTGCGGAGCGGCGCTCGACGAGAACGACAGCCGTTGCATGGTCTGGTGGGAGGTGCCCCCGGCGTGCCAACCCCCCAACGGTTGGGGATTACCGGTGCCTGGGGTAACGGGCCACGACGACTACGTCCAGACCTATCAGTTCTTTGCCAATCTGCCCATCAAACGAGGGGTTCCCCCTGACACGGCTTTGGATATCTTGGCCCAGGTTCGTTCCAACGATCTCTCTGTTTTGGGAGCAGACAACGCGGTCGCCCAGGCACGATGGTCGCAAGAGCACGCTTGGGCCACCACCACAGTCCACGTCATGCCGAGCCCGGCTCTTGATGCAGAAATCAACGGTCCCTCCACGTGGCCGGTGGGGTCGCAATTCACCTACTTGCTGAGCGTCATCAACGTCGGCAATGTCAGTGTTGATGGTGTCTATCTCGTCGATCGGTTGCCGCGAGAGGGAATCGATGGGAGTCAATTCACACCCGAATATCACCAAGTCTACACGGTCAGAAATCCCGGAGAGGTACTGATCGAGCAATCCATCGACTCGACCTGCTTCGATGATTCTCTGCAAGCCACGTGGACAAACGTCCCATTGCAGCCAAGCGATCGACCTGGGTTCTCTGGGGAAACCATCGAGAATATCTCCGCGGATGCCAGGTGTCTGCGTGTGCGACTGGACCCTTCATTCTCGGCGGTATTGCCCGTGGACGACGTGATGTGGGTCGGTATCGACGTCAGCATCCCCGATGACGACGGACTTCAAGAAAAGGAGATTGTCAACGGGGCGCTGTTCGGAGCGTCCACGACCCTCGGAGGTGGAGTGGATATCTTGCCGGTGGAGACATCATCCATCACCACCATCGTGCGTGCCGAACCGGTGGTGAAGGTGAGTAAGACTGCCCATGCCGATCCAAGCCGTCCCGGTTGGCTACGGTGGACCCTGCACTATTGGAACGAGTCCGGCGTAGGAGCCACAAACGTGGAGCTCGTTGATGAGCTACCCGATTCGCTCATCTATGACTCTCTGGCTGTGCCGTTGTTGCCAGGTCAAGTCTGTATGGACAACTGCGTGGTCAACAATGCAAACGCGGATGGCAGTGGAGGAGAGGTTGGGTTTGTGTTGTCTTACGTTGATACCTACGACGGAAATCCAGGCGGTGGCAGCGATGAAGGCACCGTCGACCTCTGGACGCAGATCACCTCAGATGTTCTGGGTACTCCCGAGGAGATCAAAAACTGCGCCGCGACGAGCCTGCCCGCTGGCGTTGGAGTTGGCGGCACGGCTTGTGCGTCGTCGCTGACTGGCGTGGAGTTGGAGCTGAACAAGCGGCAACTGACGTCGCCGCTGCGCGGCGGCAATCCCACCGTCGTCTATCCCGGAGACAAAGTAACCTACAAGTTCTCTGTGACGAATCAGGGCACGGCTTCTGTTTATGTGCGTCTTTATGATGAATTGCCCGCGGGTCTCACCTACATACCTGACACCTTTCTCGCCAACGGTGCCACCGCGTCGAACTCCTATGTCGCTTTGAATGTCCTCGATTACGAATACCCCGAGCCCCTGGGTGTTGGCGAAAAGCTCTCCTTGATTCTGGTCACAGAGGTAGATTTGTCGGCGGCACCAGGTGTCATTGGCAACTCGGCGTCGGTCATTGCTTGCGAACGGCCTGCGGGTCAACTCCCGTGCACATCGGCCATCGCTACAAACCTGGTTCAAGCCGAGATCCACATTCACGATTCCGATGGCGATGGCGTCAGCGACGATGGCGGCCGATCGGGTAGTGACGGTGACCAGCCCTGCACGGGGGGCACGGTCGACGTTTGCGATGACAACTGCAGGTTGGTAGCCAATGCGAGCCAATCGGATCTCGATGGGGACGGGGTGGGCGACGTTTGTGACAGCGACCTTGACGGCGATGGGGTTCCCGCCGACCTACCCGCCGACAACCCGTGTACCGGTGGCAACATCACCGACTGCGATGACAACTGCCCGACGTTTGCGAATCCCCTGCAAGAGGATCTGGATGGCGATGGGGTAGGAGATGATTGCGATGAGGACGTGGATGGCGATGGCGTCCTCGATGACGGTGACCTTTCCGGCGAGGTGTCCGATACCTCCTGCACCGGTGGTGACCTGCTCGACTGCGACGACAACTGCCCACAGCTTGCCAATTCCCTGCAGGCGGACCAGAACGGCGATGGGGTAGGAGATGATTGCGATGAGGACGTGGATGGCGATGGCGTCCTCGATGACGGTGACCTTTCCGGCGAGGTGTCCGATACCCCCTGCACCGGTGGTGACCTGCTCGATTGCGACGACAACTGTCGGTTGACCGCCAACTCTGATCAACGAGACATAGACAGCGACGGCCTTGGTGACGCATGTGACGACAGCGACGACCGTGTCCCTGTTGTCCCTGTCAAACCTGAACCGGTCCCAGACCCTTCCCAAAAGGCGATCGGCGTGGGATGCGCCTGCCAAAGTGGCCTGACCGCAAGCCCCGGGTGGCTTGCGTTTCTAATTCTTGGATTCCGTCGCAGAAACAGGCGTTCATAAGTCCCGCTCGCTCAGCGACCCGAAACCGTCCCTGAATCTCCTGCAAAAAAAAGGCCGGCGCAGAGCAACATCTCCACGCCGGCCCAATTCCTAAATCAGTCTTCTCAGATGAACAACGGTGCCAAAACCAGCGCGACGACGCACATCAGCTTGATGAGGATGTTCAACGACGGACCCGCGGTATCCTTGAAGGGATCGCCGACGGTGTCGCCAACAACCGCGGCCTTGTGGGGGTCGGACCCCTTGCCACCAAAGGCACCAGCTTCGATGTGCTTCTTGGCGTTGTCCCAAGCGCCGCCGGCGTTGGACATGAACAATGCCATGATGACGCCGCTGACGGTGACACCAACCAACAAGCCGGCAAGGGCTTCCTTGTCGACGAAGCCAACGATGATTGGAATGACGATGGCCAAAAGGCCCGGAACGACCATGCGCTTGATGGCGGCGCTGGTGGCGATGTCGACACACTTGGTGTAGTCGGCCTTGGCTTTGCCTTCCATCAGGCCGGGGATTTCTTTGAATTGACGCCGAACTTCTTTGATCATGTCAAAGGCCGCGGCACCCACTGCCTTCATGGCGAAGGAAGAGAACAGAAATGGAACCATGGCGCCAACCAACACACCGGCGAGGACCATGGGCTTGCTGACATCGATGGCCGGGATTTGTGCGACCGAGGTATAGGCAGAGAACAAGGCCAGGGCCGCGAGTGCGGCGGAGCCGATGGCGAAGCCCTTGCCGATGGCGGCGGTGGTGTTGCCGACGGCGTCGAGCTTGTCTGTGCGTTCGCGCACTGAATGTTCGAGACCGGCCATTTCGGCGATGCCGCCGGCATTGTCTGCTACGGGGCCATAGGCGTCGACTGCGAGTTGAATGCCGGTGGTCGATAACATGCCGAGGGCCGCAATGGCGATGCCGTAAAGGCCCGCAAAGTGGTAGGAACCGATGATGCCACCCGCCAGCAAGAGAACTGGCACGGTGGTGGAGCTCATACCGAGTGCGAGTCCAGCGATGATGTTGGTGGCAGCGCCTGTCTGCGAGGCGGCGGCTATGCCACGTGCCGGGGAGCGTGACTCAGAGGTGTAGTACTCGGTTGCCAAGCCAATGAAGGAGCCGGCGGCGAGACCGGTGATGACCGCGCCAAAAATTCCCGTCCACGCATAGGTTCCGGTGCTGAGAACGAGACCTTCCGGGAACATATACCAGGCAATGCCGGCGGTAACGCCGACCATGATGACGGCAGCGCCGAAGATGCCGAAGTTGAGTGCAACCTGTGGGTTGCCACCTTCTTTGGTGCGAACGAACAAGGTGGCGGCGATCGACACGACGATGCCAGCGGCGGCGACTGCCAACGGGAACATGACGGCTTGCATGTTCGTGTTGCCGGCCACTGGAATGGCCGCGAGAACCATGGCGCTGACAATGGCGGCGATGTACGACTCGAAGAGGTCCGCGCCCATGCCGGCGACGTCGCCGACGTTGTCACCGACGTTGTCGGCGATGACCGCGGGGTTGCGGGGGTCGTCTTCGGGGATGCCGGCTTCGACTTTGCCGACGAGGTCGGCACCGACGTCGGCGGCCTTGGTGTAGATGCCACCACCAACGCGTGCGAACAACGCGATGGACGAGGCACCCAGGGAGAAGCCACTGACCACGGAGAGGATTCGCTCCCAGCTCCAAACGCCTTCGAAGACAATGGAATAGATGAGGATGAGGCCCGACAAGCCGATGATGCCAAGGCCGACGACCGACATGCCCATGACGGTGCCGCCGGAGAAGGCAACCTTGAGGGCTTCATTGAGGCCTGTTCGGGCGGCGTGGGTGGTGCGGACATTGGCCGCCGTGGCGACGCGCATGCCAAAATAGCCTGCGAGGCCAGAGCAGAAGGCACCAGCCAAGAAAGAAACCCCGACCAACGGACTCGAGGTCTCGCTGCTCCAGTTGGCGATGGCGAGCAGCGCCGCGACGACAAGTGCAAAACCGGCGAGCACCTTGTACTCGCGGCCGAGAAACGCCATAGCGCCTTCACGGATGTAGCCGGCGATCTCTTTCATCCGGTCTGTACCCATGTCGTTCTTATTGACGAGGGTCGTCTTAATAAACGCAAAGATGAGCGCGAGAGCCCCTGCTCCGAGGGCCGAGTAAAGAATCATTGGGCCTGTTTCCACCGCTTGTCTCCTTGTTTTGGCGTTACGCCGCAGTGCGTCGTATCACCATTTGCTCAAACACCTTCCAAATTCAACCCGATGACGCGTCACGTTATCGGGTTTTTCTCAACAAAGTCTCCCGCATAGGCGGGCAGCCGCGCCTCCATAACAACGATTCGAGTCTTGCGCAATAGTTGTTGCTTATTTCAAAGTGGCCTCATTCATTGCTAAATCCCATGCCCTGGTGAGCTGGTGAGTATCGGTGGTGGACTCATAATGAGTGATTTTGCAAAGATTGGCAACGGTCAGCTTCCCCTTTTGCTCGTCTCCCAACCGATCGACAGGCGCGGTGAGGGCTGCGGTGCGTTATCGGGCAGTGGTATCGAGGCGTGAACGTCGCGGATGGCTATTCTGCTGTCGAGCTGGATGTGTGGGAGGCCATAACGCGAAGTGCTGGCTCATTTCCCGCTGCTTGTTTGTTTCTGGCTCCATTGCTATATAGCCATAAGTGCGATATTGCGGTTGCGTGTGGTCAGTTCAATTCACAGCGGCTTCGGCCAAAGCGCTCAAGAAGCTTCCGCAGCGTGTCCAACGAACCGCGGCAGCACTGGCGGCTGAACTGGCGGTGTGCGGGCCCGTGCTGCATGGCAAGGGCTGGCGAAACTTCGGCAAGCTTCGAGGTCGCGCCGATCAGTACCATTGCCACATCAAGTCAGGCCGGCCCACATACGTAGCGTGCTGGGGGATGGTGAGCCGCTCTCAACGGGTGATCGAGGTGAGTTATGTCGGAACCCATGAAAATGCTCCGTACTAGGAGTACCGTGCGGGTGGTCATCGGGGATCGCAATGTGAAAGATTTCGTTGTTCCCCGCAAGGCGGCCCAAAGTGTGGTGGAACTGCTGCGCCCCTATGCGACGCCGCAGAGCGATTCTGTTTCGGCTGATGAAGCGTTCTCGGACCAGTATGCCAAGCATGGCAGGGCGGGGACGGTGCTTCGTGGCCTGCGCTCGCGAGACGAGCTGACGCAGGCGAAGCTGGCGAAGAAGTTGGGCGTCACCCAAGGGGACGTCTCAGCCATGGAGAACGGTCACCGGTCGATTGGCAAATCGATGGCGAGGCGTCTTGCCGAGGTGTTTAGGGCGGACTATCGCGTGTTCTTGTAGGATGAAAAATCCGGGGAGAGTTCAGAACCCATTTCGAGTGGGTGCCGTTGTAGAACACACATCCACATTCTCACCAATCCCCCAACGGGAGGAACCATGAGCGACCAAACTGACGAGGAAATGCGGGCAGAGCTGGATCGGCTGCGCAAGGAAAATGAAAATCTCAAACGCAAGAGTGAGCGCTCGATCACTCTGAAAGTCAGTCAGAAGGGTGCCGTATCCCTGTATGGCCTGGGGCGGTTCCCTGTGACACTTTACAAGGAACAATGGTTGAAAGTTCTCGACATGACGGATGACATCCGTGAGTTCATCAAGGAGAACGATGGGCAACTCAAGGCCAAGGGTTGATTTCTGACCCACGCGGGTGATTGCTTCAGTTTCACGCAGAGGCCTGGTTCATTCGCGCCCGCGGTCGCGGACAAACCGGATAAACCGCGTCCCTACATGCGTTGACTGCGTCTGCGTCGAACCGTTCGGCCTGCGAGCAACATGAGCAGCGCCGCCAACGAGATACCGCGATTCATGTGAATGGCTGCGCAACCATCCTTGCTGCGTTTGGGCTTCTCTTCTGGCTCTGGTTCAAGGTCGACGCACCTGCCATATGGATTGCAGGTCAGGCCGTTGGGGCAGAAGACGTCATTTCGACACACGACCTCGCACGACCATTCTGCCGCACATGTCTCGCCTTCGGCTGGCGTTTCGGGGGAAAGACAGACGTCGTAGGTGAGCCAGCGGCCGTTGATCTGGCCGCATACCCCGTTGCCAGGGCAGGAGCCGTCGGTGTCGCAGGCAACCATGCACCGGGGACCATTGCCGTCGTCTCTGTCCATGCACCGCCCGCGGGGACCGCAGTCGGTGTCTTCGACACAGGTCATGCAGGCGAGGCAGCCCTCGCGGTCGTCGATGCGACACGTGCCGTCCTGATTACAGTAGTCGCCGAGTGGGCAATCCCGATTCGTGGTGCAAACGCTGCCCCATCCGTCATCGGGAAAACACAGGTCGATGGGCCAATCAGCCATGGCGGGAAGGGCTTCGCTGCAGGTATATTCAATACACCAGCCACTGGAATGTTGATCGGTGCAGGCGCAGCGAGCATTGTTGCAGTGGAATCCATAGGGACAAGTATCGGCCGCGTCTTTGATGCAAATATCTGAGCAGTATTCCTGCCCATCACCGATGACGAGGATTGATGCATAGAAGGTGTGATCCATGCACGCTCCAAAATCGTTTGGGGCTCCCGCAGTGGCTTTGCTCAGAGTGCATAACAACGGGCCATCGGGGTCGACGGCATTACACGAAAAGCCGCCGGGGCAATCCGCGTCCGAGCCGCAGACGTTGGTGCAGACGCTGGTGGCACTAAACTGGCTATCAATGGCGGAAACGCAGTAGTCGCAGTCACTGGAGCACGGCTCACCGATATCGGTGGGTTTGGGGGCAGGGGCTTCGCACAGGTCCCCATTGCAGATCGAGCCATCGGGGCAGTCGGCCTGTGACACGCAGTCCATTTGGCAACGATTCGTGGTGTCGCAGTGTTGGCAGGGGAGGTCGCATGACCCTCCCTGAAGCGGCGGGGTTAGAGCAGAGGTGACAGCTGCGCCGGCATTGATGCGTCCGTAACCGAATCCGCGGGAGTGCCCAGTGTCGTCGTACTCCCAAGCGGTTTCGATGTCTTCATCAATGATCTCCTGCCAATCGACCTTATCGGCGCGCACTTTGTCTGCGGTGGAGGTGAGGACGATGCGCACCTGATCGGCAGTAAGATCGGGGTTGGCGCTCAGGACCAATCCTGCGAGGCCCGCGACGATCGGCGAGGAGGCGGAGGTGCCGCTGAACCCGGTGAAATAGTTGCCGGTATCGTATCCTTCTTCCCCGGACAAATCCGTGGTTACGATGCCATACCCATCGCCAGCCACCGCACCGCCGAGACTGGGCGCAGCGACATCGATTTCGTCGCCCCAGTTGGAATAGTAGGCCCAGTCATCAAGGTTCGTTGTTGCGGCTACGGCGATCACATTTGCGCCGCGTGCGTATGCGTCCATCGATACATCTGCAGTATCGTTGCCGGCGGCAAACACGATCACCGTTCCCTTGCCATCCCGTCCACTCGTGTGTGCGTAGTCAATGGCGGTGCGCTCTGACTCTGACAAAGGGAAGTACCGGGATATGCCGGGGCCCCAACTGTTGTTGATGACCCAGGCCCCGTCGTCAACAGCGCGGACGAATGCATCTGCGGTGGTCAAGCTTGCCAAAACGCTGTCGGAGGTGCCGAGAAGGCGCACGGGCATGAGACTGCAAAGTGGGCAGACGCCCGAGGTTCCGATGCCATTGTTGCCGCGACTGGCAGCGAGTCCGCTGCATGCCGTTCCATGGGATTCGCGATACGGTGCGTCCACGGGACAACTGGGAGCCTCATCGTTGCCATCATGGGATGGCGAACAGTTGGCGCTCGGGTCCTCATCATTGTCAACGGCATCGAAGCCACCAATGATATTGGGTGCCAGGTCCTCGTGGGACAGGTCGGTGCCCGAGTCGAAGATGGCGATGACGACCGATGGATCACCCAAAGTCGTGTCCCACGCTTCGTCAGCAAAAATTTCGCCGGTTCCGGGTATGGAGTCGTCGCTTCGCCACAGGTGCCATTGGGTTGCAGCCAGTGGGTCATCGACTTGCGCTGTGAACTCGGCCTCTCGATAGAGTTGTGGCTCGGCCCATTTGAGGTCGGTGATGCCTGCCACAGCAAGCCATCGAGAGGTATCGATGGCGTCGTGAGCGAAGACCTTGCCCACTTCAATCAGGGCAGTATCGGGAAGCCTGGAATATCGCACCAACTGAGCGTCCAATTGCGGCAGAAGCTTGGCGAGCAGAGATTGCAATTGACCAGTCTCGGCTCTCACGACCAAACGGTCATCTGCGAAGGCGCGACCGCTCGCGCGTGTGAGCACTGGGTAGGCCTGCACAATTGCTTCGGTATGGGCAACACCGTCAGCTAGTGCACTGAGCGTTTCAGTGCGAACAGATTCTGCGAGTTCGACCAGGAACAGACCGTGGGGTTGAAGCTTGCGTGCGGCGGCAGCCACCAGGGGGGTGCGGTGTGATGGTGGCAACTTGGCGGCAGCATTTTCGACAATGCGGGCGATGGCTGCCGGATCCAAATCTGGGGACGCTGTACGAACGACCAGATGGTCCTTGCTCGCGCCGACCCACACGCGATCGCCACCGGCGACGTAGGAACGAACAGAGAAGCGATCGGTGCCGGCATGGGACGATGGAGGAAAGAGGATAGAACCCGCAATCAGGAAGCAAATAGTGTGAAGCATCAACAACCTCGGTAGATGTCTGGGTGGCCGTAGGGGCAGTTGTGGGCTGCACAGTTACGCGATTGCTCTGTCTATCGCAGCGAACGGACGTTGGCAAACTGAAGGAGCAATGGACTCAAATAGTTTGCCAAGGACAGAACCTGGCAACTGCAAAACTCCCCTATTGTGACGCGCTCCCGTTCCTGGTTTCTTGGCGCCACGAAGCCCTCAGTGTAGCGGAGCCATGAAATGAGCGAACAACGATATCCCTGGTTCACCAAAGGCGACCTCAACGCGTTCTTTGGCTTGATGCTCGACAACTTTGCCAACTTGGTGTTGTTGACTGGAATCCTGGTAGGTGCGGGCTTCGACAAGGCATTCATTTTCACACACATGATTCCTGGGACCGCCCTCGGGGTCATGATTGGCGATCTCGCCTACAGCTGGATGGCAAGAAGAGTGGCCAAGCGCACGGGCAACAACAACGTGACTGCCATGCCACTCGGTCTTGATACGCCTTCGACCATTGGAGTGGCGATCGCCGTGTTGATACCTGTGTTCATCGCAGCAGGCGGGGGTCATGAGGGCAAGGTTGATGCGACCCTGCGGGAGAATGCCCAGATGATGGCGTGGCAAGTTGGTATGGCCACGTTAATACTCATCGGGCTCGTCAAGCTCACCCTCTCGTTTGCCGGCGATTGGATTCGTCGGATTGTTCCCCAGGCTGGATTGCTTGGCTCCCTCGTGGGTATTGGCATCGCATTGTTGGGGACCCTGCCTCTTCTGCACGTTTTCGGATTGCCAATCGTGGGGCTGGTGTCCTTGGGACTGGTGTTGGCCACATTGGTCGCCAAGATAGAGCTGCCAGGCAAGCTTCCTGGTGCGGCGGTCGCGGTGATAGGTGGCACAGTTGTCTATTATGTTCTTGGTGGTGCTGGCGTGCTTGGCGACCATTTTCAGATCCCCGCCCTTGAACTCCACTTTGCGCTGCCGTTGCCGACGCTCGGTTTCATCGATGGCCTCGAAAGTGCTCTGAAGTTCTTGCCCGTTGCCATTCCGTTCGGTCTGTTGACGGTCGTCGGTGGCATCAATGTCACCGAGAGCGCCCGTGTCGCCGGTGATGACTTCAAAACCCGTGACATTCTTCTTACCGATGCCGTCGGAACCATTGTTGCTGGTTTGACCGGTGGTGTGGCTCAGTCGACACCCTACATTGGTCATCCAGCGTACAAAAGCATGGGTGGGCGTTCTGGCTACACCTTGGCGACAGGTTTGTTTGTGGGGCTAGGCGGCATTTTCGGTTTCGTGTCATTCATTGTCGATGCTATTCCCGCGGCGGCGGTGGCACCGATTCTGATATTTGTGGGTCTCGAGATTGTTTCCCAGACCTATGAAATCTCGCCCAAACGTCACTTCCCTGCAATTACCCTCGCCACTTTGCCCTCCGTCGCCTATCTTCTCATGTTCAATGTCGACAACGCCCTCGCGAGTGCCGGCGCGGCCAGGCCAGAGGGGCTGTTTACGCTTACAGTGGTTGGCAATGGTTTTATTCTCACTGCCATGTTGTGGGGAGCGATAGGTGCCCACCTCGCCGATCGCAACCTCGGCAAGGCGGCAATTTTTGCCGGTGTTTGTGCGGCGTTCTCGTTGTTTGGCATCACCCATTCGGTGGTGCCTTTCGGAGCGTTGTATCTGCCAGGTACCACCGACTCCTCGATGCCTTTGCAGCTGGCTGCCGGTTATGGCGCTTTTGCCGTGGTGTTATTGGTCTTGGGAGCGCTGGGTCGCAAGCAGCAGGGGCAAGCTGAGTCTTGATGTGACGGTCAAGGACTCGGCAGTCGATCCGCTGTCACCCCCAGTCGAGAGGTTTCAGCGGGACAGAAAAAACGCAGCTCCAACAATCACCGCGCCGACACCCACGATTGCCCACGCATTGGTGACGAAATAGGGAAAGACCATCAGCGCCACGCCGCTCAGCATGTAGATGAAGCGTGCCGAGCGCTTACCATAGATGAACAGGGCAAGCCCCACCGTGCCAACAGCAGCCGAGGCTGCGAGATAGGCTGGGTTCAATGAAAGCATGGGTGATCACCAGGGCCGGCTGCTGAGAGCCAGGTTGCCAGTTGAGAGGGTTTGGTGCAGGGCCTCGGCGAGGTTGTCGCCGAGCTCACGCATGGCGTTGTGTGCGGCGTCCTGGTCGCCGATGCCGCGGGCGCGGGTGGTGCGTTGGATGTCGCCCAGGTGCTTGCCAGTCCAGACGTCGTAAATCTTCACGGCGACGGTGGCTTCGTGCCAGACAGATCGTCCGACTGCTCGACTGACAAAGTCTGATTGCACTTCACCAAGGGCAATGACGTCAGCTTCGCCTCCGCCTTTGTCGGCCAACCCGCGCACAGCACTGTTGAATGCGCCGGAGCAGGCGCTCTCGAGTGTATCTCTGAGAGTCTGTGGCAATACCAGGGCATTCTTGTAGCCAAGGGCTCGTAGGCCGTGAACGGCCGCCTCTGCGGTTGGGCTGTCGTCGATTCGCCCGAGCGAGATGTGCTCGAAAAGGAAAACTGCAATCCGCGCGTTGGTAGCGGTGAGAAGGTGCAGCGTAAGGGTCGTCGAAACCTCTGGCCAGGCTGGGGACAGGTTGTCGAGCAACGCCTTCGTATCGATGCGGACTTTGATGAGCAGGCTGTCGGGTGGCATTCCCACAAAATCGACGGCGGCGTAACCCTTCTCGTCAGTTGTTGCCGTGTTGGCTTTGAGTATGCCATCGGGTGCCTCAAATAGCAGTGGCACGTCCGGCCATGGCACCGCCTCGCCAGACTGCCTCTTCCAGAGCACCTCGACAGCAGCTGGCCGCAGCGGTCTTTCCCCTTTGAGTCGCGGAATGCCGCCTGGGAGGACGGGTTGGAGAGTCACGAAGGTTGCGGCGATGGTTAGTGGATTGTCAGAGTGGACTCCTCCCGGATCGCATCTTCGGCCAGTGATGACCTGGAGACGATTGCAGCCAAACTCTTCAGCCAGGCGGCTTCGCGCGGCGGCCATGGCCACTTCGATGCGCGCCTTGGGTTCGTCAGCGACCCGTGCGCGCAACGATCCGGCTGCCACATCGTCAAGCCAGTTCTCGACTCGGCTGGCAAACGTCACACGCCCGACGGCGATGAGCGCGACGGTCCGACCATCTTTCAATGTCTCTTGCCGTTTCGGGTCTTCACCGGCGATGAACACCTTGGGTAAAAGGACCGCCGGGCGGACTTCCACGGGGCCCCAGGCCGCGTTGGCGAGAACAATCTGTGCCCGAGCCTCGGCTTCCTCTGGATCGTCATGCTGTGCAACCCCGATGACAAAAGTCTCCTCGGGCAAGTCTGCGGGGTACACGCCGCGCAGCCACGGGTGGTCAGAAACCGCTGCGATAGAGTCGCCACCAGGATCCGCGTCACCGTGTGAGAGGTCGACATCGCCGGGACCTGCTTGCGCGGGTCCCCCCTGAGGCCCTTGGGTGGGCGAGCTGGATGAGCAGCCTGCGCCGACGAGACACATGGCTATTGCGAATGAGAAAGCCTTCATTGGATCCCTGCGAGCCGCTTGAGGTTGGACCATTTGATGTCGCGGCCCTCGCCGATGCCCTTCTGCAGCTCAGCAAATCCTCGAGCCGTGAGGTCTTCGATATTGCCCGTGATTTCGGGTGGTGGCTCACCAAACTGTGGTCTGAGTGCCAAGTCGATAAGGAACTGGTGCATGGCCTCGTCGAAGAACACAGTGGCGAGCGGACTCTTTTCGGCGAAGCCGCTTGCTCGGTACTCCGACACCCGTTTGATCAAGGGTGTCACAGCTACAAAGAATTGGGCTTGTTCGTCAACGGCGAGGGCGAGGCTCCACTCCTTGCGCAGCAATGTGCCGAGATTTGCCAGATATCGGTACACCTCCTCCGCGGTTTGAGTGTCCTCTAGCACCGCGTCTCGGCCGACTTTCAAGAGCTCGGTGACTCGTGGTGCAGCGTCGTCCATGACCTTGGTGAACATCGGGTAGACTTGTTTGTGAAGCGCCATTGCCGATTCGTCAGCACGGTGCACCTCAATGGCACGGGCGAGGCCCAGGATGATGTGGCCCCGGAAGGCCGCGTCGCGCAGGCGTCTTGCCAGCGTGTCGGCGTCGGTCGAAACCAGAGACGCCCCCATATCTGAGCCAGCGCCAAAAACCTCGGTGACGATGCCATCGAGAAAACCTAGGTCGGAGCGGGCAAGCAGGGCACCGGTCATCTGTTTGGCGCTCATCTCACCACTGGTCATAGAGCGGGCGACGATGTCGTAGACCTCGATCTCGAAGAACTTGTTTTGGTTTTTGATGATCTCGTTCTGTTGCATGACCAAATAGATCTGGATGCCCGGGATGACGAATGCCGCGAGAGCGAGGAGGAACATGAGGGTCCGACGGCGAATCGCAAAGCGGATCCACGACAGGGACAACGCCTTGGAGTCGGCCAGGATGTCGTCACGGGACGGCCATTGTTCCCGTGGCCCTGAGAACCTCGAGAGGGTCTCAAAGAGGTTGGTGAAATTGGTGAGGATCTTCTTGCGGTCGAAGAGGGAGAACAACAGCGAGCCGCTGGTATTGAGAGCCCGAATCTTTAACTCGACGGCACGCTTCTCCGATTTGATGCGTTTTTGCAGTTCTGCACGCAGGACCTGATTCTCGTGGCGCAGTCCGTCGATGTCCTCGGGGGGCGGACCCAGCTTTGTCATAAACACCCTCAGTCTTGTTAAGATAGGCCGTTGTCTTGGCGCGCAGCCGCGAGAGTGACTATGCCGGAGTTCTGCTTTGCTTCCAAGGGTCGAGGTCGGTTGGTCGGTTGGTCGGCTGGTCGGCTGGTCGGTTGGTCGGTTGGGATAACTCGACGCGCAGAGGTCTTCAGTTTTTGGTGGGATCGTCATCGCCGCGCTGCAATTTCGCGCGCACTCCCAACACGCTGTTCTCCCCGGTCATGCTCGCCCGACGCGCAGGCGTTTTGGTGATCTTGTGTCCGAGAAACTCGGAGGCAACGTCGAGATCAACGCCCTGGCTCTCGAATAGTTTTTGCGCCATTGCGGCGTCGCGCAAGACGATTCCGGCAAGAACGAAGAGTTGCGCAATTGCTTTGACGGTGGACGCCCCACCGAGTTGTTGGAATTTGATTGCCAAGGCAACCAACTCGGCGATCACATATTTGCGATCGCCATCTGGAATCTGTCGCATCTGCTGCGCAGACGTCTTGAGCCCCTCACGGCCCAATTGTGGTTGGCCGTCGATGAGCACGAAACGGTCACAAACATTCTGGACCGGCTCGGAGAGAGGATGCTCCTCTGCCATTGCCGCTATTTTTCGTCTAGGTCCCGAACGGTGGCTTGAATATGAGCACCTATCGTCTTTGGAAAAGCAACGTTCACAGTCTCAGCAGTAGTCTCACAAATCAGCTCAGCCCGCCTCCCAGGATTTTCGAATAGGGCCGGGTCCTTCATGACTTCAGTGAGCATTTTTTCCGTGATCGCGGCAATCTTTTCAACCAACTCTCTGGAGGCAGTCGTGAGGGGGAGAAAAACCTTGTCGAAAGTTTCCCCATCTATAAGGGGCGTACCCGCCAATTTTGTGGGTCCAAGACCTTCCACCATAGCATATTCTCCTTAATCTGCAGTGAAGCTCGCAAGAGTATGCACCAACATGCGCCAATTGCGCAACTGTGACGTGTGTTCGCCGTCCTCGCCGGTTTGGCTCAATCTCGGGCTCAAGATACGGACTTGCGGGACTAACGACGTTTCTTGCGGCTCTTGCCATGGGTGGGGGTCTTCGCGTCAGATGGTTGTCCTTCGGCCAATAGCTCCGCGATGTGACCGACCTGCTTTTTGCATGCTGCAGCGCGATTCTGCAGGGCGCGCTTCTCCTTCTTATTGGGCTTCGCTTCTTGCCATGGCCCCTCACTGCGCGCAATCAGCGGCTCGGCATCGACTGCACATTTTTGGAAGAGCTCACGGGCGGTTGAGAGCAGCTCGGCGCGATCGGAAGAGTCTTGCGCTGCGTTCGCGTCGGTCAGAGCCACTGTCGCCTTGTCTATCTCGCTTTCGATTGCAGCGACTGCCATGCGCCAACGCAATGTTGGCTGCAATGCCGCGAGGTTGGCTCTTACCGTGGTGCATAGATCGCGGAGCTTCGTTGCCGTTGTGCGCCCCATGTGATTCAAGAACGTTTGGGTTGGGTCGAATCCGATCGCACCTTCTGTCTCGGCCAAATGGACCTCGCAGGTGGCGAGAGCGAGCACCGCCTCCTCATTGGCCATGAGCGCCCCGGCGGCCGTCTCTTGCGCTTCCATGTGTTGCAATGCCTTGGTGACCTGGTCGGCGACGGCAATCACGTCACGTTGCCAACGGAGGTTTGCGGCAAGCTCTTCTGCTTTGAGACGCCGGGCTTCGCAGGTTTCGTGGGTTTGTGGCAAGGTCAGTGCGCCCAGGGCAGTCCTGAGGGGCAGATCCTGAACGGCGTCCTTTTTCTCCGCAAGCTCCTTGGCCACCCGCAGACAAGCATCGAATCCTTCCAAGAGAATATCGGCACGGGTGATGCGTTCGCTCATGGGTTCGCCTTCGCCGGTTGTTTCCCTAACCCCGTCCCCCTTGGACGAGTCGTTGGGGAGAGCGCCGAGCGTGTCGACAACGAGCTCCGTTGCATCGAGGATCCAACGGAAACGTTTGGAATGATCTGCGAGTTGGTCTCGCATCACCGACAATGCTGCGAAAGTCTCCAGGTATTGTGGGTCACGTCGATATTTCTCACCGCGTTCGGTGAGCTCTTTGAGCTCGTCCCGTATGTCATCCATGCGCTCCAGCATGTCATCGGTGGGACCGTCGGCGGCAATCTTGGTGATGAGCTCGCGTCCGGAGGCCAAGACTCCGTTTGTCTCATCGACCAACTCCTCAATCGCGCCGCTGCGCTTCGTGTTTTGTAGCCTGCTCCGGGCCCCATCGATGGCGTCAGCGACCTTGCGATATTCGGGGTGCCTAATGGTTTGAACGTCGACTTCCTTGAGACCGTCTTCGAGCTCGACCAGCATTATCTCGGCCGTCTCGATCTTTTGTTCCTGTAGTGCTTGACCGAATTCCGCCAACAACGTCGAAAGCTCGACCACTTCGCGTTCTGCGTCTGGCAGGTCAGGCCTGCTCTTACGATAGGTCGTTGCGCATGCGGCCACCGCGAGCGAGCAAGATAGAAGCAACAGGTGGTTAATTCGAACCATGACCATGTCGACCTTAACCGCGAACGTGCTGCAGAGACAAGCATTGATCATGGATGGTCCAAAAAACGGGGTCCACCATAGTCCATGGGTGTGGCCACCAAGTCGGTGGTCGCTCCGAGATTCAACAGACGACTTTGTTGCGACCGGAGCTCTTTGCCTCATAGAGCTTGGCGTCAGCGCGCACCAACACATCGGAGGCTGGATGGTCTCTGTTGGCGCAGGCGGCACCAACAGAGACAGTCACTTTGACGATCTTGCCGTCCACTTCTAGTTGCGAGCCGGCCACCATGGCCCGCAAGCGCTCCGCGATACGTGTGGTCTCTTCGGCGCTACTTCTGGAGATGAGCGCGAGAAACTCTTCGCCACCCCACCGGCCCACCACGTCGAATGCACGGACACAGCTGCCAAGTGTCCTGGCGGTCATTCGCAGAACTCGGTCCCCCACGGGGTGGCCGAAAGTGTCGTTGACCAATTTGAAATAGTCGACATCAATCATCAACACGCCAAAGGGCCAGCCGAAACGGTCGAGCTCGTGGGCACGGGCCTCCAAAAGGCCCTCCAAGTGACGGCGGTTGGGGAGCTCAGTGAGGGGATCCAGCATGGCCAGATGTTCGAGCTCGGCCACTTTGGCTGCCAGGTGTAGTTTGGGACTGAGATCACCAAACACCTCGGTCGCCCCGATCACCCGGCCATCGGCATCAAATATGGGCGAGGTCTTCACCCAAACGGGAATGCGATGCCCGTCCTTGTGGTGCAAAAAAATCTCAGATTCGTGGCGAATTCCTTCCTTCATGGTCGTCGCCGCAGGGCATTGTCCGCGGCAGAGGCACCGGCCCTGTTCGTCGACGTGCATCAGAATATTGTTGGCGCAGTGCCGACCGACGACCTCCTCCCTAGTGAAACCGGTGATTTCTTCGGCAGCACGATTCCAGAACGCGATTCTTCTGTTGCGGTCCATCAAGTAGACGCCGTCGGAAAGCTGCTCGACGAGTTCCGCGAACGACACTCTTTCCATTACGTCTGGGATGAGATGCTCCATGTCCAGCTGAGTGTATCCAACCAAAGTAACTGCGTTTCAAGCTCATCCAGGCGAGTTTCTGCCTGTCTTCCAAACGATCATTGCGAAATTCGTCCTGGCTTAGTCGAATCGGAGGGCCATGGCTTACACATCTTATCGTCTTGCAGTAGGGTGACGGGCGGGGTTGAACCATGGCAAAGGTACTTTTGATAGAAGACGACGCCGAGCTGCTTGAGGTGTTGTCGATGGAACTCGAAGATTGCGGCTACGACGTTGTTACGGCAACCGACGGTGAGGTGGGCCTTGCTGAAATCCAAACAGGCGAGCCCGATCTGGTGATCAGCGACGTCAACATGCCGCGCCAGGATGGTTTCAGCCTTTGTCGGAAGCTGCGCGCGGCGGGCAATCTTGTGCCACTGATCCTGTTGACGTCTCGGGACAGCGAGATCGATGAGGCTTTGGGACTCGAACTCGGTGCTGACGATTACATCAGCAAACCTTTCAGCAACCGGGTGCTCTTGGCCCGCGTCGCGGCTTTGCTGCGGCGTGAAACATTGAGGGCAGGGCGGCAACAAACGAGTCCGACCCTGGAGACTGGGGCCTTGTCGCTCGATGCGCAACGCATTGAGGCCATCTATGAAGGGGTCGCGATGACAGTGACGGTTACAGAGTTTCGCATCCTGGAGATCCTCGCTGGCCGGCCTGGGATGGTCTTCTCTCGTGCGCGAATTTTAGATCTGATCCGCGGTGATGACGTTGTGGTCACCGATCGGGTCGTCGACACTTACATCAGGCGACTTCGTCGCAAGCTCGAGCAGATCAACCCGCGTTTTGACGAGATAGAAACCGTGGTTGGTGCGGGGTACCGCTGGCGTGGTTGACCCCAACGAGCGCCCAAAGCAGTTGCGCGGCAAACCGTGGTCGTTGTCGCTGCGGCCGAAGATGTTTCTGGTGGTGGTGAGCGCAGTTGTTTTGCCACAGGTATTGGTGGCGTCGTCAAGCTTCATCGAAGCCGGTGTTGGCGGTCGCATGAAGAAGAATATCTCTGATGCGGCTGCCGCGACGGCAAAGGTGATCGACGACGGCCGGACAATGCCCGATTCTCGGGTTGGGGCGATCGAACAGATTGCTGCGGAGCGGGGCGTGCGCATCCGGGTCGTTGAGGCTGATGGCACTGTGAGCGCTGATCTCGATCATGAGTCGAATGAGGGTTTGTATCATCGCCTTGGTGCTTTCTTTTTCGGCCCCGACGCGGCACCGTCCTTGGCGCATTTTGATGCAGAGCTTGGGGCGGTATCCGAGCGCATCGAATCACGTGAAGCTATGACCTCCGGGGAGGCTGTTGGCTGCCGCCATTCCACCGAGCGCAAGTTGCTGGTCTGCCACGCGGCGCTCCGCTTGCCCGGCGGCGCACTTGTGTACGTTCAAGAGAGCTCCAGACGTGCCATCCGCGCCCTCTACGATATGCGCTACCAGTTGCTCAAGTTGCTGCTCTTCTCGTTGCCGGTGGCGATGCTCTTGGCGTGGTGGATTTCACGGGCGGTGGTGGGCCCGGTATCAAAACTGCGGCAGCAGATTCGCATGCGGACCGAGGCGGCGGTGCCAACTGGCGTTCTCGATTCGGGAACGGGCGACGAAATAGGTGAGCTTGCGGATTCATTCAATATCCTGCTGGAGCGACTGCAGGAGAGGGCAAAGAGTAACGAGGCCTTTGTGGCCGACCTCACCCACGAATTCAAAAACCCCGTTGCAGCCATTCGCGCCGCGGCAGAACGTTTGGGCTCAAGTTCTGCACTTGAACCGGCAAGGATCGAAAAGCTGGCCGGTGTTCTCTCTCGCAGCAGCTCGCAGCTCGACCGCCTGGTCAGCGAGTTTCTCGAGTTGGCTCGGGCTGAGGCGGGACTTGCGAACGAGCCGAGGGTGCCAATGGATTTGCGGCGATTGGTTGGGGCAATGGTCGAGCGTCTGGCCGCTGACGAACGGTATGCGGGCGTCAACATAGCGCTAGACGCGACCGAGGAGCCCCTTGCAATAGTCGCGGTCGAGAACCAACTCGAAAAGGCCATAGGCAATCTCATCGAGAACGCTGCCTCTTTCGCGCATCCGAGCGGTGAGGTCATTGTCGGCTTGCGGGCCGCAAAACAGCGGGCAGTGCTCAGCGTGGGGGACGATGGTCCCGGAATTGCCCCAGAAAATATCACGCGGGTGTTTGATCGGTTCTTTACCACCCGTTCACACAAGCGAGGCACAGGGTTGGGTTTGGCCCTCGCCAAGGCTATTGCTGAGGCGCATGGTGGCACAATCTCGGTGAAGTCGACCAAGGGGCATGGCACCACCTTCGTCCTCAGCCTGCCTTTCACATCAGATTCACACACACTCCATCGCGATTTCAAATGCTAGCCATCCCATGTTCGGCGTTCTCGTCTACAAATGCCCAGTGGTTGGGGTACAACAGTCTACCCAACGCAGGAGGTGAGGCGACATGGTGGGAGTGAAGATTGCCGGCATCTGTTTTGGTGTATTGGGGCTTGGATGGGCGATTGGGCCGCTGGTGCAATCGTTGGCGAACGCCGGGCCGGTCGCAGCCATCGTCGATGCACATGCGACACCGCCGGTGCTCGACACAGCCGCCGATGATTCATTGCGGGTCATGAGCCTAAATGTTGCGCACAGCCGGGGCCTGGCCTTTCACCAGGCCCTACTCGCGAGTGACGCGATTCGTGGCAATCTCGATGGCATTGCCGGCGTCATTGAGGCTGCACGTCCCGATGTGGTGGGCCTTCAGGAGTTCGATGGTGTATCCGATTGGAGCGGGCGCTTCGATCATGCATCGACACTCTCAACCGCAGCCGGTCTTCAACAATTCTTTCGGGGCAGCCATGGCAAGGGTTGGGGACCGGTGCATCTAGATTACGGCACAGGTCTGCTCAGCCGAGAGACGATGCGACATGAGACCTCGCAACGCTTTGAAACCTCATTTCGCGACAACAAAGGATTCGTCGTGGCGACCATCGAACCCAAGGTATTTGACCACATTGCTGTCGACGTCGTGTCTGTCCATCTCGATTTTGCGAGCGGTAGCGCCCGAGCAAGACAGCTGCGCATGCTCGAAAAGGCCCTCGCGACACGCGAGGGCCCCTTTGTCGTCATGGGCGACTTCAACTGTGAGTGGGGTGCAGCCGACTGCGTGCGGGATTTCGCCCAACGCACCGGCTTGAGCACGGACCAAGCAACCCTCGATGTGCCCACGTTTCCGGCGGACGGACCACGCCACAGGCTCGATTGGATTTTGGTGAGCCCACAGCTCGAGATTCGCTCGCTCTGGATCCTCAATGTGCAGGTTTCCGACCATATGCCCGTCGTTGCTGACATCGCTCTGCGTGTGCCGCCTTCCCCCGCAGCTTTGGATTTCCATCTGCAGCCAGGCAGTGATGGCATCAATCATGGCGTTGATGTGGGAATACCGAAAGATTATGATGGGACGTCTATTCCCCAAGGAGATGCTCCTGACATAGGTGCGTACGAGCAATGAACCGATGCGCTGCGATCGACTCTGGCATGGTCGTTTTCACTGGTCGAGGATTCCACTCGAATGACACTGCTCATTGTCTACGTTCTGCTGGCCCTTGGCGTCTCATTTGCCTGCTCCCTGATGGAGGCGGTTTTGCTCAGCATCACTCCCGCCTACATCGCGGTGTGGGAAGAGAAGGCTCCGGCGATAGGCCTGCAGCTGCGTCAGTTGAGGACCGACGTGGATCGCCCCCTCGCGGCTATTCTGAGTCTCAACACGATGGCGCACACATTCGGCGCGGCCGGAGCAGGCGCACAGGCCACGCATGTATATGGAGACGCGTACGTGGGGTTGTTCTCCGCCGTCCTCACCCTGCTCATCCTCCTGCTCTCTGAGATCATCCCAAAGAGTCTTGGTGTGCGCTATTGGCGCGAGCTCGGGCCCGTAGTCGCCCGGGTCCTGAGGCCTGTCATTGTCCTACTCTGGCCGCTGGTGGCCCTGGCGAGATTGCTGGGCGCACTGTTCTCCGGTGGCAAAGCAGAGCCGGTGTTTCACCGTGATGAGCTGGCAGCGCTCGCCGAGATAGGTCTGCGCGAGGGCACCATGGGTAAGTCAGAGATCCGCATCCTGAAGAGTCTATTGCGCTTTCGTACTCTTCACGTGTCGGACATCATGACGCCACGCACGGTGATGTATGCACTGCCGCAACGTCTCACGATCGAGGAGATGCTCGGGGAAGAGGACAGCACGCGTTTCTCTCGCATCCCGGTGTACGAAGAGAACATCGACGACATCAAGGGATACGTGCTGAAAGACGAGGTTCTGCTGCAGGCGAGTGAGGACCGGCTCTCTCTGCGTCTGTCCGAGATCAAGCGGAACCTGATCATTGTGCCAAACCTCATGTCGGTGCCTCACCTTTTCGATGCGCTCCTCGACGCCCGGGAGCATCTTGCGCTCGTCGTCGACGAGTGGGGTGGTACCGATGGCATCGTCAGCATGGAGGATGTGATCGAGACATTGCTCGGTCTCGAGATCGTCGACGAGGCGGATGAAGTGCGCGACATGCAGGAGCTGGCGCGTGAGCAGTGGCGCAAGCGGGCGAAGACGCTCGACATAGATGTCGCCAAACTGAAATGAAGCGGCTCGCGGCAACGCGTTGCGTCGCAATAGATGTTACCGAAGGGAGGGTTGAGAGCGGAACGTTCAGGTGGTGATGGATTGCGGACATGGAGCGTGATTGACAATCGCCAACAACATGTACTTCAAGTACATGTTAGGCCACGCGCAGAAACGAGGGAACACATGGTTACCGCGCCCGCGCCATCACCGGCAACAGAGCGAGGACCTGAGCTCGGGAGCCGCCAGACTCAACCCCGGTCGTCTGATCGGCTCAGAGTGCTGAAGATCCAGCGCACTTGTGTACACGACGGCCCTGGAGTTCGTACCACCATCTTCTTCCGGGGATGCAACTTGAGGTGCCTATGGTGTCAGAACCCCGAGGCGTTGGAGAACAAGACAACATCCGCGGCCGAGCAAGGCGATTCGATCGAAGAGATCTTGGAAGTGGTGGCGCGGGATCGGGATTACTACCGGAGTACCGGTGGGGGCGTCACCCTAAGCGGCGGTGAGCCCCTCACCCAAGACCCCCGGAGTCTGGTGCGTCTGCTGCGGGCGTTGAAGGCAAAGGACCTCCACATAGCGGTAGAGACCTCCCTGCACGCCCCGGAGTGCACCGTCGCCAAGGTCGCGCCGTACGTGGACCTCTTCTTGGTCGACCTCAAAGTTGTCGGTGACGACGCACTGCACCGGGAACTCACCAAGCAGGACGGCACGTTGATCCGGAGCAACCTCGAGCGCCTCGTCACGCTGAAGGCAAACCTCCGATTCCGCATGGTGATCGTACCGGGGTACAACGATTCCGACCCCTCCATCCGAGCCGCAGCGGAAATCCTGCGCGCGCTCGACTGTCATTCGATCGAGTTGCTGAAGTACCACAGCATGCATGAGGACAAGGCTCGACGTCTGGGTCGCTCTCGCTCTTCGCTGCGCATTACCCCTGCGCAGAGCCTCGAGGCGGTCAGGGCCGGGATAGCGCGGTTCAAAGCCCTTGGCATTACGGCGGATTGCGTCGAGCTGGACTCGCGCCGCCACCATGTGGTTTTCACCCGGCGTGTCTACGACATCCGGGATGCCATCCGGCAGAGCGACTATCACCTCTGCTTCGAGGCGTCGCGACTGAAGACCAGGTACTATCGCAAGCACGGATTCGCGAAGCCGACGCCCATCCATCGGGCGGAGCGCCTCGCATACGTGCTCGCGCACAAAGAAGCCATCGTCTATCCGCACGAGCTGCTTGTCGGCAACTTCACGGCGAAGCGGGTGGGTTGCCAGGTATGGGAGGAACACTTCGGTGTCCTCTTGATCTCGCTGCTTCACCAGATCGATCGGCAGACGCCGGTGTCGTTCAAGTGTTCCTTCAAAGACAAGCTCGCTTTCTACTCCGAGATCTTTCCATTCTGGGCGAAGCACTGCCTGCTGACGAAGGTGTACCCGACACCCAAGGACCTTATGCTTGCGCTTGCACGCTGCGCCGAGATGAAGGTCGGGTTCAACAACAACCTGGCGGCGATCGCGCACTTCGTTGTGAACTTCGAGCGTCTCCTCCAGCTCGGAACCACTGGCATGATTGCGGAGATCCGGACTGCGAAGCGCGCGAGGCCCGAGAACGGTCAGGACTTCTACCGTGGTGCCATCATCGCCCTGGAGGGCCTCGAGGTCTTCGCAGAGAGGTACTCGGACCATCTTGCGTGCCTGGCTGCGAGCGAGCCGAACCCCACACGGCGACAAGAGCTGGAGGACAGCGCCGCGGTCTGCGCGTGGGTGCCGAAATACCCGGCGCGGACCTTTCACGAGGCGCTGCAGAGCATGCTCTTCTTGCAGATTGCGCTCTGCATCGAGTCCTACGAGAACGCTGTGTCCCTCGGAAGGCTGGACCAGATTCTGTATCCCTACTACGCACAGGACAAAGCGTCGGGGACCCTCACCTACGAGAAGGCGGCAGAGTTGCTCGCGCTCTTCATCCTCAAGATGGATGAGGCCATCCTGGTGAGCGACGGCGACAGCATCTTGAGAATCGGCAGGCTCTTCGAGACCCAGTCCACGGACCAGACAGTAACGGCGGGGGGCCTCGGGAAGGACGGCCGAGACGCCACCAACGACGTGACCTACATGCTGCTGGACGTATGTGAGCTGCAGCCCCTGGCCGTCAACATGACAGCGCGGATCCACAAGGACAGCTCGCCCGAGTACGTCGAGCGTCTTGCCGAGGTGTACCTCAACGGGGCGCCAATGCCCGCCTTGTACAACGACGACGTCTACATCGACATGTTGCAGCGGCACTATCCGACGACCCCGGAGGACGCGAGAAACTACGCCATAGTCGGATGCGTGGAGCCCAACGCGTCGGACGACCACTTCGGCAACACGGACTGCGCCAACATGAACGTGGTCCTTCCCCTGCTGCAGGCCTTGAAGGGCGAGGAGCACGACCTTTGGAACTTGGGTTTCGTCGATCAGGTCGAGAAGCTCCTGACGAGGTGTGTCGAGTACTACTGCAGTGGCGACGACCGCGTCTCCGGGTTCGTGTCGAGGGCGTACCGGCGGGCCCGCGAGCTGTCCAAAAAGAGGCGGAGCGCCCCCGCCTACAATCCGCCGGTGACGATGGCGGATTTGCTCGACCGTTACCAGGCGCGTCTGAACCGACTGGCGGCCTCTGTGCTCGCCGACCATCAGCGGATCGAACAGGTGTTGCGCGAGCACTTCACCACGCCGTTGGCCTCATCGCTCTTCACCGGTTGCATCGAGAGCGGCAAGGATGTCTACGAGGGTGGCACGATGCTCAACAGCAGCGGCGTCCAGGCAGTTGGGATCACCGACGTCGCCGAGTCACTTCATGCGCTGGATGAGGTCGTCTTCAACAAGCGGCGCTACACCATCGAGGAGGTCCTTGGGGCGATGGAGCAAGATTTCGCGGGCGTGCGAAACCAGCAGATCCGGGCGGAGCTCCTCGCAGTGCCGAAGTTCGGCAACGACGCGTCCCGAGAACCCCAGGAGTGGATGAACCGGACGCTGCAGATCTACGTGAACGCCCTGAACGCGGTGGAGAACTGCCCCCGCGAGGGCATCTACGCCGCAGGGTACTATGCCCTGAACGCCAACATCATGTACGGTTTGCAGACCCCGTCCCTGCCGTCGGGGAGGCTGCGCGGTGTCCCCTTGGCCAACAGCCTCACGCCCCACTTCGGCATGAAGCAGGCCGATCTGCTCTCGTCCCTGAACTCCGTGACCGGGGTCGATTTCCGGTCCTTCGCTCCCAATGGCACCACTGTCACCTTCACCATCGACTCCGCCCTCTTCCAGGGGGCAGACGGAGTGAAAAACCTTGCGGGCATTGTCAGGGCCTACTTCGCCAAGGGCGGCATGCAGTTCCAGCCCAACGTCATCAGTCGGGAGATGTTGCTGGATGCGTATCAGCACCCCGAGAAGCACCCGTACCTGCTGGTCCGCGTCGCCGGGTATTGCGCCTACTTCAATGACCTCTCCGACGGCCTCAAGAGAGTTATCATCGACCGGACCTGCTATTCCTAGGTTCCCGCACGTGAGAACGTGTGGGCGACCTGCACCTTCGCGGACAGCAGCGGGGATTGTACCTCCGTCTACCGCTTCTTCTGAGACTTGTGGTGTGACGTTTCACATCCCAAGGGAGCGCGGTGAGCATTTCCCGTAGTCTCGTCTTTGGCAGTCGCACCGCCAATTTCTCCGGAGACGTCGCCGTGGGCCATGGCATGCTCTATGTCGACCCTTACCATATCGATCCGCCCCACAACCTGCATCTCTTCACCTTCTCGCAATGCATCGACGGAAGTGTCAGGAACAAAGATCACAACACGACAGGTTTCAGGTGGCTGTCTTCTCCAACTCGGCATGGGTCATTTGGACACGCTTGATGCTTTTGCGCTTTGGCTCTTCGTGCGCTTGCTTTGTTTCTGTCGAGAAGGTCCGCGGCGATGCAACGTTCAAGTCCTTGGAATTCTGCTTGTCCTGCTCGCGCTCGGTGCGTCTTAGCGTGCGTACAGCTTCTCGTCGCAGGTTGTCCTTGGCGTGATTGATGGTTAGGTGGAAGAATTGCTTCTGGAAATCGGCGAAGGTCAAGGTGACCAGATCGCTGTCCGATGGAAAGCGGGGATTTCTCAGGGTGATGGTTCGCTTCAGCTCGCCGTCCTCTTCGATCTCGTTGACAGCCACCACGGAAAAACAATGTTGGTCTTTGATGCGGTTGGCGTCCGACGCGATGCTGTGGAGAAAATTGGCCACCAACCCTTTGGGATCAAAGTCTTTGTCGTGCCTGCAATCGGTGGGGATTTCTTCATCGCCATCTTCGGTGCGCCTTGCGTTGATCTTGATCGCACGCTTCTCGATGAGATCGACGATGCCTGGATAGTCGAGGATATCGAGAGTGCCGGCCACCATGGGAAAGCCGCGCTCGATTCCATGTTGGATCTGCCGATAGAGGGCCTCCTCTCGTTTCTTGTGCACGAAGATGAAGGTCGAGCGGGCCCCGGTGATGTGGGTCATGCTGAAATACGGAATCCCCCATTCGAGTTCGTCATAGCTCCCCATCCACCGGGCATAGGCCTTCTCGATAATTTGCGCCAACAGGTGGCTGTCGATCTTGGATTTCACTGTTGAGCCGGGGAAGCTCGCGTTGACGGTCTCACTGTGGTTGACGCCACCGAAGAACCGGCTGAGCAGTGGCACGCGAACGCTGAAGTCAACCGTGTAGGTGCCGTCGCCATGATCTTGGACCATGCTTTCGAGCCAACCAGGATGACTCTCGGCAATCGCATGCAAGGTCGAAATGAAGTAGCAGTTGGCGAGATCCTGGACAAAGTCACTCGCCTGAAGACAGCCTGCGGCATTGAGGGTGCCATCGTCGTTGAGGATGGGCACGCCGGGTTTGCGCAGAACGCCCTCCATGGGCTCGCGAAAATGCGTCCGTCCCGTCTCGAACGCAAACTTCCTGCTGGCAATGGGAGTTATGAAGCTGACATCTTCACCATCATTGCCAAAGAGCGGCTTCTTCTTGGCTTTCTCGGTCTTTTCTTTCTTTCCCGAGTTCTCTTTGACCTTGGCACCTTCTTGGTCGTCGGCCCCCTTGGCCTCGTCCGAGATGACGCCGTTGGAATTTGCACTCAGGCCGTTCAGTTCAAACGTCATCTCAATCACGCCCGTGCAGACTGTGGAAAAGCAATCGCCAAGGAACCAATCCTGCGGCTGTTCTGTCTTCATTTATCGAATGAAATTCGTGGTTGGTGCGCGAATCCCAGCCGGATAAGAATGAGGACATTCCTTCTTATCCGGAAAGCGCACAAACAGTCAGCCGGTACTGATATGGTGTTCAGTATAGGGAGGCTGCAATGTCTTATCCGGAAAGCGCACAAACAGTCAGCCGGTACTGATATGGTGTTCAGTATAGGGAGGCTGCAATG
>MGST01000047.1 GCA_001798605.1 Deltaproteobacteria bacterium RIFOXYA12_FULL_58_15 | reverse complement strand
GAACCCGACACCGAGGAGGCAAGGGCGCGGCCCCGGAGAACCGGGGTGGAACGTCGAGATGACGTGCGGCCCGCGAGGGAGCGTCCGGTGGAAGCCGTAGGTGCGTGACCGTGCTGAGCGGAAGCGAAGCGCCGTAAGGCGTGCACAGCGGGTGAGTCGGTGCCCAGCGACGAAGCCCAAAAGTCCATGTCGAGCTGTGCGCGTAGTGGCGACAGGATGGTCACGAAATCCACTGGTCTTACCCAGTGAGATCTGTTGGGCCCCGCACCAATCACAACTGGCGCGGTAGGCCGTAGAACGAAAGGACAAAAGCCGATGACCCAGCAGAAGTCAGAGGACTGCATCGTACCGGAAGGTCGTCGAAAGGCGACCCCAAATCGAGGAACCGAGCGCCCCGAGGGAGGGAAGGCGGTCCCGGTCAACCAAGTGTCGAGGCAACTCGGTCTGCCCTTCGCAACAGCAGAACACCCGGTGGGTCACACCGCCGGGGCCAACGACCAAGCGGACATGGGCGGGCCCATCTCTGCGACGCTCGAGGCGCCGAAGGCGAAGAACAAACCGAGAACGGCCACGGCCGCAACAATGGAAAAGTTAGTAGAGCAGTTGGATGTCGCGTTTGAACATGTGGCATCCAACAAGGGAGCACCAGGTCCAGACCGACAGAGCATCACCGATGTGCGCAAGCACCTCGATGAGATCCTGCCGGTGCTACGTCACGACCTGCTATCGGGTTCATATCGACCGGGCATGATCCGGCGGGTGTGGATCCCGAAAAGCGGCGGCAAGCGGGGGCTTGGTATTCCCGACGTGATTGATCGAATGGTTCAGGAAGCGACTCGTCGGGTGCTCGAACCCCAATACGAGCCGACTTTCCATCCGAGCAGTCACGGGTTCCGACCTGGCCGCAGCTGTCATACGGCAATCGCCGAGGCCGCACGGTATCTGGAAGAGGGCTATGGGATCGTGGTGGATCTTGATATGGAGAAATTCTTCGACAAGGTTCCCCACCAGCGACTCATGTCACGGCTCGCCCAACGAGTCGAAGACGTGCGTCTTCTCAAGCTCATCTCGCAGATGCTCAAAGCCAAGGTGGTGATGCCCGACGGCGTGGTGGTGAGCACCGATGAAGGAGTTCCGCAGGGAGGTCCGTTATCGCCACTGCTCAGTAACATCGTGCTGGACGAGCTCGATAGTGAGCTCTCCCAGCGTGGGCTGCGGTTCGTCCGCTACGCGGACGATGGTGCGCCACGAAGGCGCAGAAGGGAGGCCGCGATGGCCGCCTAGATGCAGCTGTGCTGTGCAAGAAATGAGGGTGGGCCCCTCGGAGCCGCCGTGCAGGCGGAGGCTTCAAACAACCGCGAGCGGCGAGGGCACAACGGCCCTGGTCGTGAGCGTCGCGGAAAAGGCGTGGCCAAGACCACGTCATGTGGGTTGCAGAGAGACGAAAGACTGAACCACCGATGAACTGTCGAAAGCGTATAGATGACGTCGAAACCGGGACGGTGTCGTTGGCCCTGGATGAGTCTGGGGGACACCTGCTTACCGACCCAGACGGCGTCCGGCATAGAGGTGGCGTGAAGCTGCAACAGGTTCTTGCACGGAACGTGGGAACCTCGCTCGTGATGCGAAGGGAGAACGCCAAGTGGCAGACCCACGAGGCGCCGAGTACCAAGGCATGGGCGAGGGACGGATCGGCTCGTAGTAGCGAGGAAGGTCGGTAATGCGACCGGAGCGAAGGGGCCGAGTCATGCAGCCGAGCACGCAGGTCAACCGGCAACGGGAGGAGCTTGCGGGCCAGGCAAAACCGTATCGTATTTCCAAACAGCAGGTGTACGAAGCCTACCTTCGAGTGAAGGCAAACAAAGGAGCAGCGGGTATAGATGACGAGACGTTAGAAGCGTTCGAGAGCAAGCTCAAAGACAATCTGTATCGAATCTGAAATCGGATGAGCTCAGGCAGCTATTTTCCACCCGCGGTGAAGGCGGTTGAGATACCAAAAGCGAATGGGACCCGGTTGTTGGGGATCCCAACCGTCGCGGATCGCATCGCCCAAACCGTGGTGAAAATGCAGCTCAAGCCGGTTGTGGAGCCCAAGTTCCACCGAGCCATTTCCACAACAACCAATCGTGTTGTGCTATATTACCACACATAAGCCCACATTTGGCACTCAACCGTGGCTACGCGGCACCTTTGAGTCGAACTTCGACCTCCAGCCCGAGTAGCACCGCAATTTTCGACAGTTGCGTCAGGTTCTTATTGAGTATGTTCGGATTGAGGAGCCGTTGGATCTGGTTGTCGGAGGTTCCAAGCTCGCGGGCGAGAAACCGCAATGACACCTTCTTTTGCTCGAGCTCCCGTCGAATTAGAGCCGTGAGGACTTCCATTTGGTTTTGCAAAAGATACTCGGGATCCTTGGCAACCGCCAACGGCTGGTCATACGGAATGAAATCTGTTGAACCATCGGCAAACTCGATCCCTATCGCCCGACCGTTGGTCTCACGATCGACCCACACCCTCGCAATAGTTTTGGTAATACCGATCTGTCCAAAGTGAATGTTGATCGTCTTGCCCGATCGGTACTGCACCGAGAGTTGGCGAGCGCGATTGTTGAATTCAACGGCTTCGATTCTTTCGGTCTTCATAACTTTCCCTCGTCAATCAGCTCTTGAAGGAGCTTGAGGACCCTCTTAGAGGCGTGACCGTTCAACACCAAGATGTCGGGAACCTGGATCTTTGCAAGCAAATGACCGTCTTTGTAAACATGAACGTGCTTGGGAGTATGATCTCCAATCCACCAGTCGAAGACATACCCGCCCCTCTTCTCACGACCCACGTCTGTTATCCTCAACTATTTATGGTAGCACTTCATTACGGCTGATTCAAACAAACAACTTCCCCTGGGAAGGGTGGAAGGGTGCCGTCAACTTGCTCCAAGCACAGCCGGACACGTATACTGCCGCCATGGCAAAGGTGTTGATCATAGAGAGTGAAGCAACAGTCGCAAAATCCCTCGAGGAGGCGTTTGCGTCCATCGGCGCTGTGCCCATTGTGACTGGAGACGGCGCCGAGGCGCTGGACCTCGCTCGCAAGAATCGTCCCGATTTGATCATACTGTGCGTCGAGCTCAGTCGTGGCAGCGGCTACTCGGTGTGCAACAAGCTCAAAAAGGACACAGACCTTGCCTCCATACCCTTGGTGCTCACGTCGAGCCAAGCCACTGAGGAGACCTTTGAACAGCACAAGAAACTGCGGACACGTGCTGAGGCGTATCTGAAGAAACCGTACGCCACGGAGGAACTCATCCAGGTTGCAGCTCAATACGTCGACATGGCTGCTGGTGGCGCAGTCGCAGACGAGCTTGAGGTCTCTCTCGATGATGTCTCAGTCGACGCGGATGATGGATTTGAGGTCAGTGTCGAGGGGGCCGGAAATGTCCTTTTTGGGGGCGGGCTGGAGCCCGCTCATGTGCCAGAGAGCCGGCCAGTCAAAAAGGCTCGGTCCGCCTTTGATTCGGTCGCCGCTGCGGATACCAGCAAGCCCGAGTCGGCTGATGATCCATCAGGGGGGTTCGGTGCGGGGCCAGCAACGCAGATCTTGGTCTCCGATGCGGAGGCAGAGCGACTTCGTGGTGAGGTTCGGCAACTGCGGCAGAAGGTGCAGAAACTCGAACAAACGCTGCAGGAGAACGAGCTCGAGTTCAACGACCGGTTGCTCGAGGAGAGCGCACGCGCTCGTGACTCGGTGGACATCAAGAAGAAGCTCAGTCAGCTAGAACGAGAGATGAGCAAGTATCAGCAGGCTGCCGAAAAGGCTCAGGCAGAGGCCGATCGTTACAAGATGGAGCTCAAAGACGGCCGCAAGGAGGGGGAAGATGCTGAACGGGAACGTCAGCTCCTCTCGGACAAAATAGGCCAGCTCGTCGACAAGGTGAAATCTCTGGCAGCTGAGCGGGACCAACTGCAAGCCGATGTGCAGGAATTGAAGAAGGCCAAGATCGAAGCCGACAACGTCGCTGAGCATTCCACCAAGGTGCGCGAGAAAGCCAAGAAGGCAGTTGATATCGCTATGCAACTTCTCGAAGAGACGGGCATGATCAACTGACAGATGTCCTGGTGGCGATCACTCAAGGCGAAACGCCGTATCAACTCATTGGTGACTTTTTGGTACCACTCTGGGTATGCTCCGCGAAACCTCGCGGCCGGGGTCAGAGTGCCCAACCTCATCATCGATCGATCAGAGCTCGTCATTGGCGCGCTGGCGCGCGAGAAACTTCTCCATCCAGGGTGGGTGCAAACAGTTGCCCCAGTATCCACTAGCGATCTCCTGCGAGTTCATTCCGCCCGATACTTGGATCGGAGCGCCCGGCCAGAAGTGCTTGGGCGTATTTTCGGTTTGCCGCCTGGGGAAGTGGAGGTCGACGAGTTGTTGACCGCACAGCGATTGGCCGTGTCTGGAACCGTCGCTGCTGCAGAATCGGTGATAGGTGGCAATGTCAAGATTGGTTTCAACCTCGGAGGTGGTTTCCATCACGCCCACCCTGATCTCGGCAGTGGTTTCTGCGTTTACAATGATGTCGCTGTGGCGATTGCGAAACTTCGGGCAGAGGGAGTCCTCGGCAAGGCGGCCATCGTGGATCTCGATTTTCATCAAGGCGATGGCAACGTTGTTACCTTTGCCCAGGATGAAGAGATCCTCACCTTTTCGGTGCACGGTTCCACGTGGACCCATGTGGAGGCCAAGGGGGACGTCGGTGTCTGGTTGCCCTCCGGGACTGAAGATGAACTCTATCTGGCGGCGCTCAAACGCAATCTTCTGCCAGCATTGACAACACATCGTCCGGATCTGGTTTTCTACGTGGCTGGCAACGATGTGCTCGAAGGGGATACCCTGGGGGATTTCAAACTCACTCTGCAGGGAGTCCTCGACCGAGATCGATATGTTGCCGAGACAGTCCTAGGGTTAGGGATCCCTTTGGTCATCACCATGGGTGGGGGTTACAGCCCGGCTGCATGGCGTTGCACCGCCAATTTTGCGCGATGGATTCTTTGCGATGCACACCGCGCCCATGTGGATCGGCCACCGAATCTCCGTGCGCATTTCAATCGCGTGTTCGAGGAGCTGGATCCCACCGAGCTGCAACGGTCCGACGAGGACTTCAGCTTCACTGAAGAGGACTTTTTGGGTGCCGTTGGCCCCAAGCGCCCGCGCCGATTGGTGCTCGACTACTATTCGCTGCAGGGGTTGGAGTTTGCGCTCGAGCGGTATGGCATTCTCGATGCAATCCGCCGCAAGGGGTTTCAAGACGTCAATGTCGAAGGGGATGCCTCGGATCCGGCTCGTCAGTTGCTGCGTATTCGCGCAAGCAAGGGCAGGGCATTTTCCGTGGTATTGGTCGAACTCGTGGCTTGCCGTCGTTGGATCGAAGCGCCATCGACGTTCTCTGAAAGTGGACACGTCGAAGTCCTCGGTTGCGAATGGTTGTTGTTGCAGAATCCCACTGAGACATTCACTCTCGATCGGCCCAAGTTGCCCGGACAAGACCACCCTGGGTTGGGTCTCGCCAAAGAGTTTTCGGAACTTCTGTTGAGGATCTGTGCGCGTCTGAACCTCGAGGGTGTCCTCAACCGACCAGCGCATTTTCACACCGCAGCATTTACCTCCGAGGGCTTTCACTTCGTTGATCCCAAGGCGGAGGGCCGACTGCATGCCCTTCGGCGGGTTTTGCATGGCTGCGCCCTGGCAGATGCTTCGACATTGATCGAAGAGGGGAGGGTGCAACTCGCGGATAACACCCCAATCACCTGGGAGTCATTGGACCATGTGCGACCAGCGAGCGCTCGTCTGCAGAAATGGTTTCTGTCAGACGAATACTCAAGGCAGGCGGCAGCTGAGACAAAGAGCCTTTTCGACAAAGGGATCGCCGTTCGCTGACGCTTGAAACAGATGGCGCATTAGGGCTCATGCGAGAAATGCACATCGCCGATTTCTCGTTTCGGCCGGTCTGTCGGTATCAGAAATGGAAGATTTTTTTGAATTCCTGCTCGACGTCTTCCTCGTCACAGTTTTTGGCCACGGCGAGCTCTTTGATGAGAAGTCCGCGAGCTGTGTCGAGCAGCTTGAGCTCACAGAAAGACAGGTCTTTGTCGCTCTTGAGAAGGTAGAGGTCACGCAGAACCTCAGCGACCTCAAACACCGAACCCGTCTTGATTTTCTCCATGTACTCGCGATACCGGCGATTCCATGTGGTGGTATCGACGCTCAGGTCTTTCATGCGAAGGATTCGGAAGACCTTGTCGACCTTCTCTTTGCTGATAACTTCGCGCAACCCGACCTGCCGCACGTTGTTGGTCGGGATCATGATCTTCATGCCGTTGTCGAGAATTCGTAGGATGTAGAATGTCTGGTGTTGCCCCGAAATTTCACGGTTTTCGATGGCGGTCACCTCCCCTACGCCATGTGCCGGATATACTGCCTTATCACCAATCTTGAATGTCGTCTGCATTGGCTGCTCCATTCGCGCTGGTCTCCTTTGGGCGCAACAACACCCTTGATTTTCGGCTGGATTCTGTAAATTGGGGCTTCTTTAGTCGGCGCACTTTAGCACAACCCCTGCTTTGTCGTCAACAGAGAATGTATATTGGAATTCAATCAATATCAAAGATTCTGCAGAAACGGCGGATCGCAGTCACGTCTGACTTTGCCGAATAATATGGATTCTTGATAAGTCCTCGGGTGCCAAAGGCGTCCCGAGCGGTGCAAACGATAGCTGTCGCGCCTCACTAAGTTATTGGTAATTCAATATTCGATCCGCCGCGGTGCGTTATTGATGCTCGGCATCTGACCGAGGATGGACCATGTAACCGCTGGTCCGTCGCCGACGGAGCATTTCGATTAATGATGTGGGGTTGAGCATCAGTTGGTATTAAACGGTGGCCAATTGGCTGCTGATTGGCCTTTGGTGTAAGTGTGGGGCGTTCAAGGATTTGTCCCAGGGAGTGTCGCGTGAGTAAGAAACAATCTCCGCCCTCAATGAATGAATTTGACTACTTTTCACAAGACGCCAAGCCGGCAGCCGAATCGGCAAACGACGTGTCCGAAGGACTCGACGAGCAGTTGGCGGCCTTTCGTCGCGGTCAACGACGACAACAGATGCTGTTGATTGTGGCTGTGGTGACCTTCCTCATTGCCGGGTGGTTCATGTGGGACTACCGGGAGTGGATGCAGTACGAGTTTTTTGGGCCCAGGGAGCCTCTGGAGCTGGGTGATGTGACACGACTCCAACCGACAGATTTGCGGCACAACACGTTCGTCTCTGTTCGAGGGATCACCGGCACACGGGGCCTAACCCAGCGGATGGTTCGAGGTTTGTCCGTGAGCAGGGATGAGCGCTGGTTCTTTTTATTGAGCGGTTCTCGGGGGATTCTTGTCGAGGTTGACGCCGATGTGGAGCGTTATGGCTTCGCGACGGAGATTCGCGCCCGGGGACGAGTGGTGGACCCCAAGCGCGAGCCAGCCTATGGCGCGGTCCTTGCGGCCTACGCCGAGCTGCACCACCCAAATGAGCGAAATGAGCACCGCTTTATCCAGGTGGGTGCCGAGCCGGGTGGAAACCGATTGACCTACGTCGTCGCGATATCGCTTCTCGTGGTGCTATTTGCCGTGAATGTTTGGGCTGTGGTGCGGGTTGTGCGGGTGCGGCGAACCGCGAGATTGGGAGGCCTCTTCAACCGTTGAGGCAAAACCCAGTCTGCCGATTGTGAGGCAAGCCTTTCCATCCAACGCCGAGGATTGCTACAGTATCGGACTCAGGCAATGACGTCCGAACTTGACACCATATTGGTCGTAGACGACGAGGAGGTCGTCCACACGGTTGTTGGCGAGGTGATCGCCGAACCAGGTCGCCGTGTGTTGCATGTGTCGACTGCGAAGGATGCAATTAAGGCAATCGCGTCCCATGAAGACATCGATCTCGCTCTGATTGATAAGAACCTTCCTGATGGCTCCGGAGTTGACGTCGCCCGCGTGTTGAGAGACCGTCATCCTAACACTCCAGTCATCCTCATGACCGGGTATGCTTCTCTCAACTCGGCGATCGAGGCGTTGCGGATTGGTGCCTACGACTATGTCACCAAGCCCTTTGAGGATATCAACAGGCTCGCATTGGAAGTCCGCAATGCGCTGGATGCTGGGCACCTCAAGAAGCAACAGCAGCGTCTACTCGATGATCTCAAGGACAGTGAACGCCGTTATTCGTTGGCGGCCGCGGGGGTTAATGATGGTCTGTGGGAGTGGACCGTCGCGACTGGGGGTTCGTACTTCTCCGAGCGGTGGAGTCACATGCTCGGCTGCGAGCAGAGCAATCTCGACGGAAATATCGACGATTGGCTCAAGCGCATTCACGAGGACGATGCTGAACGAGTGCGGGTCGCGCTGCAGCACCACGTTGAAGGGCGAAGCAGTCATTTTGAAGACGAACATCGAATTCTGCACAGCGACGGAACCTATCGCTGGGTTGTGGCGCGTGGCATGGCTGAGCGTGACGCAACCGGAAAGGGCGTTCGGGTTGCCGGCTCGTTGTCAGATGTGACAGTGCAACGATTGGCCGAGCAGCAGATGCGGCACGACGCCTTCCACGATGCCGTGACGTTCTTGCCCAATCGCGTATTGTTGATGGACCGGTTGAGTTTGGCGCTGGCTCGTACCAGGAGGGGGTCGGGTCATCAGTTTGCTGTGCTCTTGCTCGATCTCGATCGTTTCAAAGTTGTTAACGACAGTCTCGGCCATGCCGCTGGCGACCTCCTGCTGACGGCGACGGCACGCCGGTTGGAGAAGTGCCTGCGTGCGGGAGACACCGCAGCTCGACTGGGTGGGGACGAGTTCGCAATCATTCTCGACGACATTGCCGCTGTGGCAGACGCGGTGACAGTGGCTGAACGCGTGCAGTTGGAACTCTCAGCGCCGCTCAGGCTACATCACCAGGATGTCTATACAACGACGAGTATTGGGATTGCATTGTCCCGTCCCGAACACACCCGGCCTGAAGAGATTCTGCGTGATGCCGACGTTGCAATGTATCGCGCCAAGGCTCTTGGCAAAGCCCGGTACGTGGTCTTTGACCCTACCATGCAAACGGGTGCGGTCAAGCAGCTCGAGCTCGATTCAGCGCTGCGGCAGGCGATCGAGCGTCGTGAGTTTGTGCTCTACTACCAACCGATCGTCGCACTTGGAAGCGGGCAGATTGCTGGTTTTGAGGCTCTGATTCGCTGGCAGCATCCGGAGCGTGGGCTGGTCCCACCAATGGAATTCATTCCAACCGCCGAGGACACGGGCCTGATCGTTCCCATCAGTAACTTAGTCCTCGCCGAGGCCGTAAATCAGTTGAGGGAATTATTGGAGCGCTTCCCCCAAGATCCTCCTCTTTTCATTAGCGTCAACGTGTCGAGTAAGCATCTCGGTCTCCCCGGACTCATAGGCACCATCGGTCAGATCTTGCTCGAGACCCGAGTTCCTGCAAGTAGCTTGAAGTTGGAAATCACCGAGAGCGCAGTTCTCGAGGACAGCGCGATGGTGAGCTTGAATCTCGACAAGCTCAAAGGTCTCGGTATTGAGTTGTCAATGGACGACTTCGGTACGGGATACTCGTCTCTCAGTTATCTGCATCGGCTTCCCATTGACACCCTGAAAATCGACCGGTCTTTCATCAGCAATCTGGGCGTCGACGGCGAAAACCCAGTCATCGTGCACACCATCATTACGCTAGCGCGCGTGTTGGGCATGGAAGTGGTCGCGGAAGGCATAGAAACCGAGGCGCAACTGATGCAGCTGCGTGCGCTGGGGTGTCATCAAGGGCAGGGTTATTTCTTCTCGAAGCCCCGACCTGCAAACGAGATAGTCGAGATGTTGGAACGTCGCCCGCGGTGGTGATGCACAAAGTCACTCGAGGAGGGTGCCTGGTGGCCCGCAGCCGCGAGAATCTGGCCCTTCTGTTTGACTTGGTTGTGGTGGGGTTTTGCATCCTTGCGCTGGTGTTCGTTCTTGGACGGGTGTTCGTTGACACAGCGGCCCAGGTGGCGGTGCATCCATCAGCAAAGTCGATCGGCACAGTTGAACGTCGCACCAACGAAGTCCGAAGGAGGGGGGATCGGAACTTGATCTGGGACGGCATTTCCGTCGGTGCGCCCGTTTTTGAGATGGATGCCGTTTTTGTCGGCCCAAATTCCTCCGCCATTGTGGTTCTGGAGGATGGCACCCGCATTGACATCGATGCGGCATCGATGGTGGTTTTTACCAGGAAGCAGGCCACAACGGCTGCGCTCCCCCCTGTCGCTGTTGATATTTTGCGTGGTGGTGCCGCAGGAACGGCTGGCAAGTCGGGTGTCGCCATGCGGGCGGGAAGGACTTCCACAGGTCTGCAGGCAGGGTCAAAAGCCCGAGTGAGTCTGATTGACGGTCAATCGCGGGTTTCAGTGCAAAGTGGTACGGCCGCCGTGCAGACCGGGAGCGGCAATGTTGTTCAGGCACGTGCTGGTGAGCAACATACGATACACAGCGACGGTAAAACTGACGTGGTGTTGTCCACCATCTCGCTGACTTCTCCGCAGGATGGAGCGCGGTTGATGCGACAATCACCTGGGGCGGGGCGATTTGAGTGGGAGAGAGTCTCTGGTCTTGGTCCGTACATTTTTGAATTGGCAGCTGACCCCAGTTTTGTCGAGCTGGCGGCCAACGAAAGGACGGTGAAACCTCTCCACGATTTTATGCCCCGCGAAGGCGGCGTGTTCTACTGGCGTGTGCGTCGACACGGACGCAAGGGCTGGTTGACCAGTGAGCAGCGCAAGGTCGAATGGCTGGATGACAGAGCACCGCTGCCTTTTCGGCCCGAGTCCGAATCAGTGGTCGATCTTTCAATGCCGTCCTCCTTGGCGTTTGCTTGGGGAAGCAATACCAACGCCCAGGGATATCTCTTGGAGATCGCTCGTGGCGTGAGTTTCAATACGCCGCTATTCGCGGTGTCAACCGATGGGCCGTCGCACATCCTCCGGCCCGAAGAGGTGAAGCTCGAGGAGGGACGGTATTGCTATCGAGTTCGTGCTGGGCGTCAAAGAGTTCATTGACGAACAAGGTACAATGCAGCTCGGGGCGTTTGGACGAGTTGGTATCGGACGATTGTGGGTGTTGGCGCAGGTGCCAGAAGCGGTGGCTTTTGCTGCCAGTCGGAAACTCGTGCGCAGGACAGCCCTGTTCGCTGTCGCGGTTCTGCTCGCGGCATTCATTGTCAGCATATTCTTTTCTCGAATCATCACCTCACCGATTCGGCGATTGCGTGCTGCTACCTTGGTCATTGGCAAGGGACAATTTGACGTGCAGACCAACGTCCACACTCGCGACGAAATCGGGGATCTAGCCCGTTCCTTCGAGCAGATGGCAGGGACACTCAAGGAAGTGCAAGCGCAGTTGATTCAGTCCGAGAAGATGGCGGCCTTCGGACAACTCGGTGCCGGAATCACCCACGAAGTGAAAAATCCAATGACGGGAATCATCAGCTTCGCCCAATTGGCGCAACGCAAGCTCGAGGATCCAGTGAAGCTTGCAGAGTTCCTGCAAATTATTGAAAAGGAGGCTTTGCGTTGCCGCGATATTCTCGTCAACTTTCTCAAGTTTGCCCGTGCCAGCACCAGAGATTTTGAGTCTGTCGACGTCAATCAAATGGTCGGTACCGCCGCCACCATGGTGCGGCACCAACTCAGCGTTCACAACGTGCGTTTGGAGGTCGAGTTTGGTGAGGACGTCCCCACGGTGTCGGGAAACGGACCCGAGTTGCAACAGGTTCTGTTGAATATTGCCATCAACGCCCAACACGCCATGCCTGACGGCGGCAAGGTCACAATCAGGACATTTCGTCGGGACGGCGCTGTTATTGAGGTTCAAGACACCGGCGGGGGAATTCCTCCCGACATTCAGGCCAAGGTCTTTGAACCGTTTTTCACGACAAAGGAATCGGGTGAAGGAACCGGTCTCGGGCTGTCCGTGAGCTTTGGCATTATCAAGGGGCACAATGGCACTCTCAGCGTTAGGTCCATCCCTGGGGAAGGAGCCACATTCATCATCCACTTGCCTGTCGAGCCTAAGTAGCAGCCTCTGTTGTCAACTTGGGCTACAAGAGTTCGATTCTTCGCGGCGGGCGATCGTTCGGGTTGCCATGTGGCGATTTTCCCCCGCTGCTGTTGCCAACCCCGTTGATTCCGTCGATTTACTGTGACTAATCTGCCCGCCATGTCGCCGTCGGAAACTGGTTTCCCCCGTTATGTCGCTATCGAAGGTCCCATCGGGGTGGGCAAGACGACGTTGGCTGTCAAGCTCTCCAAGCAATTGCAGGCTCGGTTGGTCCTCGAAGAGTTCACTGACAACCCCTTTCTCACAGAGTTCTATCGCGATCGGCAACGGGTGGCTTTCCAAACGCAGGTCTATTTCCTCATTGCCCGGTACAAACAACAAGAGCGTCTTCGCCAACAGGATCTCTTCTCTCGCGCTGTTGTCAGTGATTACGTGTTCGCCAAGGATCGCATTTTTGCCTATCTCAACCTCTCCGAGGCGGAGCTGCAGCTTTACGAGAAGATTTATGAGCTGATTCGGCCGACCTTGTTGACCCCTGACCTCGTTGTATATCTCCAGGCTCGACCCGAAGTGTTGATGCAGCGACTGCGCGGGCGGGGGCGCGATTTTGAGTCGACAATTGAAGTCGAGTACTTGGAAAACCTCATGCGTGGTTACAACAACTTCTTTTTCCACTACGAGGAGTCGCCGTTGTTGGTCGTGGAGACCTCGGACATTGACATCGTCAACAATCCGCAAGATTTTGACGACCTTGTCGCGGTGATCCGGCGCACCAAAAAGGGCACCAACCACTATATTCCCCAGCCGCGTGGGGTGAGGTGAGAACAGTTCTTTCTGGTTTCCGAATGCGGCCAAGCGGAATCCGATAACGGATCAACCTTCACCCAATCCGTGTTTTGAGAGCAGGGTGTAGAGGTGCTTGCGGTCGATTTTGCTCTCTCTCGCCGCCTTGGCGATGTTGTGCTCAGTTCTCTCGAGAAGTCGACTCAAGTACTCGCGCTCAAATGCGGCGATGATTTCGTCTTTGGCCTGCTTGAACGGCAAATCGTAGTCGGCTTGGAGCAATGAGCCATTATCGGGGATTGCAGATGCCGCACTCGGCGGCCGTGATTGCCCATTGGCGCCCAGGGGATCTGACTGGTCCATCAACATTGTGCGCTCAATGGAGTTGCGAAGCTCGCGAATGTTCCCGGGCCAGGCATGGGAAAGAAGCTTGTTCTTCAGATCTGTGTTGAAGGACTCGAAGCTCGTTGTCCCGTTGGGAACGATCTCCCGAAGAAAACAATCAGCCAACAGGGGAATGTCCTCCCGTCGGTCCCGCAAAGGCGGCAAAGGAATTGTCACGACGGCGAGGCGGAAGTAGAGGTCTTCACGGAATCGAGCTGCGGTAACCTCACTCCACAGATCCCGTTGGGTGGCGGCGATGATGCGACAATCCATCTTGATGGATTTGTGGCTTCCGACCCGCGTGAGCTCCCGGTCTTCGAGGGCCCGCAGCAGTTTCGGTTGGAGGTCAAGGGCGAGGTCGGAGAGTTCATCAATGAACAGGGTCCCGCCGTTGGCTTGCTCAAGCGCGCCATTGCGCTGTTGCACAGCACCGGTGAAGGCTCCACGTTCGTGGCCGAACAGCTCGCTCTCGACGAGGGTTGGTGCGATGGCACCGCAATCGAAGACGACGAATGGCCCGTCTCGCCGTGCGCTGTTCTTATGGATGGAGCGCGCGACCGCGCCTTTGCCGGTGCCCGTCTCGCCCTGCAGGAGGATCGTCGCCTCTGTGGGAGCGATCTTTTCGAGAACCGCGAAAATCTCGCGCATCCGAAAAGATTGGCCCAACAGGCCTCCGAACTCGGTTGTTTCGGACGGCACGAGCTCTATGCGTTCGTAGACCGGCTCGAAACGGAAGTAGACTTCTCCCGCACGCAACAGCGACCCAGGTCGAATGTAGGCTTCCTTGATGCGAGAGTTATCGAGGAAGGTGCCGTTGGTGCTGCCCAAATCACGGACTACATAGCTGTGTTTGTCGCGCACAATGGCAAAGTGGTAATTGGAGACGGTGTCATCGTCGATACACAGATCGCAATCTGCCGCCGAGCCAACGCGATTGTCTGAGCCAGCGAGCTCGAACTCGAGGCCCTTGTTGGCACCGGTCATTTGAACAAGTTTGCATCTTTGCAGACGGATCTGTGACCGGTCATTGACAACGACGGTCGGTCGAGGTTTCCGGGGGTTGTCTTTGCCTTCTTCTGTCATGCTTCTAGACACTATATACGCGAGTGGGTCCTAAACCACATCGAAACTACCAAACCGTTTGTCTAACACTCTTCTGTGGTTGTCAGGGCGACGCGTGCTTCTTCGCGAACTGAAAGGTCGTTATCGCAAAGGGCGTCTTCTAGTGCGGCTTGAGCCTGTGGCGAGGTGAAACGCCCGAGGGCCCACGTTGCGTGGGACCGAACCAAGGGACTCTTGTGACCGACCGCGGCGTTGGCTAACGCGGGCACACTTTTCGGGTCGCCACCGTTGCCCAGAGCGATTGCAGCGTTGCGGGCCATCTGGTTTCTGCTCACCCGAGCCAAGGGCGATCTGGCTACCAGACGACGGTAAGGCTTGCTGCCCATGTGTAGGATGTCCGCCAACGTCGTGTTCGTGAGCTCCCGGCGTGGAGCAAACGCAGGCTCGCCGGGTTGGCTTCTGCTCCCCCCGTTGTAGGGGCATGCCTGTTGGCAGATGTCGCAACCGAAGATGCGGGTGCCGATTGCGGCACGAAGGTCTCGGGGAATGGGGCCTTTGTGCTCGATGGTCAAGTAGGAGACGCAGCGCCTGGCGTCGAGGACAAATGCCTCAGGAAAGGCCCGAGTTGGGCATGCGTCGAGGCAAGCCGTGCATCGCCCACATCGGGCCCGGGCGGATGGTGTTGTTGGCAGGAGCACGTCGGTGACGAGCTCCCCCAGCAGGATATGAGAGCCTAAGTCGGGTACGATGGCCATGGTCGACTTGCCAACGAAGGCGATCCCCGCGCGCATCGCTGCCTCTCTTTCGAGAAGAGGGGCAGAATCGACACAGGCGCGTGAGTGAACGGGGTGCCCGATGATCTTCGTGAGGCTTGCGGAGAGCCGATTGAGCCGCTCCCTGAGCACTTGATGATAGTCGGCCCCGCGAGCGTAGGCTGCGACGGTATCGCTTGCGGTTTCCGGGCCGGGGTAGGCAAGAGCGACACAGATCAGGCTTGCGGCGGTGGGCATGACAGTTTCCAGGCGGCCCCTATCGTGTTCGGCCATGTAATCCATGGTGGCGTGGTGGCCAGCCGACAACCACTGCCGCAAGGCATGCTCTCCACGGACGAATGGTGAGCTATTGCAGATCCCCACTCGCGCAAAGCCGAGCTCGTGAGCCGCTCGTTGAATCTGGGCCAAGACGGTTGCGCTGGTTGCGCTCATAATTGTGAGGCGGCGGGCCCCAGCTGGCCACAGGCCGCTGCAATATCCTGACCGCGCGGCGTACGGAGGATTGCATTGACGTTGGCGCCGCGAAGCGCCTGCTGGAACGCTGTGACTCTCTCCGGAGCGGGGGGCACATACTCAGTGCGCGAGTGTGGGTTGAGGGGCAGAAGATTGATCTTCACGGGGATTCCATCCAGCAAACGGACGAGCTGTTCGGCATCCCTAAGACTGTCGTTGACGTTTCCGAGCATGACGTACTCGATAGTGAAACGTCGTCGCCGGGGAAGTGGATATTCACGCAGGGCCTTGATCAGGGCAGACAAGGGCCACTTGCGGTTGATCGGCATGATGCGATTACGGGTCTCGTCGCAACTGGCATTCAGGGAGATGGCCACCTGGGTGGTGAGATCACGACCCAGGTCATAGATGCGAGGCACGATGCCTGCGGTGCTGATGGTCACTCGTCGCGTGGAAAAGTCGAGGCCGGCAGGATCGGTGAGAAGCTGCGCAGCCCGTACGACGTTGTCGTAGTTGAGGAGGGGTTCCCCCATCCCCATAAAAACGATGTTGGTGATCTTGCCGTCAATTTCAGGTCTGGACACGTCAGCTTGGACCGCGAGGACCTGGCCGACGATCTCGGCCGCGGTGAGATTGCGATAACGTTTGATGCTCGCGGTGAAACAGAAACGGCAACCAAGGGAGCAGCCACTTTGGCTCGAGACGCACAGTGTATGGGTGTGGCGTTCCTTGGCTACCTCTGGGATATACACCGACTCAAAGGCTACCCCGTCTGGTGTCTCGAAACGATATTTGCGAGTGCCGTCCACCGAAGCCACAATGGTCGTGGCATGAGGTCGGTCGAGCTCACAGGCGGTTGCCAATGTTTGGCGAAGGCCGGCGGGAATATCTGTCATCTCGGCGAAGTCGGCAATCCGCCGGTTGAAGATGGCGGTGAACAATTGTCGCCCGCGGTATCTGGGTTCGCCAAGAGCCTCGGCGAGCGATTCGAGATCCTGCACCGATGCGCCCAATAAGGCGGGACGGCCATCACCTGCAGCGTTTTTCAGGTGTGCCAGGGCCAAAACGCCAAGGTCGAGGTCAAGAGATTTCGCCATCACCGCGGTCTAGCCTGCCGGAGGGGCAGTGCGCAAGATCAGGACCCATCGGACCCATCGGAACCCAAGTGCCTGCGGGGTTTGATGATCGACCCGTGTCGGACCTCAAACAGCATGGTTTTGTGCTCATCACGGAGAGGCCTGCCTAGCTTGTGAAAGAGATCCCGTGCGCTACTCCGGCAGGAACGACGATTGATGTTCAACCAACTGGCGTGCTTGGGCACGTAGTGGAACTAGAGACGCCGCAGGATGCGACGGGCCTCCTCCGGAGGGAAGGCCTGGTACAAGGCACCAGCGGAGTGAGTCGAGAGGTTGTCGAGCACGACGCGGATCAGCTCCGCGTCCGGGTAATGTCGGTCGGCCAACTCACGCATGCACTCGGCGAAGTCGACACACGTACGGTGGTCGGTGACTTTCACCTTGCGCCACGGGCGGTGCACGTCGAGAAAGAGGAAGAGATTGGCCGTGCCGTTGCGCCGGTACTCACAGTCGTATTTCTCGAGTTGACCAGGGGCCGCTGGAATCGGCGCCCGCATCTCGCCGATCAGCTGCGTCGGGCTCTCGTCAAAACTCACCATCGGCCGTTTGGGGTCAGGCGGCTCTGCGTACGGGTCGAGCACGTCCTCCATGCGTGCGACGTACTCGGCGTCGACCTTCGGGATGCACCACATGGCCTTGCGCCATGGTTTCACCCGCAGCGATCTCGTCATCGCTCCGGCCGGCATCGGCCGTCACACCGCCGACGGTCCATCAAATGATCGTGACGCTCTCCGAGACCGGTCTCATCTGTCGCACCAAGGGTGTCGCTCGGAGCATTGAGTTGATGGTAGAGCCCGAACGGCTGCCCGTGCTAAAATCCGGCCGTCAATCGATCAAAACCTCTGTGCAACGGTACTAGTGATCAGGGTGTGATGCAGAATGGTTGTGGGCGAGAAAATGTTTTCGCGAGGTACTTTCCAGAACTCAACTCTTCCCGGGAAGAGTTGCCGCTTCGCACCGGAACCAGCCTGCGTTGTTGTAGAAGACTGTGGCCGGTGCGATTGCCCGCGTCGTTGTGTAGGAGGCACCGCAGCGGTTGCTGACGTGGCGAGCTTTGTTGCCTCCCACACAACAAAGCGGGCTCGATTGAATGGATTTGAAATGGGTCATTGACCCTTGAACGGCACCTATTCGTCGTTCAAGAAGCCTGTGAAATCTATGAATTTTTCAGGAGATAGCCAATGACCCGGGACGAGCTTGTAGACAAGATGATCGCCTTTGCCAAGACAATCTGGTCGCAATTTTGGCAGGCGCTGCCGGACGAACAACGCCTGCGTCTTGGGGGCATGGAAGAAGAGATC
>MGST01000046.1:19316-35978 GCA_001798605.1 Deltaproteobacteria bacterium RIFOXYA12_FULL_58_15 | reverse complement strand
GAAACTCGTTCATGTCGGAGCGGCCATTCTCAACACCACCCCCCTCGACTGGCGAGGCAACTCGGCAGTGATTTGTCGAGCGATCGCAGAGGCGAAGTCGCGCGGTGTCTCGATTCTCTGCCTGCCCGAGATGTGCATCTGCGGTTACGGATGTGAGGACGCCTTCCACTCCCGCGGTATGCAACAGATGTCATTGTCGGTTCTCGATGAGGTTGCGACCGCAACCAAAGGCATGGTCGTCTCGGTCGGTCTGCCCGTCCTCTATCGTAACGGCCTATTCAATACCGCGTGTCTCATTTGTGACGGGCGAGTTGAGGGATTTGTTGCCAAACGATTTCTGTCAGGGGACGGCATTCACTACGAACCGCGGTGGTTCAAGCCATGGCCAGCCGGTGAGGTGGCACACGTACCCGTTGGAGCAAGACAAGTACCGATCGGCGATGTTTTCTTCGACTGCGGTGGCGTGCGCATCGGCTTTGAGATCTGTGAAGACGCATGGGTTGGGGCGCGCCCGGCGGGCGACCTTTCGCGCAAGGCCGTCGACATCATTCTCAACCCGAGCGCCAGCCACTTTGCCTTCTCCAAGATCGACGTGCGTGAGCGCTTGGTGCTGGAAGGGTCGCGGGCATTTGGTGTCACCTACGTCTACGCCAACTTGGTTGGCAATGAGGCTGGCCGTGCCATCTACGATGGGGGTGCGATGATCGCCACCAACGGTAAGCTGGTGGCCTCCGGGCCGCGTTTCTCCTTCGAGGACTGCGTTGTCACCAGCGCTGTTGTCGACGTTGAGGCGACGCGTTTGGGGCAATCCCGACTCTCCAGCTTCGTTCCTGATGTGGAGGAAGACCCGCGTGATTGCGTTACCTGCGCACTGGACCTCCCCGAAGTGGGTGCGGCGCCGTCATTGGCAGCAAGGCCGGCGTGGGAAGACTCATCTGCGCGCAAAGAGGAGGAGATGGCGCGCGCGGAGGCCTTGGCACTGTTCGACTACTTGCGTAAGAGTAAGGCGCAGGGGTTTGTCGTGTCGCTTTCTGGGGGAGCCGATTCGGCTTCGGTGGCCTGCCTGGTGAAGATCATGGTCGAGCTCGGCGTTGCGACCCTCGGGCTTGATGGTTTTGTCACCAAGCTCAATCATCCCAAACGCGCCCAAGGTGCCACCGATACAAACAGTCTGGTTCGGGCATTGTTGACCTGTGTTTATCAAGCCACCGAGCACAGCTCTGAGACTACCCGTGAGGCCGCCAAGAAAGTGGCCGAGGGAGTTGGGGCTGATTTTTTGGTCTTCAACGTAGATCCGTTTTTCAAACAGTATGTGGCGATGGTGAGCGATGGCATTGGTCGGTCGATCGAGTGGGATCGCGACGATCTGGCTCTGCAGAATATCCAGGCAAGAGTGCGTGCGCCGGGGGCATGGATGCTCGCCAACCTTCGCGGTGCCTTGCTTTTGTGCACCAGCAATCGTTCCGAAGCCGCCGTTGGCTATGCCACCATGGATGGCGATACCTGCGGTGGTATTTCGCCCCTGGGGGGCATCGACAAAGCGTTTCTGCGTCGATGGTTGGTGTGGCTCGAAACGCGGGGGCCAAATGGGGTCGGTCCGATTCCGTCTCTCTCATACGTCAATGCGCAACAACCGACCGCCGAGCTCAAGCCAGCTGCGGAAAAACAAACCGACGAACGGGATTTGATGCCCTACGAGGTCCTCGACGTCATCGAACGGCTGGCGATTCGCGATAAGCTCGGCCCCGCAGACATTTTGGCAAAGGTCCGCATTGAGTTTCCCGATTACCAGGCCGTCGATATTCACGGGTGGGTCGAACGATTCTTCCGTCTTTGGTGTCGCAATCAATGGAAACGTGAACGTTACGCGCCGTCCTTCCATCTCGACGATGAGAACCTCGATCCAAAAACCTGGTGCCGCTTTCCAATTCTCTCTGGCGGTTATGAACGGGAGCTCGCTGAGCTTCGGGCCAAAGTGACTGGCGGCAAATCGTGATGTTCTGTCCCTGAGAGAGTCGATGGTCGGATTGTTGTTGATCATGTTGACCGCGGCGGATGCTGGTCCCCAGACCGACGTGGTTCAACAACTACCCATTGAAACAGCATTGGGCGACACCGAGGTGATCCCCTCCGATCGCTTTGTGGTGAGTATCGTGCTCATGGGTCCCGGTGAGCAGTTGTTTTCACGTTGGGGGCACATCGCCATTCGGGTGGACGACAAGCAGAACGGTCTCAGTCGCGTCTTCAATCATGGCACCTTTGACTTCAGTGGCACGGAGGATCTTTATGCCTATGCGAAGGGGTTTCTCCGGTTTCGCCTAGCAACCTCGTCATGGAGGTCGACCGAGTGGACGTACACCGCGCAAGACCGTGACCTCTGGGTTTGTCCGCTGGATGTCGGCCACGAGCGTGAGGCGCAGGCGGTGGCTTTGCTCGAGGACAATCTCCTGCCAGAGAACCGCTACTACGCCTATCGTCACTATCTCGACAATTGCACCACCCGCACCAGAGACGTGGTTCTGGCAGTCGCAGGCAAATCGTTGGCTCCGTTTCGTGACGAGGTGCCCACGGGCAACACCTTTCGCACCTGGACCCGCGAGTATCTCATGGGCACCCCGGTGATGCGCCTATTGATCCTGTTTGCCTTGGGACCGAGCGTCGATGTTCCGGTTACGCGCTGGCAGGAACACTTCCTGCCCGATCTGTTGGTTGAGGATCTGAAGGCTGCGACGGGGCCGAATGGACAACCATTGCTTCGTGAATGCCAACACGTGGTAGAACGCCAAGGCCCGCCACCGCGGCAACATGTGGCCTTCTGGGAGAGGGCCGTTATTGCGGGTCTCGTGGCAGCACTGGCGTTGGGGCTCCTCGTGCCATTTTTGCTCAGCGCCGGTGTGCTGCGTCGTCGCCTGCACGGGATCGGATTTCTCATCTGGTCCATGCTGGGCGGCGGCGGTGGCCTGGTGCTCGCGGTCTTTTGGTTGTTCACCGAACACGACGACACCTGGGCCAATGAGAATCTGTTTGCATTTGTGCCGCTGCACATCTTGTTGGTTGTGCCAGCAGTCATGCTCTTGGCTGGCCAGGAGCTCAGCGAGCGGTTCCTACGGATTCTGTGTGGTTATCTAAGCGGAGCCCTGATTCTCGTCTTCGTCGATGTTTTGTTGAAGGTCGGCCCACTCAATCAAGATAACGGGTCATACCTCGCGGTGGCTACGGCGATCGACCTCGCGTTGTTGGTTGCCGTGCAGCGCATGCGTCCATCAAATTCGCGGTGCATGACGTCGACGGTTGTGTAAGTTACTGCCGAGGAATTTCACATCTCGAGGGCCGTCTCGATGGCGTCTCGCACTTCGTTGTCGGTTGCATCGCTCTTCTCGAGGATGATCTCGCCGCAGTGAGTGACCACGTCGACGCTGTTGACCGGGACACTCAGTGCCGGTGCTAACGCTCCCTGGGGGTCGATGAGGACCGGCATGGAGAGCGCAAAATGGTCGCGCACGGCAGCGCAGTATTGGGTGGTGGGTGCGGCGTGCTGGTCGTCCTCGGTGATCACAAAAAACGCGGCGAAGCCCGAACCCGCAAATTCTGAGGCGAGCTCGTTGGCCAATCCGGCCCGAGCCTGACAGGCACCACACCAACCGGCGTAGAGGTAGAGCCATGACACGGCGGGCTCGTTGAGCTCTGCTATGTCGCGGGGATTACCATCGCAATCCTCGAGGGCGACACGCGGTAGCTCCTCGGATGGGTCGGAGCATGCGGGAGCAGGGTCGTTATTAGCACAGGCAATTGCTGCAGGAACGAGGAGTAGGCTTGCGAGTTTGGGTAGGGCGCACTTCATGGTGTCTCGTTGATCTGAGGTGAGGGTAGGTACTCTTTGATCACTCGGCCAGAGCCAGGTCGTTGTGCCCGCCCAAAAATCTGTCGATGAGGGCTCCTACTCGGTCGCCGATGAGCGGCGCTACTAACGACGCGCGCGCCTCGACGAGAACCAACAATCGAGCGTCGGTGGCAAGAGTCTGCAGCTTGGCAAGCCGTCGCGTGGTGTTTCGCGTGCGGTTAAGCGTCTCTGCCAGATCTCGGTGCTCGACAAAATGTGGGACGAGATTGCGCAGGGCGAGCTTCTCAGCGGTTTGTTGGCGCAAGGCCTCGGGAACTTCCTCCACCGACGTCGAGCCATCTCGCTCGAGAATCATGGCGACCGCAATGGTGGTCGACTCAGCCAGGCGGGCGATGGGGGGTTTCGCGACACAGGACGTCGACAGGGGTGAAAGGATCGTGAGGATCGTGAGGATGGTAAGGATGATGCGAAGATCGGCGAACCCATTGATGGTGCGTTTTGACATTAGAACCACCCCTCACCTTCAATGGCGATGACCGAGCGCCAGTGGTGATCCTCGCGCTCCGGAAATTGATCGTTCTGGTCGAGGCTGGATGCAAAGTTGTTGCCGAAGGCGTTGTGCACATTGGAGTACTGCAGCCCGTAAAGAATACGCAGGGATGGTCGGGTGTAGATGCCTGGGCCAAGCGGGTTGACGACGATGCCGCTCTTGATCTGCCAGGTGAACCGAGCGTCGGTGTCGCCGTTCTCAAGGCCCCGAGAATCTGTGGACCCGTTGGTGTTGGCAAAGATCGAATCGTAGTGCTCTCGCCACAGCCGTCCGTTGTCTGACTCCTCGCGGTCGACAAAGACCAAGAGCTCAATGCGAGTCGCGTGTTCTGAGTACACACCAAAATTCACCCCCTGATCGACCACGGTCGAGCCGAGGTGCTGCAGGTTGGCGATTTCATCCTCGGTATAACTCGAAGCCTGCGGTTTGGTTTTGTACAACTGCGCGTAGTCGTCCTCGGTGCAGGCGAGTGCAAGCAGGCAAAGGAGAAAGGCCAGTCTTCGCATGATCCATCCCGAGGCCTGGGGCACGAAGGTGTGGCACCCATCCGTTTGAGTACCCGGTTTCAATGCAAATGTGAGCAAGCGCAGATTCGCTGAATGGAAGTTGAAGGGCCAAGATTACCCCCCCTTTTTCTTCCCCCAGTCTGTGGTATAGGGACACCCGCTTTACGCTGTGACAACAAGGAGTTTGAGCACGCCATGGCTCCCAATGACTATCTCCTCACCCTGATGGTGTTTGTGCCCACCTTGGGCGCCCTTTCAATCTTGCTCATCAAAGCGATCCAGCCATTCCTCAAGCGTTCCGGTCGCGAGATCCCAGTGACCTTCTGGAGATGGTTGGCGTTGGGGTTCTCCGCCGTGCCCCTGTTGCTGTCTGTTCTGGTATTGCAACGGGACTGGATACCCGGATGGGTGGTGGCCCTGGTGCCCGAGTGGGTGGTGGCGGAACCGGGTTTTGTGCCCGGTGCAGGCGCGCAGTTTGTCCACCACTTCGTGTGGATTCGCGAGTTCAACATTGAATACTTCATGGGCATCGATGGCATCAGCGTCACGATGGTGATTCTGACAGCACTCATCTCCTTCATCTCGTGTCTCGCCGCCTTTGGAATCACCAACAAGCCTGCGGGCTTCTTTGTTCTGTTCTTGCTGCTCGAGACCGGCATGATGGGGACGTTCTGTGCCCTCGACATGTTTCTCTTTTACGTCTTCTGGGAAGTTATGTTGCTGCCGATGTATTTCCTCATCGGCATTTGGGGTGGCCCGCGCAAGGAATATGCCGCCATCAAATTCTTCCTTTACACGATGGCAGGCTCGGTGCTGATGCTGCTGGCCGTCATCGCGCTTTACTACACCAGTCGTCCAATGCCGGGGATTGCGCTCGCGCTCGTGGATGGTACCGCCGCCGAGCACACCTTCAATCTCCTCAGGCTCGCGGAGCTTGGCCAGGCTGGCCTCTTTGCGGGTGCGGATCCCATCTTGGGTGTGGCCTTCACCAAGATCGTCTTCATTGGCCTGTTCATCGGTTTTGCCATCAAGGTACCGATGTTCCCGTTCCATACGTGGTTGCCAGACGCGCACGTTGAAGCACCGACGCCCATCTCTGTTATTCTGGCGGGCGTCCTCCTCAAGCTCGGTATCTACGGTATGTTGCGTTTCAACTGGAGCATCTTGCCTGATGCCACCAAGTGGGCGGCCATGGGGGTTGCCGTCTTTGGCGCGATCAACATTGTTTATGCCGCGTTTGTGTGCATGGCGCAGAAGGATCTGAAAAAACTCATAGCCTACTCGTCCGTATCGCACATGGGTTTCTGTTTGTTGGGGATGGCGGCATGCACTCCGCAGGCAATGACCGGCGCAGTGTTTCAGATGTGGGGGCACGGCATCGTTGCGCCCATGCTGTTCTTGATCGTCGGCGTCATCTACGACAGGGCGCACACGCGGGATATCGAAGGATTTGGTGGACTCGCTGACAGGATGCCCGAGTATGCGGGCCTTACGGGTTTCGCATTTTTTGCCTCTCTCGGATTGCCAGGCCTCATCGGCTTCATCGGTGAGGCCATGGTCTTTCTTGGTGCCTGGGGAGCACCGACGACCATGGGTACGTGCTTTCGCACTCTGGTGATGGTCAGCGCGACCTCAGTGGTCATCACGGCAGCCTATTACCTTTGGACCATGCAACGGATGTTCTTGGGCAAGTTCAATGAGAAGTGGAAGGACCTCAACTTCACTTTGACTCTGCGCGAGCGCTTGACTCTCTACCCGTTGGCCGTCTTCGCGCTGTTCTTTGGACTCTTCCCATTGCCGATCTTCGAGCTCATCAACCCAGCGGTGCACCTGTTGGTCCGCATCGTCGTTGGTACTCCTAGCGCATGACGAGAGGTCGAGGTCTTCCATGAGTGCTTTTCAAGTCGTAGACCTGACGCGCTTCGTTCCTGAGCTTCTGCTCGGCGGTTGCATTCTTTTCTTGTTCATCGGCGACCTCCTAGTACGCGATGAGCGCAAGAAACGCATTTTTCTCACCGCCTTGGCGTTGGCCGGTTTGGCCAGCGCAGCGGCTGCCGTGATTCCTACCTTCTGGGGCAATGTGCAAGCGGCGCTGGGGATCGAGTCATACGCAACTCAGGATATCGTCGCGGCCTTTTCCGGACAGGTCGCCTTTGATCCGGTGGCGACAGTGTTCAAGATTCTGTTTTTGGTCATCACGGGTGTGGCCATTTTCACCAGCCTGCTTTCCGATGAGCTGCCCGACAGGCACATGGGCGAGTATTACGCTCTGCTTTTGTCGATCACCTTCGGCATGTTTTTGATGGCGAGCGCCAACGACATGCTGATGATCTACCTCGGCGTCGAGCTGGTATCGATTGTCAGTTACGCCATGGCGGGTTACCGCCCGCGAGACAAACGCTCCAGTGAGGCGGCCCTCAAATATGTCATCTACGGCGGCGCGGCGAGCGGCGTTATGTTGTTTGGCATCTCGCTTCTCTATGGGCTGTTCGGTTCGACGGAACTGACCACCATGCATCACGCGATTGTCAGCTGGGCAAGCCGTGGTGAGTTGCCGGTGGTGGATGGCGTGATTGCGACAGCCAAGCTTTTCCCCCTGACCGTTTTGTTGGCCATCGTCTTTGTGTTCGTTGGTATCGGCTACAAGATCGCCGTGGTGCCTTTTCACATGTGGTCACCGGATGTGTATGAAGGGGCTCCTACGCCGTTCACGGGCTTTTTATCGGTGGGCCCAAAGGCCGCCGGTTTCGCTTTGCTGATGCGATTTTTTGTCGGCCTGTTTGTGGCCGATGGTCAAAATGGCTACGCCGCCACCGATGGATTCATGGCGATGGCCATCGATCTTCCGCTTCCGGCGATGATTGGTATCATCGCAGCGGCAACCATGACGGTCGGCAATTTGGCCGCCATTCCCCAAACCAACGTAAAACGCCTTCTGGCCTACTCGTCGATTGCGCACGCGGGCTATTTGCTCATGGGCTTCGTGGTTCTCTCCGTGTCGTCGCTGCATGCGGTCATTTTCTATTTGTGCATCTATTTCTTGATGAACATGGGTGCTTTCGCCGTGTGTCAGGCAGTACGTGACCGCACGGGTGGCGAGCTCCTCCACGACTTTCGTGGCCTCGGTAAGCGTGAGCCGATACTGGCAGTGGCGATGGTTATATTCCTCCTGTCGTTGACGGGGTTGCCACCGTTGGCCGGTTTCGTCGGCAAGTTCTACATCTTTGCCGCCGTGATAGAGCGGGGCGGCTATTGGTATTGGACGCTCGCTTTGATTGGCGTTCTCAACTCTGCGGTGTCTTTGTTCTATTACATGAGGGTCGCACGGGCGATGTTCTTGACCGAGCCGCTGACTGACGAGCCTCTACGGGCAAAACGAGGATATCTGGCTTTGTCCACCGTTTTGGTCGTGCCAGTTGTCGTACTCGGCCTGTACTGGGCGCCCGTGAGTGAGTCGATTCGCGGCTCTCTGGCATTTTTCCGCAGTCAACCCATGAGCGCGGCGGCACATCCCTCAGTCGTTGACGTTCGCGAGCCGTGAACCGCCGGGGCGTTTCCCCTTTCGCATGAGGCGAGAACGATGAAGCTCGGGGTTGACCCCGGGCCATTGGAATCGCAGATTCTCCCCAACTTGGACAAATCCTTTCGGACCCTGAAGATCGGAGTGAACGATGACCTCTCCCAAACTGACTGAGATGCCCGGCGGCGTGACCGGACCCGTCCTCGCCATCATCATGGACGGTGTGGGTATCGGGCGCGGTGATGAGGCTGATGCGGTGGCAGCGGCCAGGACTCCCAACCTCGATCGATTAGCCGGCAACGCTCTCAGCTCGCGCTTGGCGGCCCATGGTCCTGCTGTGGGCATGCCATCGGACGGGGATATGGGCAACAGTGAGGTCGGTCACAACGCGCTCGGGGCTGGGCGCATCTTCGATCAGGGTGCCAAGCTGGTCGCCAACGCCATCGACAGTGGTCGTTTGTTTGAGGGCAAGGTGTGGGCGGAGATCATCGCGCGCTGCAACGCCAACTCGACTCCTCTGCATTTGCTGGGGCTGCTCTCGGACGGCAATGTCCACAGTCACATCGATCATGTTATCGCCATGGTCCGACGCGCCGACCAAGAAGGGGTGAAAGAGCTCTATGTTCATCCACTGCTCGACGGTCGCGACGTTCCCAAGGTGAGCGCGCATCTTTATGTCGAACAGTTGGAGGGGGTTCTCGGAACCATCGACAAGAAGGTCGATCGTCGCTACCGCGTCGCCTCCGGTGGCGGCCGTATGACCACCACCATGGATCGCTACGAATCTGACTGGCGCATCGTCGAGCGAGGTTGGCGGGCGCACGTGCTTGGCGAGGCCCGTCCTTTTGCCTCGGCAATGCAGGCCCTAGAAACGTTTCGTGCCGAGGATTCCAAGATCGTAGACCAAGAGTTGCCGTCGTTCACCCTTGTCGAGGATGGCAAGCCGGTAGGAGCTATCAAAGACGGCGCCTGCGTTGTCGCTTTCAACTTTCGCGGTGACCGGATGCTCGAGATGGTCAGGGCTTTTGAGGACGACCATTTCGACAAATTCAATCGGGTGCGTCGGCCGGAGGTGTTCTTTGCTGGAATGATGGAGTACGACGGCGACACCCATCGTCCGAAGAACTACTTGGTCGAACCGCCGGAGATCACCAGCACACTCAGTGAGCTCCTCTGCGAGCGCGGTATTGCTCAGCTTGCTTGCGCCGAGACCCAAAAGTACGGGCACGTGACCTATTTTTGGAACGGCAACAAGACCGGCAAGTTCTCTGAGAGACTGGAGACCTACATCGAAGTGCCGTCGTATGCGCCGCCTTTCGATGAGCGGCCCGAGATGCGGGCACCCGAAATCGCTGACACGGTGCAGAAGGCCCTCGAGAGCAACATCTATCGGTTCTTGCGCATCAACTTCGCCAACGGTGACATGGTGGGTCACACCGGCAACTTTGATGCGACCGTCAAGGCGGTGGAGGCCGTGGATCAGGCGATTGGTCGATTGGTTGAGCCGGTGCTTTCACGCAGAGGTGCGTTGATTGTCACCGCCGACCATGGCAATGCCGACGACATGGGTGAGTGGGACAAGAAGAAGAATGCGCTCAAAAGGGACGCGGCCGGGTTGATTGTTCCCAAGACCGCCCATTCCCTGAACCCGGTGGTGTTTCACCTCGTTATGTCTGCTGTGGATCGTGGTCGGTATCGGCTTGCCGATGTCAAAGACCCAGGCCTCGGCAACGTCGCAGCCACAATCACGACGTTACTCGGCTACGCTCCCCCTGAGTTCTACATGCCAAGCCTCATCGCGACCAGGTGACATATATATAGGTGCCCGATGGATGAAGGCTAACTCAGACGCAGAATCGGTTTGCGCCCACTCTCATCAACGTCCAAGGTTTTTCCTGCGAGCATTAGGCTCATCGTCTTGTCTAGCACCAGCACGATGCGGCCGTTGAATTCGTAAGTGGTGTCGCCAGGAAGCACGGCACTCGGTTGTGGCTCCATTCCCTGCAGACCAAAAACGATGCGTACCGTTTCTCCCACGGGGTTTTTGTCGAGCATATCGATGAGGAAATCGCTTGCTGATTCAGTGACCTTGAGCATCCTACTCCCAGAGAAGGTCGCGACTTGATTTGCCTTGGAGGTCAACGACGCAACGTTTAAGGTACCGTCTATTATACCCCCGTCTCGCTCGGAGAGTGCCCGAAGCAGCGAGAGGAAACAACCATTGTTCTCTCTCTTGTTCTCTCTCACGCGTCGAACATGGCGTACCTCCGTATAATGGAGTCAAGTGCGAACTTGGCAATACTCGATCAGACATGATCTCCTTGGGGATATTTGTACTTGTATGGATCGATTTGCCTCTGGTAAAAGCACCAACCTGTTGTAGGGTAACCTATTGTATGGCAACCGCATCGCGGCTGAGAAGAGCTTGTGTTGGTCAATGCTGCGATGTACGCCTCGAGCGTGAGAAGGTAGTTCAAAAATACTATGCGCATTCAGCGATTAGAAATACACGGTTTCAAATCCTTCGCGGACAAAGTCGTCCTCAACTTCGGTGAGGGCATCAGCGGCATTGTTGGGCCGAACGGATGTGGCAAATCCAACGTTGTCGATGCCCTGCGTTGGTGCATGGGCGAGATGAGCGCCAAGCAGCTTCGCGGACGGGCGATGAATGACATCATCTTCGCCGGTTGCGACAGCCGTGGGCCCCTCGGACTTGCCGAAGTGACGATCACCTTCAACAATGACGGCAACGTGCCGCCCCAGTATGCCGCCTACACAGAAATTGCAGTGACCCGTCGCCTGCACCGCGATGGCACCAGTGAATATCTCATCAACAAGACTCCAGTGCGTCTGCGCGATATCACCGACCTCTTTCTCGGCACCGGAGTTGGGACTCGTGCCTACTCGATTATCGAGCAGGGGCGGATTGGTTTCATTGTCAGTGCCCGCCCCGAGGATCGTCGCACAATCATTGAGGAAGTCGCCGGTATTACCAAGTTCAAGGCGCGCAAGAAGGCCGCCGAGCGACGGATGGGCGCCACTGAACAGAACCTCTTGAGAGTCAACGACATCGTCAGCGAGCTCGAGCGACAGCTCGGATCGCTACGCCGCCAAGCCCGAAAGGCCGAGCGCTACAAAGAGTTAAAAGACGAGCAAAGGGATCTCGAGCTGCACATCGCGACGATTGAGCTCATGCGCCTGTGTGCCGTGGAGAAGATGCAACACGGCGAATGCAAGAAGCTCGATGTTCAACTGCAAGATATTTCATCGTCATTGGCTGCTGAGGAAACAAATCTCGAGGCCGATAGGACCTCTCTCGCCACGGAGGAGCGTCGCCTGCAAGACGAACAGGAGGCGAGCGCAGAGGTTGACGCGCGTTTGGCTGCTCTCGAGCGGGATCTTGAGCACTGGAAGCGTCAGCTCGCCGAAGCCACCGCACGCAGTCAGCAAACAGAGGTTGACCTGGGCACTGCCCAAGACAGGATCGCACAGGCTGCGTCCGAGCGATGCGACTTTGAAGACGAGGTTCGTGGGCTCAAGGAGCAGGTCGAAGAGGATCATGGCCGACTGAGCACCATGGCGAGTCTCACAGCAGAGCTCAACAGCATGGTGGCCCGAGCGGAGACCGAGCTTGATGAATTGCGCAAGGTCGCGTTGGAGCACGTCCACGGTGCCGCACAACAACGGACACTCGTGGTCAATCTCGACAGGCAGCGCACTGATCTCTCGGTTCGGGTTGAGCAAACGACCCACGAACACGACGAGCTCACTCGGCGGCGCGACGTCGCGAGGGTGCGGCGGGCGGAGGTCGCTTCTGCCCGTGAGGACACAGAGCGCCAGCTCAGCTTATGGGTCGAACAACTCCGCAGCCTACGAGAGCAACTTGAGCAGACCTCGACGGAGCTCAATGTCAGTGAGGCCCGCATCCTCGACCTCAAAGGCGAGATTGCCGAGCGCAGCTCGCGTCTTGAGTCCTTGCGGGAAATCGAGCGTCGACTGGAAGGCTACTCAGATGGCGTACGGGCATTGATGGGTGCTGACGCGGTGCCCGGAGGCGGTAACGACGTTGCCGGCGCCGCGGTCGATGGCATCGACGGTTTGGTCACCGACATCTTCGAGGTTGATTCGCAATATGAGCGGGCAATTGAGGCGGCGCTTGGCGACAAACTGCAATATTTGATTGTCGACAGTCAGAATGCAGGCATGCAAGCCATCGAGTTCCTCAAGAATTGCACCGGCGGGCGTTCCGGCTTCATACCAAAAGAGTTGCGAACGAAGGCAGAACAGGTCCAATTGCCAGGGGCGGGTGTGATTGGACCAGCTCTCACGTGTGTCAAGATCGACCCAGCTCACCGCGCTGTTGCGGAGTACCTTCTTGGTGACGTCGTCGTTGTTGAGGATTTGGCCAAAGCGCTGGCGATTTGGACAGAAAGTCCGGGACAACACACACTTGTAACCCTCGACGGTGAAGTGGTCGATCCCGCGGGCGTTCTCGCTGGCGGGTCAGTCGGTGGCGCTGGCCTGTTGGCAAAACGTCGTGAGGCACGCGAGCTCGAAGAGAAAGTGCAAGAGCTCAAACGTCAGCTCCTGTTACAGATGAGCAGTCACCAACAGCACGAACAGGCAAGGCTGCAGCTCGACGTCAATATTCAACAACTCGAAAAGGACGTTCATTCCACCGAGCTTGAACGGGCTGAGCTTGGCAAAGATCTTGAGGCCCTCCAATCGGATATCTCCGAGTTCGACGAGCGAATCGAAGTCATTGGCTACGAGATAGAGCAACTTGGCGAAGAGCTCGGCACCATTGATGGAGACCAGAAACGCGCCAAGGGGGCGGCTGAAGAGGCGGAGGAGCGGCAGCGGGATGTCGAGTCCCAGATTGCTGCGAAGCAATCGTTGCTGCGGCAGCACGCTGAAGAAGCCCAACGGCGAGCCAAAGACCTCACCGACCTCAAGGTTCAGCTGGCGACCAGGGAAGAGAAGCTTGCAGCAACCCGGAAAGCAATTGAGCGTCTCCGCTTTGACGAAACCGATCTGCGCAATCGCATTGAGCGCGGCGTCGGCTCCATCACCGAGGATAAGAGCTTGGTTGGAGAGCTCCAAGGGCGCATCGAACGCGGTCATGCCGAAGCGGGTGAGATGGCTCATGCTGCGCAGACCAGGCGGCAGTCCCTGAGTGCCGCCCGCAGTGACTATGAGGCCAAGCGGTTGCATATGGACGAGATCGATCGTGGCATGCGGACCAGGCGCCAGCAGGTGGACCACGTCAAAGATGCGGCGATGCAAGTTCGCATGGACATACAGCGCCTTGAGATGGAGCGGGATCGTCTCATCGAACACGTCGCTGAGCGACACGATGTCTCGTTGCTGCGAGTGGTTGGTGACTACCACATGCGCGGTATGCCTGGGGCAGAGCAGGACGAGCGCCTCGAGCAAATCGACCGTTCGCTCAAGGCCATAGGTCCCATCAACCTCACCGCCATCGAGGAATGTGAGCAAATTGAAACACGCTATGACTTCCTGGTGCGACAGCGCGATGACCTTCAGGCTGCATTGGATTCGCTCAAGCGCGCCATTATCCGCATCAACAAGGCGAGTCGCGACCGCTTTGCGGAGGCTTTCCGGGCCGTCAACGAGATGTTCCAGAAGGTCTTTCCGCGCTTGTTCCGTGGCGGCGAAGCCAGGTTGGAGCTCACCGATGAGGAGAACCTTCTCGAATCAGGTGTCGAGATTGTGTCGCAGCCGCCCGGCAAGAAGTTGCAGAGTGTGTCGCTGCTCTCCGGTGGTGAGAAGGCGCTTACTGCAACCGCGTTGGTGTTCGCTATCTTCCTGATTAAACCCAGCCCGTTCTGTGTTCTTGACGAGGTGGATGCGCCGCTGGACGACGCGAACGTCAATCGCTTCAATGAGATGTTGCGGGATATCTCCAAGATTTCGCAGTTTATCGTCATCACCCACAACAAGCTGACCATGGCTGAGTCCGATCGTTTGTACGGTATCACCATGGAGGAGCCTGGACTCTCCAAGGTCGTGTCGGTCAATCTCGGCAGCAAAGTCGTTGTGGCAGCAGCCTGACCCCAAAAGAACGCCGTGTTGCAACTTATGGCGCTTCCAAGCCGCTGGTACACGCCTGTTCGAGGTTGGCGGTGCCGTCGTGGTTCAGGTCCAGGGTGTATTCACGTTCCGTGAGAATTTCCGCGGCCCAATGTTTGGCGTTGCACAGGTTGTTCAGCTCGTCATTGTCAATCAGGGCACAATCCTCGATAGCCATGGCATTGAGCTCATCGGGTGTGTCGATGAAGCAACTCGTTGTGCCATCGCCGGTCAAGTCAACCTCAACCACATCCTTGCCTGATTTCAGCGCACTCTGGCGCAAGTCTACCCAGCCAACTGCATATGACAGGGACACCGGCTGGCCGACGCCCCTCTCGTAGTAATAATCCAGGCCGACGTAGGAAATGATGCCGGCAAGGATAGGACCGCATGTGCCGGTAGCGACCAGTGTGTCTCGGTCGACAACCAATGGACATGAAGGGTAGCCGCCGCCGAGATCTAGAACAGCCCGCAGCGCTCCGCCGATGTCGTCGGCATAAGGACAATCCACCGCAGTCGACCACCTTACCTGCGGGTTGAACGTTAGTTCTGTGGCTGATTCAGGTTGCGCGCAGGCACAAAGCCCAGCCATGACAAAGATTTGAAAACCAGTTCGCATGTTCGTTGACCTCAAGGAACACCAGTCGGGTTCGGACCTCGGATGCTCAGATGCACTTCCGGTGACGACGGGGTGGGTTCCCTACCGTTGTCAGCCGTGGCGAAGTAGACGCCGACGCCAATCCCGGTCGCAACGATGCCGCCGACGATGCCCCATAGCCACGCCTCACAATACAGTGGCCTGTAGCTGCGGGAGCATGCGCCTCTTCTCGAAGGAGGAGCCGTCTCCTCAGTTGTGGGAGGGCTTACAGGGCTCAACCCGGTGTCATGGGTCATCACGGCCTCCAGGCTCTCCGTGGTTTCTATGTTCTCTGAGGGCGTTGGGATCTGTTGGCACGGTTCTGCGCCCAGGACCGGAACGAGCTTGATGGGGTTGTCGGGGCTGCCTACCCGTGCCGGGCCGTTGCCGTACTCATCGAACACCTCGATGAAATACTGAAGGCGTCCTCGTATCTCTCGTGCGGGCAACACAACTCGGAAGATCTCTCCATCCTGCGTGAAAGCCGCGTGTTTCCATGGGGATCGAGAACGGGTGCGGTAGATCACCTTCGGATCAAAAAGCTGCGATTCGTCTTCGAAACGAGCCAAGATGGTGACAGCCTGGCCTTTCTCGAATTGGCTGCACGCCTCATGAATGATGCGAGGCATTGCGGTGTCAGCGGCATGGGCCGCAACGGGAACCACGCAAAGCACGAGACCCACCCAATGAATGAACCGACTCATGACGACCCACTTGCGCAGAGGTTCAACCCACTTACCAGAAGTGAGCAATCATACCTGCCAACGTGTCTCTGCACAAAGGTCTGGCTCACCGAGCTCACCGAGCGGGAACGTCGGTCATGATTGTCGTGATTCATGCTACTTGTCGATTTCGTGGTGCGTGATAATCTCCCACCGGCGATTCTCGTGACACGGAGGCCGAACATGCCGCACCATCCACGCTTGTGTGATTCCTCGCGTCGGAGGATTAACCTCCGGGAACGAACAGCGCCAATCTTCTTGTTGGCCGTTGCACTTGCCGTTACGTCTTGTGCCGACACCGAGACCAACGGTTGTGGTGCCTCGGGCCCATGTGAAGTTGGTTATTACTGCTACGAGAAACAGTGCATCAAACAGTGCAATGGGCCGAGCGATTGCGACGGTGAGGATTGTATCAAAGGTTTGTGTCGTCCCACGACCAGTCAATGTGCCGAGCCGTCCGACTGCAACATCGCGCCGGGGCCATGCCAAACGACTGAAGGGGTCACATGCATCGGCGGTGCATGCAACTACCCCAACCGTGCCGAGAACACGCCGTGCGATGATCAAGATCCTTGCACTCCAAACTCCGCGTGCAATGGATCCGGCGTTTGCACGGGGGAGCCAATGGATTGCAGTGTTACCCCTGGCCCAGAATGTCTCCCAAGTGATGTCGTCCGAGTGTTCGAAGGCGAAGGGAGCTGCGACAATGGTGTTTGCGTCTTTTCCTATCAAGAGTTGAACGGATGCACCGAATGTCCCGCTTGCCTTGAGGGCTGTCTTATCGACACCGACG
>MGST01000046.1:18310-19281 GCA_001798605.1 Deltaproteobacteria bacterium RIFOXYA12_FULL_58_15 | reverse complement strand
GTCAATGCGACCAACGGCTGCGAGGTGTGTGCGCCGTTCAACAGTCGTTCGCAGTGGTCGCCCGTGTCCTGTAACCAACAAACGCCGGTGGAGGTCTGTGTGGAATCGACGGGGACCTGCGTGAGTGCCGACGGCTGCCAGGGCGAGGCGTGTTGCACTTTCGCACCGATTTGGCCCCAAGGCAGTACCGACGCGCAACCGGCATGTCCATTTGGGGGCGAAGATCCCAATGGCAACGGCACACAGGACGGTGGCGAAAATTGGTCTGGCGTTTGTAATCACGACGGCCACTGCGCAGGATGCACGGGAGACGGGTTCTGCGATGATGGCAACGGCTGCACGGTGAACACGTGCGATGACGACGGCGTTTGTCAGAAGGATACAACGTCCCTGTTGGGCCAACCCTGCACCGTTTTGAATGACAACGATGGGACCTGCATTTCGACTGGTGTTAGCGCCGTTTGCAGGATCGACAACGGTAGGGCATGCAGCGATGACAACACCTGCGCGTCGGGTTTCTGTATCGACGCTGTCTGTTGTGCGAGCAGCTGCGACGGCAATTGCAGTGCCTGCAACGTCTCGGGGGACGGAACCTGCACCGCGATGAACGGTGATTGTTTCGGCAATTGTTTCCAGTGTTCGCCGAGCGGATTCGGCAGTGCGCGGAGTTTCGTGTGTTCCGACAACCAAAACGTATGTTTCGGGACCTGTTCAGTGTGTCAGCAGGACGCAACCGAGGTCACCCGTTTTGATTGCGCCGGTAACCCGGCGCTATGCAGTGGCGATTGTCTTGTGAGCGGCAATGGCTGCCAGGGCAGTGGCAACTCCTTCAGTTGTGTCGGTGATGTCAACAAGTGCAGTGGCAACTGCGCGGTGTGCGACGACTCCGATAGGTCGGTGAATTGTGCTGCCAATGACAACGCCTGCAGCGGCGAATGTGTCCACGACGATCTGTGCGTCGCCGGCGGTGC
>MGST01000046.1:1078-18246 GCA_001798605.1 Deltaproteobacteria bacterium RIFOXYA12_FULL_58_15 | reverse complement strand
CCATCGCCAAGCTTTGACTGCGAGTGTGGGTCTGGCTGGACGGGAGACGGGCTCACTTGCGTCGAAGACCTTCCCATCTGCACCGCGACGAGCAACAATGATGAATGCACCGTCCCTGACGTATGCCGTCTAAACAGCGAGGGTGTCCGCCTTTGCCAGGCACCCGGTGCGGTTGGCGAGCGATGTGACACGAGCACCGGCGATGACGACTGCCAAACATCGTTAATCTGTGACGCGAGCGTCTGCAAAATTGTTCGCATCCTCTCCAACCAAAAAACCGGAAATAGCTGCGACCAGATTTGTGACGCCCTCTCCGCAAACTCAAGGTGCCTGAGCATGGGTACCAACGTCGCCGCCGACAATGGCTGCATGTATGTGCCCGCCGGCCCGCACTCGTGCTCTGAAGCCTGTGGTCTAGCTTGCTTTGTCACGATGTCTGATGCGGAATCCACGGATTGCAGTATCGCCTATTCCACAAACTGCCGGTGCGCGACGGATACGAACTGACCGGAGACGGTGTTTGTCTCAAGTCGTCTCTGTTACCTTGTGTAACCCCCGCGGATGCTCGGGATCGTAACCCTTGGCCAACGTGAGGTGGTGACCAAATAGCTGTCCGGGCACAATTGCGGCGATTGGGCTCAGCCATTCCGGAAGTTGTGGGATGGGAAATCGGTAATCACCGAGAGCCAAGAGATCGGGGTCATCGGCGATGGTTAGGAGCTCGACGCGACGTTGCTGATGGAGATCTTGTAGAAATTGCCGCATTTGTGGAGACGTTGTTCCGGTGGGCAGAATCCCAATCACCACGAAACCATGATCGACGATGGCAATGGGGCCGTGTTGAAAGTCAGCACAGGAGTATGGCTCTGCCACAACGTAGGTTAGCTCTTTGAGCTTCAGGGAGAGCTCGAAAGCGGTGGCGTAGTTGAAGCCGCGGGCCAAAACCACGCACTGGTCAATTCTCTGCAGTCGCTCTGCTGCACTAGAAATCACCGACTCATGAGCCAGTGCACCGTCCACGGCTGCGGGAACGCCGTCGAGTGCCGTCCATGCGTCTGTGCGTTTGTCCAAAGCGGCAGACAGCATGGCGATGACCATCAATTCGGCGGTGTAGGTCTTCGTCGCTGCAACGGAGAGCTCGGCACCGGCCTCAAGGTTAATGACCCATTCGGCAGCCCGCCCGAGCGGTGAATCTGGCGTATTGGTAATGGCCAAAGTTGCCGCACCCTGGCGTCGGCCTTCACTGACGACATTGACGATGTCTGGAGATTGCCCGGATTGGGAAATTCCCACGACCAGAGCACCATCGAGCTTTGGCGGCGCGTTGTAATGGTTGAACAACGATGGTGCGGCGAGCGCAACGGGCAGTTGGTTGCGACTTCCCCATACATACTTGGCATAGCGGGCAGCGTTGTCGGAGCTGCCACGTGCCGCGATCATGACGAAGTGTACCGTTCGCCGTTGCAGCTCGGACGCGATGTGGGTGATATTGGCGCGCTGGTTTGCAAGTAGTCGCGCAAGGGTTGTTGGTTGCTCGAAGATTTCCTCACGTAAGGCCATGCAGCAGACCCTATCCCACAAAGCCCGACGATTCGAGGAGCGGCGTAGGGTTTGTGTCAGAACGATTGCAGAGAGGTTGAGCCGCGCAGGCTGAGGCCGAAGGTCAGTTGTGACAGGAGGGCAAGCTCCTTGTGCTCCTTGCTGAAGAAAAAGAGATCATGGGTAATGTTGAAGAACAGTCGACCGACCAACGAGACATAAAGTCGATTGACCCATGCACCCTTGAGTGTGTCCGAGATGCCCCAGTCGCCGTAGAATGCAGTTAGGACGGACTCCATTTCCAGTGGGCTGTCCCCTACGCTGAAGAGCCTCTTCTTCTTGAGCTCGTAGCCGAAATCGATACCCAGGACGGGCTCGGCTTGCGGATCGAACAACTCATTGCGAATACCGGCAGCGATTTTCGCCTCCAGTTCCGGACGAAATGGGAAGCGGACACCCAAGGTGCCGGTTAGCTCCAAGTGGTGGTAGTCCCGCTCTTCTGGTTGGGTCATCTCTGTTTCGCCCTTGGTGCCAAGGTAGGGGATTGGAACCCACCATCCTGAGTCGACGGTTCGCAGAGCGTTGAGTTTGTAGATCAGCTCGAGGGTGTCCAGATCATCGATCTCGGTGAAGTCCGTTTCCTCGGTGCGGCCCTTGGCGTATTTGATCCGACCATCGACTGAGATTTCGTGGAGGCTGGAACTCGCGGTTGCTGTTCCTCGGGCCTCACCGCGAAGAGAGAAGAACTTCTCCCGCTCGAGCTGACTCTCTTCGTACTTGGGTCGGTTTCTGGCCTGTGTGTCGGATAGGTTGAAATCGAGATCGCCTTGGAATCGCCACCGCAGCTCTCGCGCGAGATCTGGGAAGTTGGTGTGGATGTCGATGGGAACCGCAGTGTCTCCATTGAATTTCTCACTGCCCAGAAAGTCGCGGGCGAGGTCGCAAACGGTGCGGCCTTCGTTGGTACCGTCCAGCAGGAAAGGCTGAACTCTCTGTTGTTTGTCTGCGAGAAAGCTCCAAGGACCTTTGGCCAAGTATTCGACCGTTGCGGCTGAAACTTCATCGTCGGCCGCAATGGTTCGGCCGTTGACCAAGATCGATGAACCACATTCGATGCCCCGCGCGAGAACATCGTTGCGAGCGAGGGGGGCCCCCGGCGTGGGCAACGACGCGCAGAGCGCCTTGAGCTCTGAGCCTTTGACGGTGAAGGTGTAGGGGAAATTACGGTGTGGGACTGCGGCAAAGAAGGCGTGACGGGTCAATGAGCCCGTGATCGGGAAGATCGAATTGCTGTCGATCATCACCCGGGGAATGAAGACGAGCTCACTTTGGGTGTTGAGGCGCAGAACCTCCATCAGGTACTGCGCCAGGTCATCGGCATCCATGGGTTCGGCGAGTACGCCGTTGCCAATCGGTTTGTCCCATTTCTGGTGGTAGGACGCGTGCAACGCAGTCAGGTCTGCGAGGACGGCGGCCTCCGGTGGTTGTGCGCTTGCGTTGATTATCTGATTGCCAACATCGGTAACTCGCCAAGCACCCTTCTCAGCTTCTAGGGTGATTTCGACGCGCCGAAGATCGAGGCTCTCGGTCGGCGAGGTGATGACCCACGCGCCCGCGCCGGCGAAACGGATTTCGCTAACGGTGCGTTTGCCCCCGTTGTCGTATGCCTTGGCAATGACCACGGAGTTGTCCGGCAGAACGCGGGCGAGATCGATAGCCCTGGTAGGAGAGGTTGTCTCAGTGTCGAGTCGAGAGACGACGACAATGAGGTCAGCCCCACTTGCGATGGCAGCATTGGCAACTGCGCGGGCGCGCTCGAGCGGATCGACGACGACGACGCCCGACAAATTGGACGCTGGAACGAGTGCCGCCAAGTCGGTGTATATGACAGAGAAGATGGCGATGCGCAGTCCGTTGCGTTCGACGAGGGAAAACGGTGTCTTGTTGCGTTGCAGCAGAGAACACAGTGCACTCGCCGCACCTTCGTTGTCCTGGCAGTCGAGGTTGGCCGCAGAGACGAGAAGGCCTGCGTCCGACGTGGCTTCCAGAAACAGGTGCAGACGTTGGGGAATGGAAAGAAAATCCTCGGCGCTGAGCGCCACGTAGTCATAACCGAGACGTCGCAACCAAGCTGCGATTTGCTGCGCACCTGACCGTCCAAGTGACAGGGCAAAACGCGCAGAAGCGTGTGGCCGAATCGTATCGCCGACCGCGACCACGACGGGATCGGAGGTTCCGGCCCGGCGGGACTCCAGGCGGAGCGCATCGACGCCGGCGATCAGGTTCGCGAAGGACGGCGTGGTTGACGGTGTTCCTTCTATGAGATGGAAACGGCCACGCAGGGGCGCCGTGAGCACCAGAGTCACCTTGGTCTGCTCGATGGTGGGGGCGGTGGGCTGAGCGTCCTGTTCGCCTGCCGGCAGGGAAATGACCGCGGCGACTAAGAGTGTGCAAATGGCCATGACGGCTGTCGTATAGCCCAGTCCTTTGCGTATGGCACGGTGGAATGGGCCTTATGTCACTCTTTGACTGACGCAGAGACCATGCTTGAACCCAGGCCTCTTCCGCTCAATGCGGCTACCCCGTAAATGGCGGCGGCGAGGCATGCTGCGGCGGCGAAACCGATCGAGGAGCCGAGCACCAAGGCGGCGATGCTTCCGCCCACGGCGAGCAAGCCGTTGAGCGCCCATGCCCAGGCGACGAGATCGCTACGCTCCAGACGGCTGAGCCCCGCCGAGAATGGTGCCCCCATGAGAAAGCCAGCGGGAGCAACTGTGATGACCACCACCCCGACTCGCGCGGCAAAAGGCAGAGATGCGGCAACATCAGCGATCGTCGGTACGACGGCAGCCACAACCAAGGCGACCGTCGCCGCGCCGATGCAAGCTCGAGCGGGGGACCATTGCAATCGACCTGCGAGAACGATGCTGCCGGCACCACTTGCACTGAGCAGAGTTGCCAACACCGCGAGCATTGACCAAGCTGGCTCCCCAACGATGCGGGTCATGGCCTGGATGAGCACCACCTCGACCGTGATGAAGGCAAAGCCGAGAGCTGCAAAATATGTGGCCACTGAGAATCGGGCGTGCCTGTCCACACCACTTTTGCGCAGCACCCGTGATGGCGGCAACACAAACAGAAACGCGAGAAGGCTGGCCTCGAGCAAAAGGATGAGGATCGCCACTTGGCCAACGGGTAGCTCTTCGAGTCGTTGCCTCGATTGCACGCCGGAATCGAGAACGCCAGCAACGTCCGCAAAGCCTATGTCGGTCCACGGACGCGGGAGGTTGAAGAAAGGTCGATTGTCGGTGGTCGGGTTCAACGTGGCCGGTGTGTACGGCAAGGGTGTAGCTTGGGCCGTAGCGAGTTTCTGTGGATCCGGCCAGGACAGGGCCGCATCGAAGAATTCTTGGGCATCGCCATCGCCACCGGGGAGATAAACGACTCTGCCAGGGGTTGCGGCTCGGAGCTTCTGCAATTGTTCCTCGCTCAAGGGTTGTCGAGACACGACGACGGCGGCGAGAAAATCTGGTTGCGCGCGGGTTTGCGTGAGGATGGCGACGTGGGCATGCAGGTCAGACTCGTGCGGCCAGGCGGCGGCCATCGTGGCGCACAGTCGCCCCAATTGTTGCTCAGGACGGCTCATCACCAGTACGCCCTGGTCCGAGAGTCGCGCCAAAAGGAGCTCGAGGGCCTCGGTGGTCAGGAGATAACTCTCCGCTAGACTCATGGCACCGGTGCTGCTGGCCGCGTTGGAGATGGTGTGAAAGGCGGCGATGACATCGAAGCGTTCCTCGTGGGCCGCGAGGTAGGAGCGAGCTTCAGCTGTGACCAGCTCCACGCCGGGTCGGTGGAAGAGTCCGCCGAGAACAGGATCAAGTTTGCCTCGGACAAGGTCGTTGATGGCGCTGTCGATCTCGATCGCCAGCACTCGCTCAGAGCCGGCACCAAGGGCAGCGGCAACCTCGACGCCACCTCCGGACCCAATGACCAGCGTGGATCTCCCAGCGGTCACCAGATAGGGGAGCGCGCGCAAACCCTCGGGGGGAGGCAATGGTGCGTTGCGACGGACCCGAGGGACGTGTGTCATTGCCGTGCCGCCATCGATGATAATGATGGGTTCGAGATTGCGACCCGGCTCGATGACGTCGATGGTGGAGGAGAGCGTCCATTTCGAGCCACGCGGCAACCGACGCGCGAGCTCTGTTCCGAGTAACTTGTTTGGGGTGATTCTAAGCGGCACAATTCGTTCGACCTCAGCGGCCGCTGCGAGCAGCCCGGCAGCGGTGAGAGCAAGGGCCACTCTTTGTCCTAACGTACCGCGTGCCAAGACCAAAGCTGCCACGGCACCCGTGGCTCCAGCAAACACGAGGGTGCCTGGACCGCCGAGAGTTGGCAGGCAAATGACGAAGACGATGACACCCACGGTGGCACCGACGAGATCGGCAAAATAGAGGAGTGGTGAGGCTTGCGGCCACGCCGCGAATGTCCGCGCTACAAAAAGTCCAGCGAACATGAAGGGTACACTTATCAGGATGAGTAACAGCGGTAACCACAGCAGTTGACTGAGATCGTGAGCGAGGTTCATCGGCTCGACGGGAAGGATATTCCACAAGGGGTAGCCACCCACCGTGGAGAGGCAGAACCCTAGAGCAGCAACGGTCTGCGTGGTTCCAAGGGGTAGCTTACGCAAACGGAAAGAAAGACTGACGATGACGGCTGCTCCGCCGAAACCGAGCATAGCGGTGGACAGGGCCATGTAGGCAAACGGGTACCACAGGGCGACGGATAACAGTCGTATCAACGTGACTTCGAGCAGGAGTGTGCCTCCTGTCACGAGGCCGAGGGCGAGAAGGACGCGCTTGTCTGGCGAAGGTGATTGCATGAGAGCAAAAAGCTACCACACCACGGTGGACTGCTCCCAATGATGTGTTGGCCAGAGAAGGTGCCGTTGCCAGCCGAAAAGAACGCTACTCCTGCAGACCCAATGCCTCGATGAGGACCTCAGGCGGAATGCGCCCAGGGTAGATCTCGTGGCCAATCAAAAAAGTGGGTGTACCGCGAACATGGTGGTCGCGTCCCATGGCGACGTTATGGGCGATAGCACGGGTGGTCGCAACGCTGTTGGTACAATTGGCGAGGGAGTCCCGTCGCAGTCCGGCCGCCTCCGCAAGCTCATTGACAGTGATGGGGTCGCGTCGCCGGCCGTGTGTGAACAGATAGTCATTGGCGTCCCAGAATCGACCTTGCTCTTGGGCACAGTGGGCAAATCTTGCGTACTCACAGGCATTGGGGTGCACAACGCGGTCCAGCTCCGGATTGCAGGAAGCGTCGAGGGGATAGTGGACGTGGACAAGCCTTACGGCGTCTGGCATCTCCTCAATGAGTTTGCGCAGCTCCTCGTGTCCACGTTGACAATGGGGGCATTGATAGTCGCTGAACTCGGTGATCGTGAGCTTCGGTTTGACGGCACCAATCCACGGATGGCCGGCCTCGTTGTCACCTACCGGTACGTTGGCAGATCGTGGTGGTTGTTGAATGTCCCAGTATCGGGGGGTTAATGCCCAGAGGATGAGCAACACCGCGAGGGCACCCGTGGAGAAGGCAACAAACGGCGCTGGGTGGTAGCGGACAGCATCAATCTCGGCGCGCACCGCTGCTACAACCGACAAATGGCAGCGTCGCAGCGCTCTAAAGGAGAGAAACAGCAAGGTGAGACTCGTAAGCCAAGTGCCGGCGCAAACGATACAAAGGGAGGCGAGAAACGCGAAGGAGACAAAACCAAACCAAACCGCCAACAATGAGCAAAACGCACTGATCACAAACAACAAACCGAAGGGCCAACTCGGCGTGCGGCGGCGTGACTGGAGACCCCAAATGGCGAGGCACGCCATGAGCAGGTAACCGAATGCGCCCCAGGCAGCGGTGGGTAAACCGAAATTTGTAGACCACTCGCTGAGCGCTTCGGTCTCGCAGTTAACGAACTCATTGATGGCACAATAAGATTGGTAGTTGGGGTCGTTGTGGACTTTGACGTGCAGGCGCAACAGGTCGAGACTCAGACAAAGGCCGATGGTGCAAGCCACCAAAAAGGCAATTCGCCACCCGCGCGCAGGGGCTTCTTCGGCATTTGTCGGTGCAGATTCCACGACACCACTCCTTCGCTCAATTGTTCATTTTTGGCCCAAGTTGGGGTTGGGCACAAGTAAGCCGTGGGTCATGTTAGGCGGATCCCAGGGAAGCAGAAAAGGCTCTTGACCTTGCCTGCCCGAGGCGTGAACCTGGCCCTCATGAGTGATCTGCCATCTTTGTGGGAACGAGGGAATCAGTGTCTCCATGCGCAAAAGCCTGCGGAAGCTGTCTGCTTCCTCACCGAGATCATCAGTGTCGCACCCGACGATCTCTACGCGCGAATGACTCTGGGGTTGGCGTTGGGGGACGCGGGTCACCCCGGAGCGGCCATCCAGATACTCGGCCTGCTCGCGGAACGTCTGGTGCATCAAGGCTATCTCCTGCCAGCCATTGCCGTGATCAAGCACGGTCTCTCACGCTCGCCGGACGAGCCGCGACTGGTGCAACTGTTGCATCATCTGCATATCCGCGGCGTACGCGCCAAAGCTGGACAGTTGGCGGTGCCGCCACCCCTGAAGGTGAACCGCCAGCCAGTGCAGGGCGCCACGGCGGCGTCATTGTTGGCCATGCCGCTAAGCGATAGGCTTGCGCAGTGTGCGCGTATTGGTTGTGAGCTTCCTCCTGCTGGTGCCGCGGCCATGCCGCAACCGATGCCCCTGTTTTGCGAGCTTGACGCCCAGGCATTTGTCGAGACTGTCAAACGCCTGCAGTATCGACGTGTTCCCCACGGGGTTAAGCTTCTCGAGGAGGGAGCGCCGGGCGACTCGATGATGATTATCGTCAGTGGCCACGTATCGATCTCGAAGGGGCAGGCTGTGCTTTGTCAGATTGGGCCCGGTGCCGTTCTCGGGGAGATGGCCTTGATTACCCATGCACCCCGGACGGCAACGGCTACCGCCGCCACCGTGGTGGAGTATTTCGAGCTCGGTCGTGAGGAGGTTGCTCAGCTTTCTCAGTACCAACCCAAGGTCTTGCAGGAACTCGTCGACTATTGTCGCCGCCGGCTTTTGCTCAATCTCTTGCGCACTTCACCGTTGTTTGCCCAGTTCGACGAGGAGAGCCGCAGTCGTCTGCTCGAGAAGTTCCAGACGGTCAGCTTCTCCTCGGGTGAGGAAATCATCGCACAGGGAAATCCAGGCACGGGCCTCTTCGTCATGGCCACGGGTAAGGCGCAAGTGCAGATCGAAAATGAGGTTGGGCAGACCGTGGTCGTCGGTGAGATCAACCCCGGAGAGGTCTTTGGTGAAATTTCGTTGCTTCACAATAAGCCAACCACAGCCTCGGTCATCGCCGAGGGGATGGTTGGAGCGTTGGTTCTCCCTGTTCTTGAGTTTCGGCAGGTGCTGCACCATTATCCGCAGATCCATCTTTACCTTCAGACTCTCAGCGCCGATCGTCTGAAGGCTTCCCGGGACGCAGTGGAAGACAGCGGCTTGGTCGACCCCGACGACGTTGTGGTGTTGTAGCGATGGTTAGTCGAGCAATCAGCATTCTCACCCTGTTGGTGATTGTCGCAGCCATCGCTTGCTTGGCGCAGCCAATGTTGCATCGCCAGATCACCGGTGTGATGCAGCAAGCCCGTGTGGCTCAATTGTCTGTGGGGTCGTCGTCTGCTTCGCACGGCTTGCAGATTGGACAACGTGAGCTGTCATCGCGAATTCACCACCTTCAGCCCCTGTTGGCGAGCTGGAGGAGCGTTGGTGGCTGTGGCGTCGGCGGCGGAGGAGCGAGCTCCTCTGCCGGTGGCGTCAAATGGGTCGGGCGCAGCGTCAGCGGCGGTTTGGTCGGATTCGAGTGCATGTCCAGCGCTACGGTTCTCGATGGCGGCCATGCCTTCGTCATCAACACGCGGCCGAGTGCGGACCTCTTTGACAAATGGACCGTCGGCGCCAATGCTCCCTTCCTCTACAAGGTGCAAGAGGTCGACGTTTTTGGCGAAAAGAAGACCGCCAAAATACCTGGTTGGGGCGACGTCAGTTTCGATGTGACGCGCAAGCTGGGACTCACAAACTCCAGCCGACTGACGCTCTCTGTGGCGCTGCCGAGTGGTTCATATGATGCCGTTCGACAGGGAGTGGTGCTGCCGCAGGTGGCTCAGCTCGGCGCGGGGAAAGTCAGTGGGTCGCTCACGTTCGAGCACACGTTCGATAAGATATGGGGACTGATTCTCGTGGGTGGCAATGTTGGCTACGGCGGTGGGGAAAACAGTATCGGTGACTATCGTTCTCCCAGTGGCAGTGCCTACGCCTACACGGGGTATCTGCTCGGACCATTCGTGCCCTCCGTGGGTTTGTCCCTCGCGGCAAAAACGGAGCGTGATCGCGAGCGTCGCGAGGTGCTTGACCACCAGTCACTCTACACCGCAAACCTCTCGTTGGGCCTCGAGTGGTCCAGTGACTATGTGGCTTTTCTGCTGGCGGGCTCCACCGGTCTGTCGCCAGACAATGGACTTGAAAGCTGGACCGTAGCGCTGGGCGCGACGACCTCGCTGTTTTGAGTCCGTCCTGAGGAAGTTTTGACTGCGAAGACCCCCTTTCGGATTTGTGTCCTGGGTGCCGGAGGTTTCATCGGCTCCCATCTGGTGCCAGCGCTCCTCCGCGAAACCAACGCCGACATAGAAGCGGTCGACATCGACCTCCACAAGCTCGAGTGCCATGATCTGCGACTGCACAAGGTGAAGGGGACAGTGCGGGACCTCGACCTCATGGGAGCTGTGACTGATCGATGTGATCTCGTTATCTCCCTAACGGCCCTGTGCAATCCGTCCCTCTACAATACCCGTCCCCTCGATGTCATCGACGCAAGCTACACGGATCTCGTTCCCTTGTGTCATCGCTGTTGCGACCGTGGCCGTCGACTCATCCATTTCTCGACCTGCGAGGTTTATGGCCGGATGGCGATCGACTCCTCCGGGGAGCGCACCGAGACGATGATGGAGGGGCAGACCAGTCTCATGTTGGGGCCGATGGATCGGGAACGGTGGACCTATGCGTGTGCCAAGCAGCTTCTTGAAAGGCGCATCTGGGCACTCGGTAAGCATCACGGCCTGCAATTCACCATCATCCGGCCTTTCAATGTCATTGGCCCCCGCATGGACTTCGTTTCCGGGGTCGATGGGGAAGGTCTGCCGCGGGTGTTGGCGTGCTTCATGGGCGCCCTGATGGTTGGCGAGCCTTTGCGCTTGGTTGAGGGGGGATCTCACCGGCGCACGTTCGTCGGCATTGATGATTTCATCCAAGCGATCGTCAAGGTAGTCAAGCGACCCGACGCATGCGCCCAAAAGATCCTCAATATTGGTAACCCAGAGAACGAAGTGAGCATAGCCGAGCTCGCAGAGTTGATCAGTGCCGCCTATGTGCGTCAAGTAACAGGAGCAACGCTCGCTGGCACGCAGGAGGTTACAGCCGCCGAGTTTTACGGCGAGGGTTATGACGACTCTGTGGCGCGAATACCCGACATTTCACGCGCCATGGAGCTGCTTGACTGGCGTCCCAAGACCAGCCTGATCGACGCGTTGCCGCCGATCATCGACGACTACGTATCTCGCTATGCCAGTGTGTTGGCTCAATCGCGGCGTTAGCACGGGCCGGTGTTCAATCGGGCGCATTGTCCACGAGTGAAACTTCGCTTCGAGCCCGCCATTTGTTTCCCACCGCCCGAGTGCTAACTCCGCGGATGCACCAACGCGAGGCGGCAGTCCTGGCGCCGCGACTGCTCCAAGGAGCAGCCGCTGGCGTGCGAGCCGCCACGCGTTGATCATCCGCGGACGCACTCGGGCTGGGGCAGCTCTCGCATGTTTGGACGCCAGCAGTTTGCTCTGTTTGGCACCGGTTGAGCGACGCTTTGCCGACACTGTCGTGTCGGCAAAACGTCGTCGATGTGGTAAATGCCATCCATGAAGCTGGTGGTTGTCATACCCACGTTCAATGCCGGCCGTTTTCTCGACCCGGTTGTGCGTCGAGTGATCGGAAGTGCGGGCCATGAAGATCTCGCGGTCCGAATCATCGATGATGGCAGTACCGACGACACCTGCATGGTGGCTCGAGATCTTGCCGCGGCTGATTCCAGGGTCGGGGTGATCACGCGGGTGCACAATGGTGGGTATGGAGCGGCGGTCAAAGATGGGCTGCAAGCTGCCCGTGAGCTCGGTGCTGATGTCGTTGCCTGCGTACATGCAGATGGCCAATACGCCCCTGAGGAGCTCTCACGGCTGCTCTTTCGCTTGAAGGATTTCGATTTGGTTCAGGGATCCCGTGTTGCCTCGGGCACGGCGCTACTCGGGGGAATGCCCCTGTATAAGTACATTGCCAACCGTGCCCTTACAGGGCTCGGCAATAGGGTGCTGGGTGCAGGCTTGAGCGACTATTTCAGTGGGTATCTCGTCTACGGATCACGGGCGCTTCGGGAGATCCATTTCGCGTCATTGAGTCAGAGCTTCGACTTCGATTTAGAAGTGATAGCCTGTGCTCGGGCGCAGAAGCTACGAGTGGGTGAAATACCCATACCAACCCATTACGGCGATGAAGTCTCCCATTTGCGGCCATGGAAGTACGGTCTGGCAGTTTTGCGGGTCATGTGGCGTTACCAAAGAGGTCATTACCATGTTCGATAGCTCCCGGATCATCCTGGTGGCCAGCAGTGTCGGCGTTGCTTGCGCGTCAGCGCCGAGGTTGCCGTGGTCCGGCCCAAAAGAAGCAGAGCCCGTGGTTCACGCCGAGGTGACTACTGAGAATGCCTACGATCGCATCCATTCACGCGCCCTGGTTCGACGAGTTCTTGTCCCGACCCGCGCCAACCTCGATTTTGCTGCGCACCATGCCAATGTCACCGTTTTAGATCCGGAGCCGGAAGGATTGTCGCCCTCGAGTGGCCAGGTTCCCGAAGAGCCGTTTGGGGCGCTGATAGATCGCGAATCACTGTGTGCTTCCTTGGGGCGGACCTCTTTGACCGACGCGGAGAAGAGGCGACCCTTGGTCTTCTCCGCCCTCGTCGATCGCATCGCCAAGTGGAACTACAAACTGGCGGGAGGACTGGAGGACCTTCGCGCTGCCATTCGCAGTGAGAGTTGGGGGGCAGGCGGCGGTCCCCACATCGTTCGCCAACAGGGTGCCCTGGCATACGTGCACTGGGCCGAGGATGAAACAGTCGAGCTTTGGGTGGAGATCGAGATGCAACCTTGGATGCGCGATTTCTCCGACATGCCAGATGCTGATCAAGATGGCTTCCCCGAGATTTACGGTCGCGCTGGTGCCGGTCTCATCAGCCCTGAGGTTTTCGCGTACATTCGTGACGAGTACAGCAAGAAGCGACTGGCCGGCGAAGAATTGCAGGTGTGGGCCAACGAGCTGACCTCCTATTGGTACCCGTCCTACAACACCGATCTGGTTCCTGTTACTTCGGCATGGCCCGACGGCTCGACGGATCCCGGCGTTGTTGCACTCCTGCATGGCAGAACCTGGCAACAGCCCAGCGTCGTGATTGTTGGCAAGCCCTTGGGCGAGCCCATCTACACGGTGCTTCTGATTGATGGCGCTGACGGCGACACGGGTGATCGTGCCAAGTCGGGAAAGGCCCGCTCGGGTGCCAAGGTCGCAGGATCCAGAGTTGTCACCGCGATGCCAAACCCGCAGCGTCTTCAGGTGGAGGCGGAACTCGGTGAGCACGGGGGCAGTTGGGATGCATGGGCCAAAGAGGTAGCAACGTTTCACCGCAAGGTGGCGGCAGCTTTGAACAAACGAGATGTCGCGCTCAAAGCATTGGCGGGGCGCGGTGACCATCTGTTTTTCCGTGCTTCGTTGCAGCAAATGATCGGCGGAGATTTGACGGCGCAACCACCGGGCAAAAACCCACTACCGGTGATTGTCGAGATGCGAGACGCCTTGGCTGCCAAGGGAATCGACTTTTTGTTCGTGCCGGTTCCGCCTAAGAGCGCCATCTACCCCGAGGAGCTTGGTGGCCCGGAGCTCATCGGCAAAATTGTCAATCCCTTCGAGCGCAAGCTGGTCCTGGAGCTCGGGGCCCTTGGTGTCGAGGTCGTCGATCTCTTGCCCCTGTTTCTCGAGGAACGTGGACGCGAGGCGGACCAGGAGCTTTATCTCAGCCAGGACACCCACTGGACGGACCGGGGTCTTCAAATCGCCGCCAAGGCAATAGGCCAAAGGGTTGAGAAGTATCCTTGGTACCCAGATGTGGCAGCGAAGATTGCCTACAAGGTTGTCGCCAAGTCATTCACAGAAGAGGGGGACTTGCCCTCACGCATGTCGCCCAAGGAACGGCGCAAGTATGTGCCCATGCAGCTTGTTGGCAGCCAGGTGCAACTGCCCGATGGCACCCCGTATGACGATGACCCGGACAGCCCCATCGTTATTTTGGGCGACAGCTTCACGGGGGTGTATCAGCGCACCTTCTGCCGCAACGCAGGGATTTCTGCACACATCGCCAAGAACCTAGGAACGCCCGTCGATTTGGTGATGAGCTATGGTGGTGGGCCCAACGTTCGTCTCAAGCTTATGCGTCAGGCAGACGCGCTGGAAGACAAGAGGCTGGTGATTTGGGTCATGGCGGCCCGAGACCTTTACAACTATTGGGAAGACTGGAAGCTCTTGATCAAGTGAGACGAGCGTTTGCCATGGGTCTTCGCCCAGCGGGTGTCTGTCTTCTTGCCGCGGCGGTCAGGTGTACCTCGCCAGGTGATAAGGCATCTGCTCTCGAGCGGCAATTGTGGGCCATCGCCGAGGGGGAGATGCCCTCCGATGCATCCGGTGGTGAGTCGGCTCCGAGTGGTGAGCCAGCCGAGCTCGGAGAGATGGCGAGGCGAGTGCTCCTCCGCGAAGATGGGGAACACCCCATCGACGCCATCAATCGTGTGGTTTTTGGTGAAGGTGGTTTTGAACGCGAGGTTGACGACGATGGTTTGGAGTATGTGCTGTTGCCGTCGGTGTTGCTCAAACGGCGTGGTGCCTGTGTAGGTCTCGGTCAGCTGTACCTGGCGGTGGCCAAACGTGCGGGCTTGCCGCTCACAGGTGTGTTGGTGCCTGGCCACCTTTTTGTCCGCTACAATGGGCCTTACGGTCCCCGCAATATTGAACTCTTGCGCTTGGGCGAAGACATGCCGGCGTCTTGGTACGAGAGGCGCTACCCAGTGCAGGGGGAGGTGTCGGCGTACCACCGTCCGCTCACGGACGCAGAAGTTGTAGCTGTCCTGCACTATAATGTAGGCAACGCACATCGTCATGCCCGACGCCTGCAGCCTGCGCTTCAAAGCTACACCCAGGCCGCGTTGATGTTTGATGATTTTCCCGAGGCGCACGCAAGCAGGGGCATGACTCTACAGCTGCTCGGGGAGCTCGATGCGGCCGAGGCAGCGTATCGCCGCGCTCATGTGTTGTATCCGTGGCTCGACGGGTTGGCTGCCAACATGGATTTGTTGCAGCGCGAGCGGTGTAATATTGACGTTGAATCTGGTCCCGCGAGTTGCCCGATGGACTCTCTCGTTTCACCCTCCCGGTAACGCCGCCTCTTGTAGACGATTTCTGCAGCACCCCCTTGCGATTTTGCTGTGACTCGCTTAGGGGTTCGGCCAAATCTACCAATTACATCTGACTGGGATGGGGATCATGAGAAAACTTCCACGCAGTAGCTTGTCTCGACTTCTTCGTGCACGTGCGGCCATTACCGTCACCGTTATGGTCTGGGGGGCATCGGGTTGTGGCTCGCCACAGTCGACGGCGAAAGAGTTCTGTGTCGCCCACACCACACAACAGTTCGGCGAAGCCTACGACATGTTCGCCAAAAAGGATCGCGGTGAAATATCGAAGATGGACTACATCAGCTTCGAGTGGGACCAGAAAACCTTCGATTTGCACATCCTGCGAACTCACAACAACTGCTCCTCTGAGGTGTTGGTTCCCGGTGAGACCGAAACCCTAATGACCATCAAGCTGACATCAATGGCCCATGCCCGACAGTTCTCGTGCGTTCTGCCGATGGTCAAGGAAGATGATGGCTGGCGCATCACGCGACATTTTGAGGCGATGGAGAAGTTCGCGGCGGAGCTTCCCAAGGCTCGCAGGGCACTGAACGACAAGCTCCGAGAGACTCGTGAGCTCGACAATGAGGCGTACACCGCCGCCGCGGCGACGGCGATGAAGTCCTACTGGGGCGCTGTCGATGCGGCGCGCGCCGAGGTGGCTGCGGCGGCTGGTGGCGAGTTCCCTGTTTGGTGTCACGGCGCTCTCAACCTCGATGGCGGTCGCGACCTTGCGTACGACTATCTTGCATTTCAGGAGCAAGAGGAAAAAGAGACCAGACCGAAGCAACTGGTGGAGAAGGCCGCGAGGTACAAGAAGATCATCGATACTGTTCGCGGCGACTACAAGCCGGTGATGACTGTGGTGCAAAATGGCGTTCGTTTTGACGTGATCACGGCGACCGTCGAGCTAGGGGACAAGGACATCGGGCCATTGGTTACCTACATGATTTCCATGGTTGGCGACATCGAGACTCCTCTTTCATGGCGATTGTTCATCTACAGCCAGGGGAAGCTGACCCACGAGGGTACTGGCTCCGAGCCGGATATCATCAACGACGTGGGGCAGTTTCTTCCCGATGCACCAGAGCTGAACCTCTTGGTGTTCGAGTTTCCCAAGAAGAACCTTCCAGCAGGGACCGACAAGCTTGACCTCACCCTCGCCGACGCGATGGGCATCAAGGAGTTCACCATTGAGCTGCCGGTGAAATCCGAGTTCCTCGCCCCAAAAGCGAATTAGCTAGAAGAAGTAACCGGTGATTCCCGTGCGCACGCCGACGCCGGAGAAGTCTAGGTTGTCAGCGACGTGGGTATTGGGAGAAGCCTCAAGGATGACCTCGTTGGTTTTCAAGCCACGCCCGATGATCTCGGCGGTTATGGCAAATTGGGGAACGATGTGCCACGCCGCGCCTGCGCGCACGGTCCAACCAACGCTCGTGCCGTCAGTGATGATCGTCGGAGAATCAACGGGGTCACTGGTGAAGCCGTAACCACCTACAGGTTGGATTTCGACGCCCGCATCAAAGGAAACGGCGATCTTGTCGTCGAGCAGTGGCAGCCGATAACCCAACAGAATCGGAACGACCACAGCCCATGCGTGACCGGTAACATCGATACCTTGGTGCGGGAAAGTTGCCCAGTCGTACAGACCTGCTGCACCGGCCTGCAAACGCGCATGCCATGGTGAGACAAAGACCAGGGAGACCTCGACCGAGTGTGCGAGGCCAAATGGTTGAGCACCGTTTCCCGCGAAAGCGTTTGTGACGCCCGCATTGGCTGCTTCCATGGACGCAGAACCGACGCCGTAGTGCAGCTGAACACCAAAATGCGGCGAGCCTTTCCACCACGGCAGGGTGCCATCCTTGAGATCCACTGTTGGAATGATGAGGGCCGCGCACAGAGCATACGAGAGCATGAGTCACCTCTTGGATGGGCGATCGCAAACCTGCGGCCACTGTAACCGAACCCG
>MGST01000046.1:0-1016 GCA_001798605.1 Deltaproteobacteria bacterium RIFOXYA12_FULL_58_15 | reverse complement strand
TACAGGAGACAGACCATCCCGGTCCCCGACGGGGGCGACGTTTACGGACGGGAACCACCAGGCAATGTTGGGGAGCATGCCTGTCGCTGAGCTCGATGATGAGGTCTCATATCCAGGAGCGAGCGCATAGGCAGGCTGCTCCCAATCGACAAAGCTGGTGATGACCGTGCCGATGAGGAGGCCGCCAGTGCTACCGACGGCGATTCCCATTTGCGGGCTCATGGCGTCGCCGCCCGAGAGATAGGAACCCAGAAGGCCACCGACGAGGCCGAGACCACCGGCAACGCTGATCCACGCGAACTGTTTTGGCGGCATGCCGACGAGCTTGCTAATGGCGATCGATGTGGCAACCAAGGTCGCGTCGGTGGCCACAGCGGTTGTGCCGACACCGAGGAAGAAGGGATTGTCTTGGCCGCCCGTGTCGAGTTGATCGACGGCCGCCGCTGTCCAGATGCCGATCCACACGCCCCAGGCGCTGCCAGCAAGGAGCATCCAAATGTCTGAGCCGTCGAGTTTTAGATATTTGCCGAGATAACTGCCGCCCAATGCGCCTATGGCACCGGCGGTCATCATGGCGCCAGCTACCTGGTCGTCGTTGGCGTCGAGCAACAAGGACAAGCCAGCGCCCTGGTAGACGCCGTAGATAGCGGCGAGAGTGCCGAGCACCGCATCGGATCCCGAATAGGTGGTGTCGGGAGCAATGGTGGCGATCGCCAATGTACCGGCAAGGCTCGTGGCTTCCATCAAACCGACCCAAAGATCTGTGTCCGGGGATGCCAGAAGGCCGAGGCCAGCGCCGAGCACAGAAGTTGTCGCGGCCCCAAAGGCGATCTCACCGGTGTCCTTGAGAGAGTAATCCGTGAGTTGTGACGCAATACCACCTGCGAGCATTCCAGCGCCGCTACCCAGGACAACGCCGAGTCCCGAGTCTGCGCCAAGCTCGTCTTGGTCGTCCTGCCACATGACCGGTGCCCACCCCCCCATCCAGCCGCCATAGCTCGTGGCAAAGAGCGTCA
>MGST01000045.1:3911-18360 GCA_001798605.1 Deltaproteobacteria bacterium RIFOXYA12_FULL_58_15 | reverse complement strand
CAAACCGGCGGGTTTGCGGTAAACATAGGGCCGGCCGGTAACCACATGACTCGAATAACCACCAAAAAGAGTCAGCCCGACAACCTCATCGCCGATCTCCAAGTCGTCAACCTCCGCACCCAAACCTGCAACCACGCCTGCGACCTCGAACCCTGGCGTGATAGGCCAACCAACAAATTCCTTCGCCGACTTGTACAGCCCCATGCGCACAATGACGTCCGCGTAATTGACTCCGCAGGCACGGACTTCTATCAGGACCTCGCGGGCACCGGGATCGGGCATGTCAAAGGTTTTGACGTCGAGGCGGTCATAGCTTCCTGGTTGGTCAATGACGACCTTCACCATCTTGTCGCTGCCTGACATCACGGACGTCGTGTGGGCCGATCCCGACTTGGTGTCCGCAGGTCCCGTCTGGGCGTCCGCAGGTCCCGACTTCGCGATTGTGTTCGGCACACCAGAAAACTTGAGCAACGTTTGCGTAGACATGCGACACAACATAGGTCTTCCCATGCCAGGGCGCTCTGTTGTCCCGTCAAAAAAGAATGTGAATATTGGGCCGGTCGATTTTCCATGTTTCGAGACCACAGGAGGAAAATCGGTTATAGGCCCTACCGTGACACTTTTCAGTCTAGATGAAGCGACACTGGTACTCGGCGGCAAAAAGCTGTTTGCCAACCTCTCCTTGGGGCTCACCGAAGGTGATCGCATCGGCCTGATTGGACCCAACGGTTCGGGCAAGACGTCAATGCTGCGGCTGCTGGCAGGTCAGCTGAAACTCGATGGTGGGCGTTTGGATAGACAACGAAACCTGCGCATCGGTTACTTACCGCAGGAGATTGTCCTCACTGGGGGCCGGAGCCTGCTGCAATTTGTACGTGAAACGGTGCCAGGTCGATCCGAGCTGGAGGCACGAATCGAGCAGTTGGAACGGCAGGCTGGGAACCTCAGCGAGGGAGAAGCCGGAGCAGCCGGCGATTCAACGGGCGAATCAGCAGAATCACTTTCATTGGCGATCTCCTCCGAGCTTGTCGATCTCCACGGACGTTTGGACCATCTCGAAGCCGAGTACGGCGACCACATGGCCATGCGAATTCTCGCCGGACTGGGTTTCTCTCCAGACGAGCGCGACCGCGACCTCGGCGAGCTGAGCGGTGGCTGGTGCATGCGCGCTCTGTTGGGTGCCCTGCTGTTCATGCGACCCGATCTGCTGCTGATGGACGAGCCCACCAATCATTTGGATATGTCCTCGGTTGGGTGGCTCAGCGGCTTTCTCAAAAACTACGGGCGTGCGTTCATCTTGATTTCCCACGACCGCGAGTTCCTCAACGAGCAGGTCAACAGGATATGGAGCTTCGAACCCGAGGGCGTCCGTGCCTACACCGGAAACTACGACAAGTACCTCCACGCCCGCGCCGAGGAACGGGTCCTTCTCAGCAACCGTGCCAAGAACCTGCAGCGTGAGCGCGAAAAAGCGCAGGAGTTCATCAATCGCTTTCGCGCCCAGGCAAATAAGGCTCGGGCCGTGCAGAGTCGCATCAAAGCGCTCGACAAGATGGAGGAGGTACACGTCCACGACGACCACGACGTTGCAAGGTTCACCTTCCCTCCAACCAGTCGCACCGCCAAGGAGGTCTTGCGGGTCGAGGGGTTGAGCAAGTCATACGGATCACACTCGGTGCTCCGCAACATCAACCTCAGCGCGACCGGGGGCGAGAAGATTGGTGTTATCGGCGTCAACGGCGCAGGCAAGACCACACTGCTCAAGATACTCGCTGGGGAGCTCGAGCGTGACTCTGGCAAGCTGTCCTTTGGTGCCCACGTCAATGCCGGTTACTACGCTCAGCATCACACCGACATCCTCGATCCAGAGTTGACAGTTCTGCAGTCGGTCACACAGATCGCCGGGGAGTCGTCGAGCAATGTGCGCACTCTCCTCGGCTCGCTGTTGTTTCGCGGTGACGACGTGAAGAAGCGGGTCGCTGTACTATCTGGCGGCGAGCGAGCACGGGTCGCGTTGGCTCGCCTGTTCTTGTCACCCCACAACCTGCTGTTGATGGATGAGCCGACCAATCACCTGGATTTGGCCTCGAGTGAGCGCCTGGCGGACGCCCTCACCACCTTCGACGGCACCTTGGTGTTTGTCAGTCACAACAGAGCATTCACCCGACGTCTGGCGACTCGCATATGGAACGTGGCCGACGGCGATATCTCAACCTATCCGGGATCACTCGATGAGTATCTGGCCTCGGCCCAGAGCGACCTCGACAACAACAACTCCGTCACCAACGCAACCAGGACGTCCCACAAACACAGGAACGACAAAGCCCAAAGGCGCGTGCAGGCACAAGAGCGCCAAGCCAAGGCCCGGGAGGAAAACCAGTTAAGACAACGCCAGGCGCTTGAACGGGAGAACCAACATCGAGCGCTTCTGCGGCGTTTGCGGCCGCTACGGGAAAGAGTCGAAAAACTCGACGCCGATATCGCCGCGATGGAGTCCGAGCAAAAAGTCCGCAGCGACCTGCTCGGGGACGCAGGCTTCTTTTGCACTGTCGAAGGAGACCAAGTGCTCGCGGACTATACTCAGGCCCAGGAAAGACTCGAACGCCTCAGGGATCGTCGCCGAGTCAGCGTCCGTGAGCTAGAGGCGGCAACAACATCGAGCGGAGAAGTTTCGGGCTGAGGACTCACGTCGCGTCGAAAACAACCCAGAGCTCACGACAAACCAAAACAACTCTTCAGCTTTGCCTGGGCCATGCCGAGATCCTCCGAGCTCAGATCCGCTCCCCAGCAACCAACACGCAGCGAAATCTTGGCACCTCCGCCCCACGGCCAAACCGTCGCGAAGACCACGACAGAAGCATCAGGGTCGGAGTGGCAGAAACGCTGCCCCGTATCCAATCCCCCAACTTGATTGGCGAGCGTTTGCATCCCACCGGGCGCCGAACTCAAGGTCTTGCTGGTCCACGAGTGCGCCAAGGTGGCACCGAGCACCCCGCCGACTACCTCCTCCTCGGCGGCGGCGTACACCAGCAAGGCCGCACCGAACCGACCGTCGAACTCCCACTGGCGTTTCAACTTGGAAAAAATGGGGTCGCAAATCGCGGCTATCTGGGACGTATCGATCATGCGCCAGTCTAATAAATAGGGCAAACAAATCAAGGTTTGATCGAAGCCCGCACATTAATGGAATATAATTCCAGTCCGATCTATTCTGAGGGTCGCCCCAATCCACCAAGGAATGAGACCGATATGCCCGTCCCCATCGTCATAGCCAGTGAGCCGCAACACGTTTACCGAGCGTTCTTGAACCCAGGAGATCTTCAGGCGTGGTGGGGTTGCACAGTTGTGACCGACGCCCGAGTTGGCGGCGTGTGGGTTGGGGGCTGGGGCGACGGCAACGACGGGCTCGGGCAAGGCACCGTCCTCAGCGCCCATCTGAGCCAACTCGAACCCAATCGCGTGGTTGCTCTCACCATCGGTGGCGTTGAGATCGCCTTTCACATTGACGCGGTCCCCGAAGGCGCAGCCGTTCGAGTTGAACAGCCGGGAGCGGACGCCGCTACCGCCGAGACCAACCTCACATCTTGGTGGGCAGCAGTCGAAAGCTTGAAGATCTGGGCTGAGATGGCTCACCCCTTTGTCGCGCAAACGCCCATCGCCGAACCAAGAGCGGCACAGGCAAACCCAGCAGTGCCCGGCGACGCTCCCACAGGCAGCGACCCCTATGCTTCCGCCAACGGTGCAAAGGCCACAGTCGTCGACGAGGGTGGCTTTGGCGTCACCGATCCCAGGGGCGTCATCAAGTCGTGGTCCAAAGAACAAGGCTTCGGCTATGTCACCCATGCCCAACTCGGCGACGTGGTCTTCGACTACGACGGTTGTGACTTCGAGCCCACTCCGGGCGACCACGTGCTGCTCTTGGTGATCGGCAAACGCTACGACGGCAAACCCAAGGTTAAGCGCATCGCCTGCCCGGCCAAGGGCAGCAACATTCAATAACTCGCGCCGCCTCACAACACCGAACAAGCTCGAACTTCAGCCAAGCCTGCTCGGTTTGCTGAATTCGTTTGACTGAGCTATTGGGCGCAGATGGAGGAACTGTTTCGCGCCATCCGCGAGGCCTGCTCGCCAGCCACCTGGTCCAAGGGGGTGCTGCTGGCACGCGGTGGCGGAGTCGTCCCCAGTCGCAGCGATGGCCACAGCATCGAGGTGAGAATCACGACCAAGGGCAGTCTCGTCGCCCGGGCGGTGTTGCTCTATCCCGAGGACGAAGATTGGCAATGTGAATGCGAGAGCGGCGAAGACGCCTGCGAGCACGTCGCCGCCGCGGTCATTGCCGTACACCAAGCCCGAAAACAGGGAGACCCGTCGTCAGCGACAAGTGCAGACGCCGAGGGTGTTCACGACCAGGCCAGCAATCTAACCAACGCCGTTTCACCAGCATCATCCGGGAGACTCGGCTATCGCCTCGATCGCGATGGCGACGAGTTGCACCTTCGGCGGGTGATTGTCACAGGCAGAAAAGAGACAACGCTCTACACCTCCCTCACGGTCGCGGCAAAAGGCCACGAAGGTACAAGCTTCGTCACCAACCGCCAGGACCTCGCCATCGACAAGGCCTGCGCAGGATTCACCGGTGGTGGCATCCCGACGCCGCAGATCCCCAGCCTCTTCGAAGCCCTCATCGACGCCCCCGATCTGACGTACAACGGCAAGGCCGCACAGATCGGCGAACCAAGCAGCGGATTGTGTCTGCACGTCGAGGACTGCGCCGAAGGATTTCGTTTGCGACTCGAACAGGATTCCGTGGTCGATGAAATTTTCCGCAATGGCGTGCTGCGCAAGGGTTCAGAGTTGTCGCCGGTCTGTCCGCACGGCATCAATGAGCGACTCTTTCACGAGCTCCGCCGTGGCAAGGTAATTCCTCGGCACCAAGCAAATGATTTGGTCGCGGGCTTGTTGCCTGACCTCGAAAAAAAGATCCGCGTCATCGTCGACAGCGCCACACTGCCCCACGCCGACACCGTCCCTGTGCGCCTGCACCTGCATTCCACTCGGCAACAAGAAACCTTGGTGGTGTTTCCGTCGTTGGTTTACGGAGAGCCACCGCGCGCTCGGGTTGTGGGGGAGAGTTTGACCCTCCTCGGCGAGTTCGATGTGCCTCGCCGCAACTATCGCGAAGAGGAGCGTCTGCGACAACTGTTGTTGCGCGAGTTGGAGCTCGAAGTTGGCGTCGAGAAGCGGTTCACCGGTCGCCATGCACTCAACTTTGCAGGCCGCTTGCGTGATTTCGACAATATACGAGTGATAAAGGACGGCGGCGGCGAAGCGGCGTTTTATCTTACAGCGAGATTGGCACCCCATTTACGGGCCGACGACGACGGGCGCATAGATGTTTGGTTCGCCCCCACCGACGAAGCTGCCGTTGGCGGCACTCGCCGTGCAGCCGCAAGTGCGGTGCTACGGGCTTGGCAACAGGGCGATGAGCACGCACCTTTGTTGCAGGGCGGTTTCGGTTCTCTCCCCCACGACTGGCTCAACCGGTTTGGACCGCGACTCGCGGACCTCTTGGCTGCCCGCGGCGCCAACGACGCAGCGGCACCTGTCCCCGCCTTTGCCTTTGCCGACGTCATTGCCCTCTGCCAAGCGACAGGTCAAGAAACGCCGCAAACCTTTCGCCACCTCGAGAACCTGGTGCGGGACTTCGCCGGTATCCCGATGGCAACGCCCCCAGGGGACGTGACCGCGACCTTGCGAAGCTATCAGCGCGACGGCGTCAACTGGTTGTCCTTCCTGCGCGATGCCCACCTCGGCGGCCTACTCGCCGACGACATGGGATTGGGCAAGACCCTGCAGGCACTGTGCGCCATCCGCGGCCGGACTCTCGTGGTGGCCCCACGCAGCGTCTTGCACAACTGGCAGACCGAGATCCAACGGTTCCGCCCAAAACTATCTGCCCACATCTACCACGGCCCCAACCGCAACCTCGACACCGATGCCGAGATCATCCTGACCACCTATGCCGTCCTGCGCCTCGACGCGGACACATTGGCCGGAAGGCACTGGGACACGGTGGTGCTCGATGAGTCCCAAGCCATCAAGAACCCGCAAAGCCAGATCAGTCGAGCCGCTTTTCGACTGAAGGCTGACTTTCGTATCGCGCTCACGGGCACACCCGTGGAAAACCGACTCGATGATCTGTGGAGCCAGTTTCAGTTTATCAACGCCGGCCTGTTGTCGAGCCATGCAGATTTTCAAGAACAGTACGTTCGCCCCATCGCAAACAGTGACCAAGACGCGGCTGCACGACTGCGCGAGCGGATCCGACCCTTCGTACTTCGCCGCCTCAAACGTGACGTGGCTCTGGAGCTACCACCGCGTACCGAGCTGGTCCTGACCTGCGAGTTGGACGAGTCCGAGCGTGCAGTCTACGACGCGGTCAAGGCCGCCACCCGCGCTGAAGTGGTCGCGGCACTCGCGAGCGGCACCAACACCCTGGCAATTCTCGAAGCGTTGCTACGACTGCGGCAAGCGGCATGCCACCCGTCTCTGGTACCTGGCCAGGGAGCACTTGCAAACCGTTCGTCAAGCAAGCTCGATCTGTTGCTTAACACCCTCGACGAGGCCAACCTTGGCGGCCACAAGTCACTGGTCTTTAGCCAATGGACCTCGCTGCTCGACCGGGTCGAGCCACACCTGCGCCAAGCAGACCTGGATTTTGTAAGGTTGGACGGCACGACCAGAGATCGCCAGGGTGTCGTCGATGCCTTCCAGGCTCCCGACGGGCCACCGGTGATGTTGTTGTCCCTCAAGGCAGGCGGCACCGGCCTCAATCTAACCGCCGCAGACCACGTCTTCCTCCTCGACCCGTGGTGGAACCCAGCAGTCGAAGATCAGGCCGCCGATCGCGCACACCGGATTGGTCAAGACAAGCCTGTTTTCATTCACCGCCTCATTGCCGCGGATACGGTTGAAGAACGCATCCTCGCCTTACAACAGCGCAAGCGCGACCTTGCCGCGACAGCTATCGGCGACGCGGCAGCGGCCAGCAGCATCACCCGCGAAGATCTGCTGGCCCTCTTGCAGTAACGTTATTGATGCAGCGGTTTGCGAGTTGGCGGGTTAACCCAGCAACTGTTTCACCAAGAACTCGCCCAAGACGCGGAAGCCCTGGTCGAGGAGCGTGCGCCCCTTGCCGCTCTCTAGAGTGCCGCGAAGATCCTCCGATGCCAAACCAATCTCCACATTGACCCACACGGTCACCGCCGTCAGTGCCGGTGTTCCAGGCGCAGCTCTGACCTTGCGGAGTTTCTTGGGTACCGCCTTCGACAAACCGTCCATGAGTGCGTCTTCCGTGCGTTCGCCTCGCACCGCAACGAGTGCACCCGATACGGCGTTGTAGAGTTTGTCGGCAATGCCCGAGTTCTTCAGGGCGCGCGCCATGCGTTCGAGGGCCAACTCGTCGCTGACGCCAACCTCCCTGGCATAGGTGGGTGTCAACAACTCCGCCAGATCGGAGCGAGTCAGAACATGCGGGAGTCGATTTGATATGAGTGCCACAGCGACAACATACTCACACCCTGCTACATTGCTCCAGACGTTTGTTGAGAAATCTCAGAATTCAATACCAAACAACCGTAGAACCGAGCAGGATGACATGCTTTCACCTCCCCACGAAAGCCCCTCGTTGAACAAAGCCACATGTCATTGACCTATCTATTCTGCGACAGCAGCTTTGACCCACAGCACCGTCATGGCTTTGCCGCCTTTCTCGAATGTCACGATCTGGCCGCGGAACCTACCATCGATGCTGTGCGGTTGACTTTCTTCTCCGACACCAACAACACGCGATTGGAGTTGCAGGGTGTATTGCTTGCATTGGGCGGCCTAGCCGACGGCACGGCCACTCACGTCTTCACCGACTGCGCCAACATCCCCAATCTCCTCGAGCGCAAAGAACGGCTGCAGTCAGCACAATTCCACAACCGCAAAGGACGGCCCCTCCAGAATGCTGATCTCTACCAACTGTTCTTTGCAGAATGTAGAAGGCTCGAACTAACATTTCATTGGCTCGAAGGCCACAAGCCCGCAGGTGAGCGCGATGTTGGGGACCGCATCTTCGCTCTGGTCGACAAGGCAGCACGGCAGAAGCTGCGTTCATACAACAAAGCCCACAACCTCACTCGTTGACTATTGCCCTAATGTATTGTCGAGTTTGCTCGCGTTTGGCACCCAGGCGAGCTGCGGCGCTGATCAGATCGCTGGCCATGGCTCCTGCGGTTTCATAGCGAGTCTCGGAGCCACGGGAGAAACGGCTGTTCAACAGGTCGAAGAAAGTCGAAGCGTCGCGACTGCGTCGGCGACGAAGGGCCTTGAGGGTAATCTCGTCCAGCTCAACCGGCACTTCACTGCGAATCTGTGACGGACTCACCACTCGCGCGGCGCGTACCTTTTTGTATATCTCCGAGACGGTTTCGGCCTCAAAAGCAATCTCGCCAGTAAGCATCTCAAAGAGAACGGCACCCAGAGCAAAGACGTCAGATTCGGGCGACACAGGATCTCCCGAGAGTTGTTCGGGTGCAAGATAAGGGGCCTTTCCCGCGAGCACCTGTCCCTCGCAGGCCGGTGCCAGAGCACCAACGTGGGCGACACCAAAATCGCTGAGGTAGATCTCCCCATCTTGGGAAAGGAGCACGTTGGCCGGGTTGATGTCCCGGTGCACCAAACCAAGGCAGGTACCGCCAACACCACAAGCCCGATGCGCGTAATCGAGGGCCTCGGCAACCACCTGGGCGATGACACAGGCGATGTTGGGAGGCATGGCCCGTTGGGTCCTTTTCAATCTCCGGAGAAACTCGCCCAAGGTCACTCCGCGTATATACTGCATGGCGATGTAGTAGGTGTCTTTGACGACGCCAATCTCCAACACCCGGACAATGTTGCGGTGATTGAGTTGACGGGAGACATCTGCTTCGCTCACGAAGAGATCGGCATGAAGCTCACTGCCAACAAACTCCGGCAGGAGTCTCTTGATGGCAACCATCTGCCCCGCATGTTCTCCCGCCAGCACCTCGGCCCGATAGACCTCGGCCATTCCACCGCGGCCAATGAGCGCCTCAAGGCGGAAGTTGCCAAAGGCTTCCTGATCTGCCAACAGCCGCTCAACCAACGCTTCGGCTGCTGGCGGGATCTCCACAAACCGCACGCCCATACCCAACGGTGGGGATCCCGCCTGGTGCCGGACGACCTCGACGGTAGCTTGAACCCGAGAATTTATGTCGTTGGTTGCAAGCTCGACATCAAAGCGAGTACCGATGGGTAGCGGCGGCCACAGCGGCAAAAACATGCCGCCACTGCTGACATTGCAAGCTTCGACCTCAACGGTGGCCTCCATGCCGGGGATGTCCATATGCAGGGGCAGACTGATCCGAGCTCGAGGGGCCCGCTCCCGCGGTATCCGCTCCTCCAGATCAAGGAACTCGATCGGACTCACGGGGGCAATGTCGATGGACTCAGCGATCGACTCCAATCGTTCCACATGAGCCAGATACTCAGACAGGCTCGCTTTGATTGACTCGTCCATCCATCCCTTCGAGTTGTTTTCTCGCGCAATCCTACCCCTTGGCTGCCCGTTTCTTCTCCTTGCGACGCTTCTGTTTTCTGCTCAGAGATTTGCGAACCTTCTCACGCTTTGTCTTTGTTTTAAATCCCTCTGCCTTGGGAGGATGAGCAATTCTTGGACGCTCCCCCTGGGCAGGACCCGCAACCCTGTTGGGACGGTCGCCGGATGACGACTGCGGCCTCTGGCGAGGGTTGGTCTCAGCACTTGCCTGGCCGAATCCCTCCCCTACCGTGACCCGCTTCCCGTTGACACTGGAACCTTCGAACGCGGCTATCACCTCATTGAGAAACCGACCGTCGGTTTCAAAGATCGTTTGATTCGCACGCATGGAGATACGGCCGATGGTGATGTCACGGTTGCCGGTGACCTGGTTGAGCCTTCCAATCAATCGCGACGGCGTCATACCATCGTCATTGCCCACATTGATATTGAGGCAGACAAAATCCGTTCGACCTCGACGACCTCGATGACCATCTCCATCATGGCCGTCGCGGCGGCTGTCGCCGGTGTGGGGCGGCCGCACGTTGATGTCCGGAGCATCTTTGTAATATGCGAGGAAGCGGTTGAGTTCGAAAGAAAGGAAACGCTTCATCAACGTCTCGCGATCGAGATCGGCGAGTTGTTCCGACACCGCCTCCACATACGGCTCGACCAGTGATTCATCCACTGTGGTGTTCCTTAGGGTCTGCACAAAATTGAGCAGTTGTTGTTCGCAGATCTGATGACCCGACGGTACCTGCTTCTGCTCGAACTTGACGCGCAGGCGGCGCTCGAGGTTACGGATGCGATGGCCCTCACGCAAATGGATGATTGTCACCGAACAGCCTGTCCGACCGGCTCGACCAGTGCGCCCGGCCCTGTGCGTGTATAAGTCATCATCATCGGGGAGGTTGAAATGGATGACGTGGGTCAGATCGTCGACGTCCAGGCCCCGAGCTGCCACGTCCGTGGCAACCAACATCTGCAGGTTCCGCCTGCGAAACTTATTCATGACATAGTCTCGCTGGCTCTGGGACAGATCCCCGTGCAGAGCTTCGGCGTCGTAGCCGTCTTGGATCAGCCGGTCCGCGACCTCTTGGGTATCGTTGCGGGTTCGGCAGAAAATGATGCCGTAGATTCGTGGATGAACGTCGACCAAACGTTTGAGCGCCAGATAGCGATCTCGCGCTTGCACCATGTAGAACTCGTGGCTGACGTTGTCGGCGGCAGAATTGGCCTGGCCGACAACAATCGACTGAGGGTCCGTCATGTAGTTCGCGGCTATGGCCTTGACCTCCCGCGACATGGTTGCAGAGAAGAGCAGAGTCTGCCGCGATTCGGGCACATGTTCGACGACTGCATCGATGGCGTCACGAAAACCCATGTTGAGCATCTCATCCGCTTCATCGAGAATCAGGGTGTGCAGCCCACCGAGCTTGACCGCCCCACGTTGCAACATGTCGAGTAGGCGCCCAGGAGTCGCGGCAACGATATGGACGCCCCTCTTCAATCCGCGGATTTGATCTTGAATGCTTGCGCCGCCATACACGGCCAGGCACCTCAATCCAGCCACGTGCCTTCCCAGCGCTTCGATGTCTTTGCAGACTTGAACGCAAAGCTCACGCGTGGGACACAACACCAGACCCTGGATTGCCCTCGACTCGATATTCGTGCGCTGAATCAGAGGTATGCCAAAGGCGGCTGTCTTGCCCGTACCGGTTTGGGCGAGACCCACAATGTCCCCCTCACCGCCGAGCAAAGCGGGTATGACCCGTTGTTGCACTGGCGTCGGCTCTTCAAAACCGAGGTCAGCGAGGGCAGAGAGGATATCGTCCCGGACACCAAGGGCAGAAAATGCTTCTGACTTGCGGGGCAAGTCGGCGGGAAAACTCATAGCGCACCTTAGCTGCTGTTCTCGTCCGGCGGGCGTCGCTAGGAGGTACAACAGGTTCCAAGTCGTGGCGCAATACCACTCAAACACGACTTTGGGAACCTCTTTCCGACCACGGTGACCACGGTAACCACGGTCGGCGACGGAACCGACAGCGGTCGCAAAGTCAAGAAGGAAGCGACCTTCCTGAATTATCCCGTTGCCAGGAGAGTTTTCTGCAGCCAAAATAGAAGAATGGCAAGAGGCGACAAAAAGTGGGCACCCCACGATTCGTTGATGGGCGAAGACCCCGAAAGCCTCATGGCAGTGGCCCGGTGTCAACAAAGGGCCCGCGAAATTGTGGCTCGCCTGCGTGAAGAACCGAGTCCACAACAGCGTCGTTGGCTCGCCGCTTTTGAGCTCGAAGTGCGCTGCGACGAAGAGGGTGAGATCGATATCGGACGGGCTGCCCGCAATATGGGTAGCACTCGTAAGGCGGCCATGGCGGCTCTCGAGAGCATACGCCGCTTGTTGAGAGAACACGATTAACCGGTGTTGTCAGCCGAAGTCATCGCCGCACCCTCGGCACCTCTTTCACCCGTATTGCGGGGTGGCAGCAAATCATCGACGCAATGGGCAGTGATGACTGACCAAGCCTGACATGAATGTCAGACTCAAGAGAATGAGTCGCGTCCTGTGGCGTAATTGCCTCAAGTTGAATAGGGCCCAGTTCTTGCACGATGCAGCTCAATGGTTGCTCCGTTCGCCCTGTGGTTGCTGTCCTCGTTGCTCAATGTGACCTCTCCCTTGGCAACGGGAACTGATATCTTCGTCGCCGAGTTCGAAGCCATCGGCCTGCGTCAGGACGTGGCAACCATCGCCGGCAAAGTCGTCGCCGCCGAGTTGCAACGCGCATCAGGGAGCGGCGTCACCTCCATGGATGATCTTGAAGCGCTCGTCGGCCATGAGCTCGCCCGTGACGCCGTCGGGTGTGACGACGTCACTTGCTTGGCAGAAATAACCGGGGCCCTCGCAGCACGACTTCTGGTGGTTGGCTCTCTCATTGATCTCGAGGGCGACGTGGTCTGCGACCTTCGTATTGTCGATACCCGCTCTTGGCGCACTGTCGGGCGGCGCGTCGGCGTCCTCCCACCACCGCCGCAGCTCTTTGGCGATTTGGCAGATACCACGCTCAAGCTCTGGCGCCAGATACCAATCGAGTCTCTGCCTCAAGGACGCGGCCCAAGTCGCGTTGTCCAATTCAAGTCAGTGCCCTGGGTTGATGTCTACGTCGATCATGAGTTGGTGCCGCGAATGGTCAACCAGATGGGACGTTTCGAGCTACAACTCGCCTATGGCGTCCACCATCTGCGGTTCACCAACACCTTTGCTGATGACGCTGAGATGAGAATCGACGTCGGCTCTCTCGGCCCAACCAACATTCAGATCGTCAGGCTCAAACGCCGGGAGCAGAAGGGCACAGAACCAAAGGTCGAAAAGGGGAAGTCCAACAACCCGCCGTTGGCACTGGCCGCGCCCAGTGTGTTTGTCCAATAACGTCCATTGACTCTGGGCCTAGTCCTCTTCGTCGGATTTGAGGACCGAAATGAAGGCTTCCTGCGGGATCTGCACGGATCCGACCATCTTCATCCGCGCCTTGCCCTTCTTCTGCTTCTCCAAGAGCTTGCGCTTGCGCGTGATATCGCCGCCGTAGCACTTGGCGGTGACGTCCTTGCGAAAGGCATTGATGGTACTGCGAGCGATGATGGTTCCGCCAATGACTCCTTGGATGGGGATCTTGAACTGATGGCGTGGAATCGTTTTGGCAAGCTTCTCACAGTAGTGCAGCGCCCGCTCCCGCGCTTTGTCTCGGTGTACGAGCTGGCAAAGCGCGTCGACCTTCTCCTTGTTGACGAGAATGTCGACCTTGACGATGTCCGCAGGCCGAGAGTCAATGGTCTCGTAGTCAAATGAGCCATACCCACGGGTGATGGTCTTGAGCTTGTCGTAGAATTCGAACAGAACCTCGCCCAACGGCATCTCAGCTTTGACCTCGACACGGCCAACGGAGAGGTAGTCAAAACCAACCTGTGCCGAGCGATGTTCTTTGCACAACTCAATCACCGCACCGAGATATTTTTCGGGAATGAGGATCGATGACTTGATGTACGGCTCCCGAGTCTCTTGAATCTCTGTAGGATCGGGAAACATCTCCGGATTATCTACATGAATCACTCTGCCGTCATTGAGCGTCAACTGGTATTCAACAGTTGGAGCCGACAGCAACAAAGACACGTCGTGCTCACGCTCTAGCCGCTCCTGCACCACCTCGAGGTGCAACAGCCCAAGAAATCCACAACGGAACCCCAAGCCGAGCGCCATGGACGACACTTTGGTGTAATTCAATGACGCATCATTGATCGCCAGCTTCTCGAGAGCCTTGGCGAGCTCAGCGTATTCGTCGCTGCTCATAGGGTACAAGGAGGAGAACACCACCGACCGCGCTTCTTTGTAACCCGCCAAGGGCTCAGAAGCGGGATTGGCGGCCTCGGTAATGGTGTCGCCCACTTGGATGTCGCGAACGGTCTTGATACCAGCGATGACATAGCCGACATCGCCGACACTGAGTTCCTTCGTCTTGACTCGCTTGAGCTTGAGCAGACCAACGTCTTCGATGTGATACTCCTTGTCACTGTGCATCAATCGCACAATCTGCCCCGACCGCATGGACCCACTGAAGACGCGGACCAGAAGGATGACGCCGCGATACGGGTCGTATTGGGCGTCAAAGATCAATGCCCGCAGCTCACGGGTGGTGTCACCCCTAGGAGGCTTCAGTTTGGTGACAATGGCTTCGAGCACTTCCTCAATGCCCTCGCCCTTCTTCGCCGAGCACAGCACCGCGTTGTCCCGATCGAGTCCGAGATCAGCCTCCATCTGTTCGAGCACCCGCGGTGGGTCAGCAGCGGGGAGATCGA
>MGST01000045.1:0-3878 GCA_001798605.1 Deltaproteobacteria bacterium RIFOXYA12_FULL_58_15 | reverse complement strand
ATTCAAAAGCAAGGTAGAGGTTCGCAACCGTCTGCGCCTCGACGCCCTGAGCGGCGTCAATAATCAACAAGGCACCTTCGCAGGACATCAGTGAGCGCCGCACCTCGTGTGAAAAGTCGACGTGTCCAGGGGTGTCGATCAGGTTGAGCTGATAATCAATTCCGTCCTTCGCCTTGTACATCAACGAGACGGTGTTGCTCTTGATGGTAATGCCACGCTCGCGTTCGATGTCCATCGAGTCGAGGATCTGGTCACGAAACTCACGGTCGGGGACACCCCCACAGGCCTGAATGAGCCTGTCGGCGAGGGTCGACTTGCCGTGGTCGATGTGGGCGATAATGCAGAAGTTACGTATGTTATTCACGCGGGGAGCCCTACCCTATCGGCGCACCTGTTTCCAGACTCATCGACAACTATTGCCAAATCGTTGGCACAAACCGTTCAATGAGGATGCCCGTGGACAATTTCTTCCTCTGTGGCCTTCTCGATCTTGGCGATGGTCACGTCGAAGACCAGATCCTTGCCCGCGAGCGGATGGTTGAGGTCAAGACGAGCCGTTGTGTCACCGACTTCGACGACCGTGAGCCCCACCACTTTGCCGTCTGGTTGACGAGCGTGCAGCACCGCCCCTACCACTGGGTTCGGGGGCAGCTCGGCCAAGGGTACCTCCATCACCTGAGAATCGTCCCGTTCGCCATAGGCTTCGCTGGCGACAACCTCGACGATCTTGTTGTCGCCGACCTCAAGGCCCACCATCGCCTTTTCGAGGCCAGGAACGATGTTGCCATGGCCGTGCAGGTACCGCAGGGGTTCCGCACCCTCCGATGAATCGAGCTCGGCCCCGCCCTTCTCGGTGAGCTTGTAATGAAATGCAATGATACGACCCTCCCGCACGTCGATCTTGCCCTCGATGGGCTCCCGCTCCACAGGTGCGTGATGGTGATGACCGTGATCATGGCCTTGCTCATGTCCATGCTCATGGCCGTGGTCGTGGCCATGGCCGCCACATCCGCCCCCTCCACCGCCGCAGGTCTGATTCTGGTCGAAAGCTGGCGCTTTACCGTCAACAAAGAGTTGCACCGCGTCGCGCACGGTCTCGGCCCCCGCGGTGGAATGCACATGGATGCCTACCTGGGCAAATCCAGAGAGCGGTCGTGCGCCCATGCCACCGGCAAGCAAGGCTTCGACATTTTGCTCCTTGAGCAAATGCACAGGTGCCATGCAGCCCCCATGCTCGTGGCCGCCATTTGCCAGAACTGTCACATCGCCAATCTGGTCCTTGTTGATTTCGACCAGAGTGAACGCCTGGCAGTGGCCAAAATGTGCGGCAACGGCTGCGTCGAGGCCACCGGGGGCTTCGGAGGGAATCGCGATCAACATGTCTTGCTCCTCGGCGTGTGCTCTCCCCAACCACGCCCAGCATTCACTTTGGGCGGCATGTAAAGCACTCGCCACTCCACTTTTCAAGCGCAGCCGGGAGCTTCGCTCAACTATTCTTGCCCCTCGAGTCAGACCTCGAAGTCGATGCCCTGTTTGCGCAACAACTGGTAGCGGTCTTTGTCGAATTGATACAAACGCGCTGGGCGATGGCGCTCGTAACGCGTCTCGCCTGTAGGTGCCAACACGCCGAAGCTCAAGACCTTGCGGCGGAAATTGCGCTTGTCGAGCTCACGCCCAAGAATGATCTCGTACACCTGCTGCAGATCCGTGAGTGTGAAGGCATCGGGCAACAGCTCAATGCCCACGGGTTGCCAACGAACCTTTGAGCGCAAACGCTGCATCCCAACTTCTAGAATCTCGCTGTGGTCAAAGGCGAGCTCGGGCAATTTGTCGAGAGACCACCACACAGCACTGGCCGCGTCGGAGCCCCTTTTCACGGTGACGTGGCTCGGCCGCGCAAGACCCAGATAGGCAGTGGAGATCACCCTGCCCCGGGGATCACGGTTGGGGTTGCCAAAAGTATAGAGCTGCTCGACAAATGAAAGCTTGACGTTGGTTTCCTCCTCGAGCTCGCGCAAGACGGCGGCATCGAGGTCCTCGTCCATGTGGATGAACCCTCCTGGCAGTGCCCAGTAGCCCCGAAACGGTTCCAGCCCACGCTCGATGAGCAGGACTTTCAACGACACCGCATCCTGGTCGAGGCCAAATACAACGGCGTCGACTGTATGATCGGCCTTCGGGTACTCGTAGGAATAACTCATCACTGTGGCTCAACTCTCACGATGACGACAGGCCGTCCGTGAGATCAACGCATTCTCATGCTGTACACCTTGTCCTCCTGCGCGTATAGCACCTGTCCGCCTCTCTTGGCGAGACGCATGTCGCCACCCAGCATCTCGTCCTCGACGACCTTCATCTTCTGCGAGCCGGGTTGCGCACTGAAAAGTTCCAGACGTTCGTCCTCATCAAGGCAAACACACACGCCGGTATCGAGGGTGACGAAGTTGAGACCCGTGAGCGGCACATCTCGCGCCACACGAACGTCGTAAGTCACCCATGCCGAGTCGAATCGAAAGATGAACCGGTCGTAGCGGTTGTCGCGGTGACAGATGGCCATCAGAACATTGCCGTCGAGCTTGGCATCGACGATCTGGCAATCATCGAGCTCAGGTATGCGACATTGCTGCGTCGAACCGCGCGCTACAAAGAGCGAGGCGTACGTCGATCCGAGGAGATTCTGTATTGCAACGCCATCAAAGGTTTGCGTCGCGTGCTCCAGAATAGCCGCCGCGACACGACTTCCAGCAATCACCCGGTCGCCTATCTCTTTGACGACCAACTCGACGATTTGCTCGCGGGAGCGTAGATAGACCCGACCATCATGTCCGTGGATCGCGGTGGCCGTGAGCCCCAACGGTGCGATGCATCCCCGCACCATATCAAAAAGCTCGAGACCCTTTCGCTCGATGACCGCTATAGGACGCCCGAGCCGAGGTGAGAACCCCACGGCGTGAACGCATCCGTACTGGCTGGCCACCCGGTGTCCGTCGAGCCACAGCGCGTCCGCGGTACCAATCACCGTGTGCTCACCCGTGGCCCAGATGCCGGTCACAGGCCCGCCAAAGCTGCCCACCTCACGAATGTCGAGGGCCCCCTTGTTCAGTACGGTCTTCACCGTCTTTGTCACTCGCCGCAAGGTACTCGCCAGGTCACTTGGGGGCGGTGTTCGCTCGCCATCCTCAAGAACCGCACGGAACCAATCGTGGTATGGATCGGGGATGCTCTCGAAGGGATAGGCCGACCGCGGCACCCGCACTTCGGATCCCAGCACCGACAAATTGGCTCGCATCCGCTCCTCGAGACCTCGCACCGTTGGGTGTTTGCCCTTGTAGGGGTGGATTCCGGTGAACATCTGAAAGCTCACCACCGCAAAGGAAAACCAATCGCTCAGCTCGGAAAAGACCTGGGCATGCCAATCACGGACCGAGTCGGCCAGGGCCGTCGCCGGGTAATGGGGAGTCTGATAGGAATCGACATCGATAAAAAACACCTCTTTGAAGTCGGGCGTGATGAGAAAGTTCATCTCGTTGAGATCGACCACCAGCGCGCCCGCATCGTGCACCGCGGCGATGCCATCGCGGAGCCTACCGACGAGCTCTGCCATCATTGCTGGGGCAATGTGATGGCGTTCCCTGAAGACTCGGGTCAACAGCTGGCACAACACCCAGGCCCGTTTGACAAAACGCATGGTGTAACCAATGGCGTCGCCACCCTGATTGCAGAGAACGTCCTTGGGACCCAGCACTGCGGGGTGCACCAACCTCTGCAGCTCATCGATCTTGCCGGTGGCAATCATTCGCTTGGGATCGGTGTATATCTTAAATGCCATGCCCCCCTTGGCATAAACCGCCCCCTCCCCACCTTGGCCAACAAAGTCA
>MGST01000044.1:680-18176 GCA_001798605.1 Deltaproteobacteria bacterium RIFOXYA12_FULL_58_15 | reverse complement strand
GATCAAACAGGTCAAAGTACTCACCCAGCAACCTCTCATCCAAGGTAGCTCGCAACAGCTGCTAGCCCTAAGACTAGGAGCCGACCAAAGATGCCAGTTGAAATTGCCGTCGAAAACGTTGGTGAGTTCTACGGATGGTGATTCGGGGTTGATGCATGGGTTTGATCTCCAGCGGTGCCTGTGTCAAAGGGGCTTACATTCGCGTTGATAATGGCTATCACTTGATTGATATGCCGAGCCTGACGGAGGAGGCATGAGTGAGGTTGTGGTCGAGATTGCGGCGCTGCATCCAGAGATGGGCAAGACGATTCCCTTGCCGAGGCGGATGAGCGAACATGCGGCAGGAATGGATCTTGCTGCAGCGCTCGACGATCCCGTGACTCTGAGACCCGGTGAGCGGCAGCTCATTCCATGTGGTTTTCGAATGGCGCTGCCCCAAGGGTATGAGGCGCAAATCCGTCCGCGCAGCGGACTCGCCGTCAAGCATGGTATTGGTCTTCTCAATGCCCCGGGAACGATCGACGCAGATTATCGGGGGGAGGTGAGAGTCATCCTCATCAATCACGGTGAACAGCCATTTGTTATCGAGCGCGGCATGCGCATTGCCCAAATGGTGATTGCGCCAGTAGTCGCTGCTACGGTCAGGGTAACCGCGGATCTCGCGGTTACAGCGCGGGGCGACCGCGGTTTTGGCTCCACGGATACGAAGGACACGTAAATGGCAAGCAATATGAGGAGTTGCAGCGCGCGATCGGGGTGTGCTATGCCAACGTTGCACAATTGGGCGCGATTATTGGAGTGCTTCCTTGCTGTGCTACCGCTGCGGTAGTTTCACCCCGGACGAGAGCCGCAAGTGTGTAGTCTGCGGGCAGCCGATTGCCAAAAGGCGCCGCAGCACACGCAATGCGACAGGCTCTACAACCGGGCCCCGGCGAACTGTTCCGCCGTTTGATCCTGGCGAAGTCCTCGTTGGAAGGTATCGTATTTCTGAGCCCATTGCGCCTGGCACCAGTGGCTGGGTTCTGCGCGCCCGCGATGAGGAAGTGGATGTCGATGTCGCCATCAAGGTGATGGCGGCGAACTTGCTGCAAACAGACGAGGATCGCGCCAACTTTCTCAAGGTCGTCAAGCAAGCCCGCAAGGTTCATCACCAGAACATCGTAAGAATTTATGACGAAGGCCGTGGTGAACGAAACATCTTCTACACCATGCCGTTTCTCGAGGGCTTGAGTCTGCGCAAGATCATCGATTTGCGTTTGGAGAAGAAGCAGGTCTTCAGAGTTGCCGAGGCATTGCCTTTGTTTGGGCAATTGGCCTTAGCGATCGACAACCTCGACAAGAACGGCCCGCACGGCGCTATCCGACCCGGCAACGTTATTGTACTACCCGACGTCCTCAAGGTGACGGGTTTGCCGCATTTGCGTGGTTTGCCGCGAAAGCCATTTGTTGCTCTGCAAACCCAAGCCGGCTGCGTCGACTATCTGGCCCCCGAGGTGCAAAGCGACGACACGGTGGATTGCCGCGCGGATGTCTACTCGGCCTCGGTTCTGTTTGGGGAGATGTTGACCGGTCAGGTCTATAACCGTGCGACAGACAACTGGTCTATCATCGAGCGCAGCATGCCGGCCAGATTGGTCGGAGTTTTGCGGCAGGGTTTGTCCGAATCTCCGTCTGCCCGATTTGAGAGCGGCGCGGCGTTGTTTGAGGCTCTCGCAGGGGCAGCGGCCGACGCCAAGTTGGCTTCCAAGGTACCTACCCCGCCCTCGGCGATCATCGATGAGTCAACAATGGTCGATGTGGGGATTGCCGAAATCGCCGCGCACGAGGGACCGGCCGAAGAGCCTGTGGTCAATGTTGTCTCCGTCAAGGGGCTCGACGAAGAAGTCGATATCGCCGACGAGCAGCCACTGCGTCTGACCAAACCGTCCCGCCACGCGGTCCCTGTCTCGCCACAGTCCATTTCCACTGCGCGTCGCGGGGGACTTCGTGCAATCCCGGCCTCGAGGCGGTCAGCGTGGGTGCTCATGGCAGCCGCCACGATTGTCCTCGCAGGAATTGCTGTGTCTGCGGCGATCTTCGTTTCGCAACGACCGAACACTCCGATCCTGCAGCCTTTGCCCGATGCGATGGTTCCTGCCAATGTTCCCTTCGTTCTTGAGACGGCAACCCCGAATGGCAAGAAGCCGAAGGTCGGGCGCGACAAGCCAACAATTCCGGTCGAACGCAAGGGCCGACGGACGGAGACGAAGCCGCATTCTCGGGACGAGCGGGGCGAGGATCTCCGTGACCCGGTGGACCCCTTCGACATGGCTCCGACGGCACCCCCGGCGATGGTTCCGACAACCAGAGCGGTGCCGCCGCCTCAATTGGCGCCAGCGATAGCCCCGGTCGGCGGTGATCGGCGGCCGGTCGCTCCTGGTGGCGGGGTGCCAGTCGTTCCGGTGTCGCCGACTCCGGAGCCTCCAGCTCCGCCGGCCTTGCGATCGCCGCCATCGCCAGTTGCATTGGTGGTCACGCCGCCAACCACAGCGCCTGAATCTGGGGGTGCCGATCGATGCCCCCCAGGGATGCTCGCCATTGAGGCTGGAACATTCCAAGTTGGCAGCAGTGGCAGCGACCCGATGCGTGGTTTTGGTGAGCTTGATGCCCACACCCGCAAACTCGACGGCTACTGCGTCGACATTTATGAGTTCCCCAATCAACGGGGCAAGCTCCCCACGACCAATATCAGTTGGAGTCGCGCCAAAAAGGCATGCGAACGGGTCAACAAGCGAATGTGCTCTGAGGCTGAATGGGAGAGGGCATGCAAGGGTCCGTCGGGCACTCGCTTCCCCTATGGCAATAATTTCGACAAGTCCTATTGCAACGTCAGTGACGGGGCATCGGAATCGCGCACAGTCGGCCCCACGGGGGTCTATGGCCGTTGTCGCAGCGGGTTCGGCGTGGTGGATCTTGCTGGCAACGTCGCTGAGTGGACAGCGAGCAGTTGGGGCAAAGGCGTACCGGACAAAGTCGTCAAAGGAGGTGCCGCTGACCAGGCTCACTACATGAGTCGGTGCGCTGCCCGTGCCAACGAATCCTCTGGTGGTCGACAGTCCAATATTGGCTTCCGTTGTTGCGCTGATTTGAAACAGTGAGTGGAGCCGCGTCGTTATCAAGCTCGACCACACCCATTTCGATCCAGTATCACATGCTATCCTTGACTCCTCGCAGTCCCCTGGGCATGTTAGTCGCCGCGAGTGAGGAGTTGATCATGTCGAAAGAACAAGACCTCGGTGGCGTTCACCTCACGAAGGTTGATGACGCCGTGGACTTCCTGGTGAATTGGAGCCGCAAGAGCTCCTTGTTCTATTTGCTGTTTGGACTCGCGTGCTGCGGCATCGAGCTCATGCAGACTGGTGGTCCGCGTGCCGACGTCGACAGGTTTGGTGCCATTCCACGCGCGTCACCGCGTCAGTCTGATTTGATGATTGTCGCGGGGACCTTGACCTACAAGATGGCTGAGCGGGCCAAGCTTCTTTACGATCAGATGCCGGATCCCAAGTATGTCTTGTCGATGGGATCCTGCGCCAACTGCGGTGGCCTTTTTCAAATGAGCTACTCCGTGGTCAAGGGCGTCGACAAGATCATTCCCGTTGACGTCTACATTCCCGGCTGTCCCCCCCGACCAGAGGCGTTGACCCAAGGAATCTTGAAGATTCAAGAGATCGCCATGAGCGAGCGCGGTTGGTTGCGACGTAACTGGAAAAAGGGACGTCCCGAGCGCCAGCCGATCACCATCACCTGAGGAGTGAAGTATGGCCGTCTGGACCTTTAGTTGTTGGTCTTGCCGTCAAGAAACCGAGATGGAAGACAAGGTCATGCGGGACAACGAGTGTCCCCACTGCCGTCTCGATATGCGCTCGTGCAAGAACTGCCAATACTACGACCCCGGTGCCCACAACGACTGCCGGGAGACCATCGCCGAATACGTGCCTGAGAAAGAGCGGGCGAATTTCTGCGGCATGTGGACGGCATTTCAAGGCGAGCGCGATCCCGGTGAGGATATCAACGCCGCCAAGGCGAAACTTGAGGCTTTGTTTAAGAAGAAGTAGTCAATCTCTGTTTGCCGTCTATTCTGCGATCCTTGTGCCCTTCGTGCCTTCGCGCTTTTTTGCCTTCGTGCGCGGGGCCTGACCTCTATGGCACCACAATGGTAACGGGCTGGGTACCGGCGTTGGAGCTTGCGGGTTCGACCGCAAACAGAACGAGGATGTCACCAGATTGGCCTGCCAAGGTTGCGGTGAAACTGCCGTCAGGTTGCGTGTCCGCAATCGTGGCACCACCGCTGGTGGTGTTGGCAACGACGATGGTGAGGCCGTAGGGCAGGGTTCCGGGGGGGAGAGACACAATGACAGCGCCGTCTACGGCCGTGGAATCGGTAACCCGTGCCCAACCGTTTAGGGGATCAGGAGTGTTGTCCTCATCCATCAAGCTCGCCAGATCAGCGCTCGCTTCGGCAGCCGCCACCGAGTGCGCCTCGATGTGAACGTCGACGCTCTCCAGGACCACATTGTTGTGGATGATGCTGAGCTCCACCGTGTCGCCTGCGCCAACTTCAACCGGCATGTTGAAGGAGCCATTGCCCGTGGCTGCGGCGATGCCCTTCCAGTTCTGTCGATTTGGGTTACTGACCTCCACCAGCACCCGCCCTGGAACTGCCCAAGGAGCACCCACCAGCATGGTCGGATTGCTGGAATAGTAGAGAGCACGGGTGTTGATCATCGAGTCTGCCCCATATGCCGTTGGCTTATTGCCGTCTTCGGGCTTGAGCTCGGGAAGTGGCACTGAATCGATGATGCAACTCGTGGTGGCCATAGCTATGGCCCAGACAATGGATGCATGGCGTAAGTATTTCACGTTGACACAATTAGCAGATCTCATGCCATGCGGACCAGCCTAATTGTCTTTGAATTTCAGTATGGTTCAACAATTCCTGGCCTGTCTTGTCAACATCCGTTGACGAATGTGTGCTAATTACTGCCGGTCAGGCCGTATTTGTGGAGCTTTTTGTACAACCCTGCGCGGGTTAGGCCGAGAGCTTTGGCTGCTGCCGCGACCTTGCCCTGGTGGTGGGCAAGAGCAGCCCGGAGAGTTTCCTTTTCAAAGTCATCCACGGCCTGTTTCAGCGGCATGCCGCCTGCCGAGCGGGGCTGTGCTCCCACTTTGCTGGAAAGAAGATCCGGGGAAATGACGTCGTCTGCCAACGCGACTGCTCGCTGAATCTCATTCTCCAATTCGCGTATGTTGCCCGGCCAATCGTGGTCGAGTAGGGCCGCCAGCGCTGGTCGGCTCAGCCGAGGGGGAGAGGCACCGCCGTGCAACGCCAACATGTGCTCGATGAGCGCGGGCAGGTCCTCGCGGCGGTCCCGCAATGGCGGCAGATGGATCTCCACAACGTTGAGCCGATACCAAAGGTCTTCACGGAACTCACCGCTGCGGACCATCGACTCGAGGTCGCGGTTGGATGCAGAAAGCACCCGAGCGTTTGTCTGTAAGCTGTCGGTGCCGCCCACGCGGCGGAATTCCTTCTGCTGCAGGACGCGCAGGAGCTTGACCTGCATCGACAAGGGCATGTCACCAATTTCATCGAGGAAGATCGTACCGTTCTGTGCCACCTCGAACAGGCCCGGCTTGGAGCGTACGGCACCGGTGAAAGCGCCGCGCTCGTGGCCAAAGAGCTCGCTCTCCAGGAGCTCACCGGGAATCGCCCCGCAATTGACCGAAACAAATGGGCCCGACTTGTTGGGGGATGGCGAATGAATGGCGCGCGCGACCAGCTCTTTGCCGGTCCCCGACTCACCGAGGATGGTGACGGCGACATCCTTATCCGCAATGCGGTCGATCACCCTGTAGATCTCGAGCATCTTTGCGCCTGTGCCGATCATTCCATGTCGGCCGGTCTCCTGTGCGGTGTCGTCCTGGGCGCGGTGGCGGGCGAGGGCGAGTTCCTCAGACTGCGCCGCCAACTCCTTCTCTAGGCGCTGATTGAGCTCTTCGATCTCAGCGCGCGAGAGTTCGAGCTCACGCGAGCGGCCGGCGAGCTCGGAGACATGACGGGCATTGGCGAGGGCAATGGCTGCTTGGTCGCCGAAGGCGGCGAGCAGTGCGACATCGGCTTCGGAGAAAGCATTCACGCGATAGCGGTTGTCGAGGTAGAGCGCTCCAAGCATTTGCTTTGGGGAGCGCAGGGGAAGACACAACACCGACCGCAGTTTCATTTGGTGCACTGAGAGGAACTCACGAAAGCGGTCGTCATCGAGGGCGTTGACGCTGGTGACGGGCATGCCCGCCTGCATGGCCTCCAAGGCGATCGAACGACTGATGTTGAGCGCGTGTTGATCGAGGGTCTCCTGGTCGATGTTACGAGCGGCACGAACCGTGAGGTCGTCATCGCCATCGCCGCGAAGGATGACAAAGCCTCGTTCGGCCCCCGAGAGGGCAATGGCTGCATCGATGATTCGTTCCAACAGACGATCGGGATCGTGGTCCTGCGCCAGCTCGCGGTTGATCGCGAGGAGTCGATCGAGGTCGCGGTGGGGTTCCTCACTTGGGCGATCCCCACTTTGGTGGACCACCGCCCACAACTCTCGACGATACCACAAGTCGCAATACGTGCGTTGGTAACGAGCGCTGAGTCTCGCCACCGCAGCTTTGGCTAGGCGTCGCGCTTTCTGCATATGGAATCGCGAGTCCTGGGCCCGGCCGGTGCGTGCGTGTAGGCGACTGGCGGCGGCGTTGGCAATCCATCCCACATCAACGTCGCCGCGCCGTGCGGCGCTCTCGGCGGCATCTGTTGCTGCGGCAATCGCTGCGTCAGGGGCGAGGGGCTCCTCGAGATCGGCGAGCGCTTGCCACAATTGTGCCTGAGCGATGATACGTTCTCTGCCGGTTGCCTTGGCTTGATCGATCGCCTTTTTCGCCAGGTTGCGAGCGTTTGCCGCGTCACGCTGGTGCAAGGCGATCATGGCATACAGGGCGTTGGTCTCAGCGAGCCCAGCCTGATCACTGCCATCCACAAACAACCCGGCCGCTCGTTCTGCGTGGTCGGCGGCAGTCCGGTTGTCGCCGAGAGCAAGAGCGATTTCTCCGGCGATGAGATTTAGGTATGCACGCTCGGTGCGCATGCCCAACAGGTCAGCGGCCGCCAGAGCGGGTGCCATCTTGGCGCGGGCGGCTTGGGGGTCGCCGACAAAACACAGCAGATTTGCCCAGTTCAAGCCCACCCGCACCATCTCTCGTTGTCCGTCGACTAGGTGTGCGAGCTCGAAGGCTTCCTGGTAACCATTGAGCGCCGCTTCCAATTGTCCTTGGTCCTGGCGTAGGGCTGCGAGGTTGGTGAGTCGCAAGAGTTGGCGTGGCAGATCTCTTCCTGCCCTGGCTGCGGCGAGACTCTCCGCATAAGCGCGCTCTGCGCCTTCCAGGTCGCCACTCTTCTGCAAGACCATGGCCGAGTTGGCCCGAATCCTGTCGAGCAGGTGGCGATCGTTGGCGCGACCTGCCAGAACGATGGCACGCTCGAGTCGAGATAATGCCTCGGCAAGGTCACCGGCATAAAAGGCGACCAACCCGACGAGCATGTGCAGCTCAGCGCTGCACGGGTGATCGGGGTTTGTTTCGAGCGCTTTCTCAGCCTGGTCTCGGCAGGCTTGATGGGCGCCAGCAAAGAGGCTGGCCCGCGCTGACAACATTTCGTGCCTGGCCGCATCCTCGCCTGCGGGGACGCGGGTTTCGCGCAGGGTTTTCGTTGCCTCGCCGTAGCGGCCAAGGCTCATCTGCGTCTCGGCCAATCCCAATCGTGCCTCGGGGTGGTTGGCTGCTTGCGCGAAGCGGTCGAGCGCATCAAGGGTCTTGCCCATGCCGAGCAAAACGCGTGCGGATTCGACCCGTGCCACGTCACGAGTCACGTCGTTGATGACGAGACTGGCGAGCAGGGTGTCGTATAGCTCGAGGGCATCACCCCAGCGCAGCTCGCTGGCGGCGAGACGAGCGCCTTCCAGCAGTGGTTGCCAAGCTCGGCTGGACTCAGACAGCCTTTGCCACAGTCTTCCAATCTCCGTGGGGTATCGCCAACGGAATCGTTCCTCGAGCGTTTCGACCACACTCCTCACCAACGAATTGTCGGCGATGCGGCGAAGCTCAGCCGCAATGACGATGCCAGGGACGTTGAGCGTCAGGCCATGGGCGGATCCTTGGCGTTGCAACAAACCGTGTTGGCACGCGGCCGTGAGGCGTTCACTGCTGAGCACAGCATTGCCGACCTCAGGGATTTGTTGCAGCAGTGATGCAGGCACGGGCCCTTCGAACAGAGACACCGCTGTGACCAATCTTCGAGTTGGCTCGTCGAGATCTTCGAAGTCGAGGGTCACCTTGCGGCGCATGACATCGGTTCGCGTGAGTGTAGAATCGTTGGCAGCGCGCAGTAAACGGTCGCCTGCAAAAGCGGTGAGCAGGGCGTTTAGGCTGCCGGGATTACCCCCTGAAGCTGCGTGGACAGCCGTGCAGGCACTTTCGTCGCGGGGGCGAAGGGGGCGCGCCATCCGCAGGGCTGCCCCGACGGCAGCAACGTCGAGCGGTCGGAGTTCGACGGTAAACGAGGCGTCTGCCGGAGCGACGTCGGCCATAGGTCCAGCCATCGCTTGCAACCAAACCAGTCGCGGCCCTTTGGTACCCAAGCGTTCGAGGAAGGCGGCAAATCGGTCCAGAGGGGATTGGTGTGGAACGTCGTCGAGCACCAAGGTCAGCGGTTCTTCGCTGGCCAAAGCTGCCAAGCGTTCGGCGAGTAATGAAAAGAGTCGCCACTGCGCGGCACCGAAATCTGTTTGCGCGTCTATCGAATTTGCGACAGTGAGGCTGTCACCGCTGCCACCGTCGTTGTCTACGTTTCTGTCTCTGTCTCTGTCTCTGTCTCTGTCTCTGTCTCTGTCTCTGTCTCTGTCTCTGTCGCTAACAAGAAGCCTTTCGACGCAGGCGAGCTCGCCGTGGGGGGCCGTGTTGCTGCCGCCCAAGACGCGATAGCCAGCGAGCGCTGCATGCATCAGTCCGTGATCGAGGGCCGCTGACTTGCCCATTCCAGCGGGGCCTCGGATGCGCAGAACCTGCGTGCCCTGCCGCGATCGGTCGAGAACATCGATGAGCAAATGGGTGAACTCATCGCGGCCCGCAAACCCCGACGATATTTGTGGTGCGTCCCGCAACGCAACCAAAGAAGGCAGCGCTGCGTCGCACACATGCTGCGTCAGCAAGTCGAACGCTGTGGACGCATCTGCCCGTTGTGCGGTTTTGCTGTGGCTCATTGCGGCGATGGCATGGGTGAGGGCGGGAGCTTGGAGCTGTGCTCCGTGATGCCCAACTCGCGGTTCGCCCGTAATCAGCTCTGTCAAGGTGGCCGCGAGGGAATAGATGTCGGAAGCGGCGCAGCGTTGTCCGCAAAGCGCTTCCGGGGCCATGTAGCGCAACGTGCCAGAGACCGATGCAGACTCCCCACGGGCTGCGAGGTTGAAGTCAATGAGCTTGGCGAAGGGATGGGCTTCTCCCGCAACGAGAATATTGCTGGGCTTGATGTCGCCGTGGATGATGCCACGCGCGTGCAATGCAGCGAGCGCCGCGGCAATTTGTGCGCCGACCAAAGCCACCTGCTGCGGTTCGCGATCTTTGGCCCACAGGTCTGCGGGTTGCCCGTCGCAGAACTCTTCGACGAGGAACGGGGCGTGTGCTGGGATACCCGCGATGCCGTGTGCGGCAGGGAGCCGATGCAGGGCAAACGCTCGCGGCAAGTGCGGGTGGCGCAGTGGGAAGAGGAGGCCAAGCTCGCGACTGAGCAAATCTGCGGCGATAATATCGTGGCACACCTTGAGGGCAACTCGTCGGTTGTCGAGCCAACGGTCCTCGGCAGCAAAGACCACGGCAGCGGCGCCGCGACCCACTGTGGCGGTGATGTGATATCGTCCTGCGATCAAGTCAGTCATGCTGTAGGGACGGTGCAGTTATTGGGAAGGCCGTCACGAAGGGTTTATCCCTCAGAATGCCGGCGGTTGGAACACCCGCCAATGCACGAGGACGGTTACGTGATTGAATCCTTGACAGCGGCCCCAACTATACCGTAAGCACAGCGCCGATCTAGGCGATGTAGCTCAGCTGGCTAGAGCATGCGGCTCATAACCGCAGTGTCCGGGGTTCAATTCCCTGCATCGCCACCACCCCCCAACATCTCTGGATTCCAGTTCCCCCTGCAAATTGGTTTATGGGTCCGGTGCGGCATCGGTCGCGGGTTTGTCGTCTTCGGTGGCATTGTCGGCACCCTCGTCATGAGCTTCGACGGCTTTGTCGCTGCCGCTCGCCTTGGTGACTGCGGCTTCGGCAGCCGCCTCGGTTTTGGCTGGGGCATCGATCGGTGCAACTTGTTCGTTGGTTTTGATCGGGGGGGGGGCTTCTTCGGGCATCAACAGAACCCAAATGGCCACGCCAAGGACTGCGGCGATGATGCCGCCGACGATAACCATTTGGTAGACCTTGCGATCGCGCGACATGTTCTGGACGAGGTATTGGGTGTTGTATTTCTCACCGCCGGACGCAGCCGCAAATCCGAAGGCTTCACTGTCGTCTTGTTGAGCTTGGGGTGGTGAGTCTTGCGGCATCCCAGGTTGCTGCGGCATTCCAGGTTGCTGCGGCATTCCAGGTTGCTGCTGCATCCAAGATTGTTGCGGCATCCCAGGTTGTTGCGGCATCCCAGGTTGTTGCGGTGCTGCTGTTGGGTTTTGGTACCACGGCGCGGGTTGTTGCCCGAGTTGTGGTGCCGGCTGTTTTCTGAATTTGCCTGGTTGATTGGGGCCAGAACCGTCGGTCATGGGTGTCTCTCCTGTTACTCCAACAAACATGTTCAGGCATTGTGGGTCAAGAGATTGACGCCGGACGTTCGTGTGGAAGTGACAGTGGCTGCCTGACCAGGTGGGTCAATGGGCCTGATGGGCCTGTGGGCCTCATGGCCTCCCTGCCTCCCTGCCTCCCCTGCCTCCCCTGCCTCCTGCGGGGATTGCGCCCACAGAGGGTCTCCGCTAAGATTCCGGGCGCTTGATGTGAGCTTCCCTACTGTGATTGCTGAGGAGAATGTGTGATGGTCCAGTCGTCAGCAGAAGAATCCCGTCCTCGTCGCCGCATCGTTCCTATTGTCGATTCGCGGTTCCAATGGAAATACACCTTGCTGATCATGGCGCTTGGAGTGGGGTTGACCGCCATCGCTGGGGCTCTGCTCTATCGGGCCCACATGGCCAGCACCCGCCTGTTGGATCTTGCGCAGAATCCCCAGTTGCAGGCAGAAGTTATGCGCGACGATCAGATCTTCCTGCTTTACTTGATCGTCCTGGTCATTCTCATGGGCGTGGGATTAGGTTTCTGGGGCCTCATTGTCACACACCGCATCAGCGGACCACTTCACATTGTTGCCCGTTATCTCGGTGTCTTGGGTTCAGGTCGATATCCCGACATGCGTCCCCTGCGCAAACGAGACGAGCTGCAAGAGTTCTTTGCCATCTTTGAGGAAGCCGTGAACGCGATGCGCACTCGCGATCTCATGATGATGCGGGATATCGAAGTAGCGATGGCCGAAGTAGAACAGGGATTGCGGGGGGATAACAAGAGGGGACTCGAGTACGCCCACCAAGCCTTGAAACGATATCGCTCCGCCTTGGCGGACAGTTTGGGCGCAGGTGAGGGCGTTGCCGTCGACTGATTTCCGCGGATCACACGCTGGCTAGAACTCGGCGTTGTTGTATTCGCCCTTGAGCTTTGCGTCGAGAGCGCGATTGAGGTGAAGAACGTCGTAGTCGCCCAAGGGGGCTCCAATCTCATCCGGGTCGACCTCGATGCGCTCATGTTTGAAGCCCATGTCTGCCCACCGACCAGTCTCGCCGCGTCGCATGAGAAGGCGGTTGCCACGGAATCGATACTCACCTGACAGACGTTCGCTGCGTCCGCCCAACATGGGGGTGAAAGTCCATTCCCATGTTCCGTCGATGGCGAAAACCATGAAGCTTTCAGGGGCACCGAGGGGCTCACCCGCCCAACGACCTAGAATCTTGTCGCGATATTCGTTGTACTTGAGCTTCGCCGTGGGGATCTGTCCTCCGAACAGACGATTCTTGTAGTACATCAGTACTTCTGAGAGGCAGGCGATATCGTTGCTGAGTGCCGCACCTTCATTGGGTCCACCAACCTGCTGGATGGTTACCGTGTAATTCGAGCCCTCAAGAGGATTCTTGAGGGTGCGCTCCGCATAGACATCACTGAGGTCGATGCGAATGCTGTTTACGCCGTCCGACACTTTGACCACATTGATCAGCCGTCCAGTACCTGCGGCCGGCCCAATGACGAGGCGATCGATCTTTTGCGCCTTCTTGAAAACAAAACGGATCTCTTCGCCTTCGCCCATGCCACTCGCACCTTCACACCACATGGTTCCCGCATCGTCGTCGAGGAGATTTAGCGGGTGGTACTTGGCGCGGTCGGTTGCAAGATCTTGCTGACTCGATGTGCGCACGTAGGCAAGGGTATCCGCGTTGGCGACATCCGCCGCCATCATGGCGACGATTAGCAAACCGATATTGTGCGATCTCATGTTTCCCCGATAGCCACCCATCAAAACACCAAACTCTCCTATCCTATTTAGCAAGGGTCGGGCCCGAGGGCCACTTCCTGGAAGTGTGTTTTTCTCAAGTTTTCTCCAGCCAGAGGTCGACCGGCCGCTCAGGATGCGGTGGTTTTCGATCTGGCTTTTTAGGTGTTTGCTTGGCTTTCGGTCTGGCTTCTGGGGGTGTTTGCTTGGCTTTCGGTCTGGCTTCTGGCTGGCCGCCTCGCGAAGCAAAAGGTCTCATTCTTTCTTGAGCGGATTGACGAGGGTGCGGGTCGGTTGCTCTTCCTTGAGCGGATTGACGAGGGTGCGGGTCGGTTGCCGATCGGGTTCCCAATGCTCGACTCTCACGGTGACTCCGTCTCCAGACTGGACGTCCTCTGGATAGAACTCCTCGGGATGCTCCGGCTCCCTCTTCCTCTCATCTCGCTCAGCAAGGTCGCGTTCATCCTCTGCATCGGAGCCCTTGCGCTTTCTTCGCTTGTCCTTGAGCTTGCGCTCGAGCCGCCGGCGCATCTCCTCCGTCAGCGCAGCGGCTTTTCGCATCCACCGTCCGGGCAGACCATATTGCAACCATGTAGGGATATCAGAGGTGTCGGTGCCCTGTTGTTCGATGGCCCGCTGGTTGGCCTGTTGGGCCCGGCTCGCATCTTTTGGTGCAGCCCCGTAGTCGTGGGCGCGCCCCTCAGTCATGACGACTCGTCGAGTGCCCATCTGCCGATGACGTTGATAAAACTCGGGGTTGTCGGTAGGGGAGAGATGGGCGTTGGCGGTGGCCTTGTCGAAGGCGTCCGACACGGCCGCTCGTGGATTCGGTGGGCCATGAATTTCGACGGGTTTGTAGCCCGGCGTCTTGGTGTGCGGGGCTTCCGTGGTGGTGTGGGCTGCATCGCGGGCTTGCTCAACCAGTTCGTGCATCTGTTTGAGCATGTCGATGCGATAGCCCTGGCGATCACTCATCTCTACCTCTTCCGGCATCATACCCAACCATTGCAATTGCGGTGGTCTTTAATTCGGACTTCCCTGACGTGGCCAGTTTTGCTCCACTTTTCTTGGGATTTCCATCTCCCTCTGGCGTCCAAGGTTCGTCGCGGAACCGGCATGGCAAAGATCTTCGAGATCGGTTAATGTCACCGCTTCGCGCATGTAGGCGACTCGAGGAGATGGCAAATGAGGATTCGATTTGCGACCTGTTTCTTTGTTCTGTTGCTCACCACACCTCTCGCTGCAGTCGAAGAAGGGATTGTCGAGGCATCGGGGGAAGCGCAGATCAAAGGGGGCGACAAGGTTGCCGCAAAGAAGGCTGCAGTTGCCGACGCGTTACGTCGCGCAATCGAAAAAGTGGTGGGCATTTACATCGAAAGCGACTTCTCGTCAGTTCAGCGCGAGGTCGTCAAGAACAACAACGATCAGTTCTACTCCAACGTCAGTGACAAGTTGGTACAGAAGGCCCAGGGCTTCATTAAGTCTTATGACGTTCTCGCGGAAAAGGCAGAGGGCGACGTCCTCAACGTGACAGTTCGTGCGCACGTCTTTGAGTCAAAGGTGAAGGCGGAGCTCAAGAGCCTCGCCGATTTAATTGCCGCTGCCGGGAATCCCAAGCTCATGGTTGTCATTCAGGAGGTGCACGTAGCCGCCAACGGTGAGCAATCTGTGTCCCAAACCGGTGAGTTTGCGGGCTACATTCAGGAAGAACTGCTCAAGCTGGGCTTCGAGCTGCGCGGCAAAGAAAAAGCGGCCGACACCGCCGATGAATCTGTCGAGGCTTATGATGCATGGAGCAAGGATGTGGGCGGTATTGCCCGGATGGCCCGCGAGGCCGGGGCAGACATCGTCATCGAAGGGCGCGTTGAGTTCAGGGACATGGGCAAGGTCACCCCGGAGATGGCAGGTGGTTTGGATTCCCTCGTGGGTTCGACCAAACTCGTGGTGGGCGGTGTGGTCCGCGGTGTCGATGCTGCTACCGGTGACATTTTCAGCGTCAAGACATTGATGCACAAAGAGTTTGGCTCCGACTTCGAGCGTGCCCGCAATCGTGCTATGCGTGGCTCTCTCAAGCGCGGCAAGCGAATCAACGCGGTTCTCACCACTTTTGACCAATTGCTGGCCGACGCAACAATCGCCTTCAAGAAGACCGCTGACCGCGGCCAGGCTTATGTGGTGGAGCTCAAGGGAGTGACGAGCTTCCGTAAACAGGGCAAAGGCTTTATCAAGCTCCTCGGTGATCTCAACGGTGTAACCTCGGTCAAGCAGAAAGCGTTCACGGGTGATAGCCTCGAGATCGACGTGCTGTGCAAGTGCAGCACCGAGGAGTTGCAAGAACGCATTTTCTCTGCATGTGATGCAAACGCTTCCCTCTCCAACATCGACATTGTCAACACCTCCGGCAAGAAGCTCGCTTTCAAACTATGACTTCCGGTGTGGAAGCATCGCGTCTACGGTTCTGAGGGCGTGTGTTTGAATCGCAGGTCGACAGACTCCTGATGTAGACTCCCGTCATGATCGAGCAGGTAAGCTTTGACCGCGGCATCCATCTGCGCGGGACGCTCCTTTGGTTTGACGCCGAGATCAAGCGGGGCATTTGCGTCCTCACGGGTCTGCCAGGAGCGCGGCTACCACCGCGCCACGCAAGGGCGGTTGGAAGCACAGATCTCGCTCGCGTTCTCGAACGCGGTGGTTACGGCAGGCGGGTGCTCCCAGCAGCCTGGGAGCGTTGGGTGGGACTCGGCGGCCGGCAGGTGTGTCTGTTGCCTGTTGCCTCGGTGGTGGGCTGCGCCGTTGCACAGGTGAGCACCGGCAAACAACGCATGGTCTTCGCCGGCTGCCTGCGAGCAATGCCACTTAAGTGGCCCAAGTGCGACTTGGTCGTGGCCACCACGCCCGCCTTGTCTCATCGCGGCGCTGCCTATGAGCAGGTCGTCCGTGGCCTCGGCATATTCGCCGAGCAGGCGATCGCCGAAAAAGCACGGGCGGTGGTGCTCACCGACAGCCTCGAGGTTGCGGTGGAGCTCTGCGTCTCCTTGCAGAATCATGGTCTTCTGCCAACACCACTTGGCCTCGTGGCCAAGCTTTGGGAAGCAGCCGAGGCTGGCGGCGCCAAAGCGCAGCCACACGTATCCGTCGCCCTGAGCAACGCCAAGGTGAGCGCCAAGGCCCGCGTCGCTTGGGTAGACACGGGTCTCGGCTCTTTTGGCGCAGGGCAACCCAAGCTCGATGTCGCTGCCACGTTTCGTCTGCGTTGGTTCGCTGACTGGGCCGTCCTCAAGAATGCAGTCACCATGACCGGTGCGCGCTCGGTGGTCCTTACCGGTGTGGCCAACCAACTTCGAGCCAAGGTCGTCCAACAATTGGGTGACGGCATCGAGGTGGCTTTGCTTGGCGCTGCCAAACAACTGGCCCTCGCGCCAAGCTGAGGAAGTGAAGAAACTGCCAATCTCGAGCATGGGACAATTGAGGGTTGGTGGGGAGTGTGGTAATCGGCGGGTCACTCGGGTAGGTGGAAACATGGGTACGATCCGGAGATTTCGTGTCATCGAGCCGCCGGTTGAGCCGCGTTGGTTGCGCTGGCTGCGTGTGGCAGGCTTTTCTTGCCTTACCTGTGCCGTGGCTGGCTTGTCGGTCGTGGTGGCCGTTTACATCTACTACGCACCCACGGTACCCATCTTTGCGTCGATTGAGGATTACCAACCCAAGCTCGGCACAAAGATCTATTCCGCTGATGGTCAGGTCATTGGTGAGTTTTCTGAGGAACGCCGAGTATTGGTGCCCCACGACAAGGTGCCACAGCAGCTCTTTCATGCGTTCATGGCAGCGGAGGACAAGCGCTTTGCGGAACACAGGGGTGTAGACGTCGTCGGTGTGCTCAATGCCATGGTCGACAAGATTCTGCATCCAAAGGAGAAGCTGCGCGGCGCTTCGACCATTACCCAACAGGTGGCGAAGAGCCTACTGGTTACGAGTGAAACCTACGAGAAGGCCACAGCGCGCAAAATGCGTCGCAAGATCCGCGAGGCGATCCTGGCCATTCGTTTGGAACGAGCGCTCAGCAAAGAAGAAATTCTCTATCTTTACGTCAATCAGATCTTTCTTGGCCACAAAGCCTACGGCGTCCAAACGGCTGCGGAACATTATTTCAAAAAGAATGTTTGGGAGCTCAATCTGGCTGAAATGGCGACCCTTGCGGGATTGCCACAGCGTCCTAGCGATTACTCGCCGTGGTCCCGTCCCGCGGCAGCCAAGAGTCGGCGTCGCTATGTGTTGCGCCGCATGTTTGAAGACGGCTACATCACCCAGGCAGAGCATGACGCCGCGGTGGATGTCGACCTTCAGGTTTATCCGCGATTCGAGCCCTACTTAGACATCGCTCCCTACTATACCGAGCAAGTTCGCCGCGAGATCATTGAACGGTATGGTGAGCAGGCTCTACTGGAAGATGGGCTGCAGGTTCACACAGCACTCAATCTTGAGCTGCAACATTTCGCTCGCAAGGCGGTCGATCAAGGACTCTACGACCTCGACAAGCGACAGGGTTATCGTGGAGCGCCAGTCCATCTCGAGAGCAAAGCCAAGGTTCAGCTCTTCCGCTCGCGTTACCGCAAGCATCTTGGTTTGGAGGATGGCCAAGAACTCGTGGTCAAAGACGGCGTAGACTATTGGGCGGTGGTGACCAGCATTGAGCCCAACGGTGAGGTCGTCAACATCGACGTGGCGGGCAAACAAGCCATTCTGCCCCTGGCGGCAATGCGCTGGGCTCGCGAGCCCAATCCGGTTGAGCGGATCGACTATCACTATGTCACGGATGCGCACAGAGTGCTCAAGGCCGGCGATGTGAT
>MGST01000044.1:0-641 GCA_001798605.1 Deltaproteobacteria bacterium RIFOXYA12_FULL_58_15 | reverse complement strand
TCGGCACGGCTGGGAGGCCTACAACACCGTTCCGGAAGAGGGAGATCTCTTTAGTCTCGAGCAGGATCCGATTGCACAATCGGCATTATTGTCAATTGACCCGCGCTCCGGTTACGTGGTTGCACAGTTGGGTGGCTTCGACTTTGACGAGTCGACCTACAATCGTGCAGTACAGGCCTGCCGCGAGCCTGGCAGTGCGTTCAAACCGGTGGTCTACTCGGCGGCAATTGACAAGCTCGACTACACTGCATCGACGATGATCGACGACAAGCCGTTGGTATTTGACGACCCTGAGAATGAGAGTCGATGGAAACCTGGTAACGCTGAACTCGAAGTGCTCGGCGAATGTCCGATGCGCAAATGCTTGCAGGACTCGATCAACATCCCGGCACTCAATGTGGCATGGGCGGTCGGCATCGATGACATTCTGAAGAATGCGCGAAGGCTCGGCATCACCACACCACTCAAGAAAGAGCTGGGAACTGCCATCGGCTCTTCCTGCACCACGCTCTACGATCTGATTCAGGTCTACGTCACCATCAACCAATATGGCGTGCGACGGCGACCCCTTTTTGTCACCCGTGTGGTGGATCGTTTCGGCAATGTGCTTGAGGACAACTCGGCCCCCTGGGATCCGATGC
>MGST01000043.1 GCA_001798605.1 Deltaproteobacteria bacterium RIFOXYA12_FULL_58_15 | reverse complement strand
GATGGAAAAAGAGCTTCGGTTCGCCATCCGTGAAGGTGGTCGCACAGTTGGCGCTGGTGTTGTTGCAGACATCGTGGAGTAAGTCATGGCCGTGAGAGAGCTCATTGCGTTCGAGTGTACTGAGTGCAAAAGGCGCAACTACACGTCGACGAAGAATCGGAAGACAACGACGGACAAGCTTTCGTTCAAAAAGTATTGTCCCTTCGACAGGAAACATACGCTGCACAAGGAGACGAAGATCAAGTAACCCTTGATCCCAGCAGTCCTTGGCTGCAACGCGACGAACGTGGCCAGTTACCCTTTTCGGGGGTGATAGGCCGTGTTTCACTTGTCGAAGTGTGTTTTTTGTGGTTTTAGGCGCGCTTGTTTTTTGCGGTTTCGGGCACGCTGTTTTTTAGGATGGGAATTGAAACAAAGCTTGAGTGGTTGGTCTGATGTTTTGCTAGCTGTTTTGTTGATGGGAATGAAACTTGTTTTTGGAAAGGCCAAGTAGCTCCAAGTGGTAGTAGCTCCAATTGGTAGAGTGGTTGGTCTGATGTTTTGCTAGCTGTTTTTTGGATGGGAATGAAACTTGTTTTTTGGAAAGGCCAAAGTAGCTCCAATTGGTAGAGTGGTTGGTCTGATTTTTTGCGATGGGAATTGAGATGACTTTGTACAGGCCAGTAGCTCCAATTGGTAGAGTGGTTGGTCTGATTTTTTGCGATGGGAATTGAGATGACTTTGTACAGGCCAGTAGCTCCAATTGGTAGAGTGGTTGGTCTGATTTTTTGCGATGGGAATTGAGATGACTTTGTACAGGCCAGTAGCTCCAATTGGTAGAGTGGTTGGTCTGATTTTTTGCGATGGGAATTGAGATGACTTTGTACAGGCCAGTAGCTCCAATTGGTAGAGCGGCGGTCTCCAAAACCGCATGTTGGGGGTTCGAATCCCTCCTGGCCTGCCAAACTCGTGTGGGGTGATTGATGCTTGCGAGACAAAGATTCGTAGTAGTGGGCATCGTGGTGTTGGCGATCGTTGTCGCGTTCCCGCTCGCGCACATTCTTGGGTGGAGTTTCGGCTACTTTGGCATAGACGATCCGCCAATCTTGTCGCGCGATTTGCCGCTCACAACAGTTATGGGCTACGGCATTGCGTTGGCCGCAGGGGTGTTCTGCTTTGTGCACAAACGAACATTTGCCCTTGCGATGGAAGTCGCCGAGGAGATGTCCAAGGTGACCTGGCCGAGTCGCGAAGAGACTGGCAACGCCACGGTGGTGGTGTTGGCAACCGTTGTAATCTGCTCGATTGGACTAGGTGCATTTGACGCTGTCTGGTTGTGGCTTACCAACCTGGTGTTGGGCATCGGAACGGGTGACGTTGCGGCTGGCTCGTGAGGCTTTCTGAACTTTTGGTAATGATGACTGGAAGGGCACTGTGGACACGTCAATGACACACCAAGACAACGGGACTGAACCGGAAGTGGCCGGCGCGGAGTCAGAGGCGGGGTCTGAGTCGGTGACAGAGGCGAATGCAAAAGTAGACGCTGCTGCTGAAGCTGGCGAAGAAGTCGGTGAGAACCCGAACTTCAAGTGGTATGTCATCCACACCTATTCGGGATACGAGAACCGTGCGAAGAAGTCTCTCGAAGAGCGCATCAAGCAATACAACTTGGATAAGTTTTTCGGAGAGGTGCTCATTCCCACCGAGAATGTGATGGAGCTCGGCAAGGGTGGGCAGAAGAAGACGACGAAACGCAAGTTCTTTCCAGGCTACATGCTGGTTCAGATGGATCTTACGGATGAGACTTGGCACTTGGTTAAAGCGACGCCTAAGATCACGGGTTTTGTTGGCAGTGCGACCAAACCCCCGTCGATTCCGGAGGTCGAGGTACGTCGCCTTACCCGGCAGATCGATGAAGGTACCCTCAAACCGAAACCACGTGTGCAGTTTGAGGACGGTGAAAATGTGCGTGTTGTGGACGGGCCGTTCCAGAACTTCAATGGGGTTGTTGACGCAGTCAACGCCGAGAAGGGAAGGGTTCGGGTTTTGGTGTCGATCTTCGGTCGCTCGACACCCGTGGAATTAGAGTTTGTACAAGTAGAGAAAGCGTGACCGCCGTTTAAACGGTATCGGTCGCGAACTCCCCAGCAGAGACTGGCGGCGTGAAAGAGGCAGGACCATGGCAAAGAAGATAATGGCACAGATTAAATTGCAGATTCCTGCTGGCAAGGCGAACCCGTCGCCCCCGGTAGGGCCGGCGCTTGGCCAGCATGGTGTCAACATTATGGGGTTCTGCAAGGACTTCAATGCTCGCACCCAAAAAGAGGGAGAGCTGATCATTCCTGTGGTGATTACGGTTTATGCGGATCGCTCTTATTCGTTCATCACCAAGACGCCACCGGCCTCGATCTTGCTCAAGAAGTTTGCGGGGATGAAGGTGACCAAAAAGCCAGGGGCGGGTGCCAAGGAACCCAATCGGCAGAAGGTTGGTAGTGTGACGAAGAAACAGGTCGAGGAGATCGCCAAGATCAAAATGCCCGACCTGAACGCCAAGAACATTGGCGGTGCCATGCGCATCATTGAAGGCACGGCGAAGAGCATGGGCATCGAGGTTGTTGGCTAATGTAGATTTCACTGTGTGGCAAAACACAGAAATGTGCAGGAGGCTCCTTCGGGCCGTTTGGACTGCGTGGAGAGTTGGATGAAAAAGGCAAAGCGTCTGGTTGAAAACCAGGGCAAGGTCGACCGTAGCAAGCGATATGATGTCGATGAGGCTTTGGAAGTCCTCGCGGGACTTAAAAAAGCCAAATTCGACGAGTCGGTCGATGTTGCGTTGAAGTTGGGCGTTGATCCACGCCAATCGGATCAGATGGTTCGCGGTGTTGTTCGTCTACCGCACGGTACTGGCAAAAATGTACGGGTGTTGGTGTTTGCCAAGGGCGAGAAAGAGCAAGAAGCGAAGGATGCGGGCGCTGACTTTGTGGGCAGTGAGGAACTCATCGAGAAGATCAAGGGCGGCTGGGTGGAGTTTGATCGCGCCATTGCGACTCCTGACATGATGGCCAAAGTGGGTCCGATCGCCAAGGTGCTTGGACCACGTGGTTTGATGCCGAATCCCAAGGTAGGAACGGTGACCAAGGATGTCGGCAAGGCTGTTTTGGAGCAGAAAGCGGGTGCGGTGGAATTCAGAGTCGAGAAGGCGGGAATTATTCATGCTCCCATCGGCAAGCTGAGCTTCGCTTCCGACAAACTCAAGGGCAACTTCGTTGCGCTGATCGAGCAGATCGTTAAGGCCAAGCCTGCGGCCGCAAAGGGTATCTATTTGCAGTCGATTTCGTTGTCGACCACGATGGGACCAGGCATCAAGATCGACGCCGCCAAGGCCCAGGAATTGGTGAAGGGGTAAGCGATGTTCCGTACGCAGAAAACAGAATTGGTCGATCAACTCAAGAACGACCTGGGTCGGGCACAGACGGTGTTGTTTCTCGATTTCACGGGTATGACAGTGGAAGAGGCCAACTCCCTTCGGTGCAAGTTGCGTGAGAGTCAAGTTGGCTACCGAGTGGTCAAGAACACCCTGGTGCAGCGGGCGATGACCGGCACCAGCTTCGAGGGCGCTGGCGCATGTCTCAAGGGCACACCCACGGGTGTGGTGCTCGGCTTTGTGGATCCAGTCGCGCCAGCAAAGTTGACCTTTGAGTTCCTCAAAGACTGCAAACACATCAGGGTAAAAGGTGGTGTGTTTGACCAAAAACCGATCTCACCGGCAGAGGCCGAAAGCCTCTCGAAGATGCCGAGCCGCGAAGAATTGCAGGCTCGGGTGGTGGGTATGGTCCTCGGCGTTGCCGGTGGGCTCATCGGACAAATTAAGAGTCCTGCGGGTCGCATTGTCGGCGCGCTCGAGACCAAAGCAGACGCAGCAGCCTGACGCTGACTGAGTCAAACGTTTATTAGTCGGTACATAAGAAGACCGAATCGCTTGAAGGAGCTAGTGATGGCAGAGGCAGCACGCGAATGGAACAAGGATATCAAGGACATTGGCGACAGGATCGTCGGCTTGACCCTTCTCCAAGCAAAAGAGTTGGGTGATTACCTAAAGGATGAGCATGGACTCGAGGCAGCAGCAGGCGGCACCATGATGATGGCAGCACCTGCGGCAGCAGCGGCTGTGGAAGAACCCACAGAGTTTAACGTCATTCTCTCAGAGGTTGGCGCAAACAAGATTCAGGTCATCAAAGAAGTGCGCGCGGCCACGGGCCTCGGTCTCAAAGAGGCCAAGGACTTGGTGGATAGCGCTCCGAAGGCAATCAAGGAAGGCTTGCCCAAGGACGAGGCTGAAGAGCTCAAGAAGAAGCTCGAAGCCGTTGGTGCCAAAGCGGAGGTCAAGGCCTAAGCCTGTGCGCGAGGCCTTAAGCCTTTCACTGGCCGACCGTCGGCCCTCTGCGAAGTTGGCAAATCGGCCAGCGACGTCGAGGTTTGCCGCCGCCCTGTTCAGACACTCAATTGCCCAGCCGGGGCTATCTCCTCGGCTGGGCATGCGTGTGCTGATGCAGTCTTGCAAGCGACCCCCAGTTGCTACTGTGGGTTTAGGGATGTCACAGCCCAAGGAGCATTGAAGCCATGGCTTCTCTCGTTCAAGACAACTTCCGTATCAGGAAGAGTTTCGCCAAGATGTCCCCCTTGATTGGGATACCCAACCTGATCGAGATCCAGAAGCGAAGCTACAGTAAGTTCTTGCAACTCGGTGTTGACCCGAACAAACGGGAAGATGTCGGTCTGCAGGCCGTCTTTCGCCGGGTGTTTCCGATCAAGGACTTCAACGAAAGTGCTTCGTTGGACTTCGTGAAGTATGAGATCGACACTCCCAAATATGACGTAGACGAATGTCACTCCCGCGGTATGACATTTGCCGCACCCATGAAGGTGTGGATTCGGTTGATTGTGTGGGAGAAGGACGAAGTCACGGGGCAACAATCGATCCGTTCGGTCAAAGAACAGGACGTCTATTTTGGCGAGATCCCGTTGATGACCGAGCATGGTACCTTCATTGTTAACGGTACCGAGCGGGTCATTGTGTCACAGTTGCACCGCAGTCCTGGTGCCTTCTTCTTTGTCAATCAAGACAAGACGAAGGCCGCCGGCAGTGGCAAGCTGTTGCACTCGGCTCGCATTATTCCGAACCGTGGGTCCTGGCTCGATTTCGAGTTTGACCCCAAAGATATCCTGCATGTTCGCATCGACCGGCGGCGCAAACTGCCCGCGACGGTGCTGCTCAAGGCTTTGGGGTATTCGGCCAAGGACCTGCTCGACTACTACTACGACAAAGAGACTATCTACATTGTCAGCAAGGGCAAGTACGAGAAGTCGGTCAATATCAGTCTGCTTCTTGGTCAGCGCGCGACTCGTGACATCAAGCACCCTGATACCCGCGACATCATCGTGCGCAAGAATCGTAAGTTCACCCGGTCCGCGATCAAAAAGATTCAAGAGCTCAAGATCAAGCGGATCTCCGTGGACGAAGAGGATGTCATTGGCTCTGAGGGCAGACTTGCAACGGTGAGCGCCGAAGATGTCATTGACCGCGCCACGGGTGAGGTGCTGTTGCAGACCAATGAAACGGTCACCGCCGAAAAGATCGAGATGATGCGGGAGGCCGGCGTCAACGAGTTCCAAGTGCTGTTTATCGACGGCCTGAATGTGGGTTCCTACCTTCGCGACACGCTGTTGGTCGATAAGGTGGACAATGAAGACGATGCCATCCTCGAGATCTATCGGCGCTTGCGCCCTGGTGACCCGCCAACCCTCGAGACCGCTCGTGATCTGTTTGAAAAACTGTTCTTTGTGCCAGAGCGCTACGATTTGTCGCGGGTTGGACGTCTCAAGCTGAACCACAAGTTCGGCATCGACGAGCCCATCGACAATTGCGTGCTGACCAAGCGCGACATTCTCGAAGTGGTACGCTACCTGTTGGATTTGAAGAACGGCAAAGGCACCGTCGACGACATTGACCATCTCGGTAATAGGCGCGTTCGCTCTGTTGGCGAGTTACTGGAGAATCAGTTTCGTGTGGGGTTGGTGCGTATGGAACGTGCCATCCGGGAGCGTATGAGCCTGCAAGAGATTGAAACGCTCATGCCTCATGACTTGATCAATGCCAAACCGGTGTCGGCGGTGATCAAGGAGTTCTTTGGGTCGTCGCAGCTGTCTCAGTTCATGGATCAGACAAATCCACTTTCTGAGGTGACACACAAACGGCGTTTGTCTGCACTCGGACCGGGTGGTTTGACCCGAGAGCGTGCCGGTTTCGAAGTTCGCGACGTGCACCCGACTCACTATGGCCGCATCTGCCCAATCGAGACGCCTGAAGGTCCGAACATCGGCCTCATCGCATCTCTTTCAACCTACGCCCGAGTCAACGAGTATGGTTTCGTTGAAACGCCATACCGCAAGGTGGCCGATGGCAAGGTGACCCCTGAGGTTGAATTCTTCTCTGCGTTGCAGGAAGAACCACACGTCATTGCTCAGGCGAATGCGGAGCTCGACAAGAACGGAAGGTTTGCTAATCAACTGGTCGCCTGCAGGCGAGCCGGTGACACGATCATGGTGCGCCCGGACGAGATCACGCTCATGGACGTCTCGCCCAAGCAGTTGGTTTCAGTGGCGACCTCTCTTATCCCATTCTTGGAGAACGACGACGCCAACCGCGCCTTGATGGGTTCGAACATGCAGCGCCAAGCGGTGCCTCTGTTGCGCACCGAAGCTCCATTGGTTGGTACGGGCATGGAGAAGAACGTCGCCCATGACTCAGGTGTCACGGTTGTGGCCCGTCGTGACGGCGTCGTTGAGTCGGTGGACGCTACGCGCATCGTCGTTCGCGCGGACACCCCCGCGTCCTCGACCGATGTTGCGGAAGAGGTTGATATCTATAACCTCGTCAAATTCCAGCGGTCGAATCAGAACACCTGCATGAATCAGAAGCCAATCGTTCGCCGCGGCGATCGTGTCAAGGCGGGCGACTGCATTGCGGACGGCCCAGCAACCGACCATGGTGAACTCGCCCTTGGACGCAATCTGCTGGTCGCATTCATGCCTTGGGGTGGGTACAACTTTGAGGACTCGATTCTCATCTCTGAACGCGTTGTCAAGGAAGACCTCTATACATCGATTCACATCGAAGAGTTCGAGTGCATCGCCCGCGACACCAAGCTCGGCAAAGAAGAGATCACTCGTGACATTCCCAATGTGGGCGAGGAGGCTCTCAAGGACCTCGACGAAGCCGGCATTGTGCGTATGGGTGCCGAGGTGAAATCGGGCGATATTTTGGTCGGCAAGATCACTCCCAAGGGTGAGACGCAGCTCTCGCCTGAAGAGAAGTTGCTTCGGGCAATCTTTGGGGAGAAGGCCGGCGACGTTCGCGACACGAGCCTTCGGGTTTCGCCAGGTGTGCAAGGCACCGTGATCGGTGCTCAGGTCTTCGCTCGCAAGGGCATTGACAAAGATGAGCGGGCACAGGCGATCGAGGAAGAGCAGGAAGCTCGCTTGCTCAAGGATCAGAATGATGAGATCAAGATCGTCCAAGAAAGCGCCCGACGAAAGATCTTCGCGCTCCTGAAGAACAACATCGTCAACAACCGTGTTGTGGATGACCGTGGCGAGGTGTTGCTGAAGAAAGGCGATGTGGTAAATCAGGAGGTGTTCGACAGCATTCGCAATCGATACCTCAAGGAAGTGCGCATCGGCGACGCCAAGGCCGAAGAGCGCATTGACCAGATTCTTCAATCGGTCGATGAGCGGGTGGCTTTGGTCAAAATGAAATTTGGTGACAAGATAGCTCGCCTCAAGAAGGGTGACGAGCTAGCACCAGGCGTCATCAAGATGGTCAAGGTCTATCTCGCCATCAAGCGTAAGCTGCAGACCGGCGACAAGATGGCCGGACGCCATGGTAACAAGGGCGTCATTTCGCGGATTCTTCCGATCGAAGATATGCCGTACAATGCGGACGGCACCCCGGTGGACATTGTTCTCAATCCACTCGGTGTTCCCAGCCGCATGAACGTGGGGCAGATTCTCGAGACACATCTTGGATGGGGGGCCCGTCATATAGGCATGGCCTTGCAGGAACACATCGACGCGAACTTCAACGCCGATCGCCTCCGCAAGGAACTCAAGCGTGTGTACGGTGCCGATGAGCAAAAAGAGCTCATCGATAAGATGACCGACAAGGACCTGAGCAAGTTTGTGGGCAAGCTCAAAGACGGCATTCACATTGCGACGCCCGTTTTTGAGGGTGCGCACGAAGCTGAGATTCAAGAGGTCCTTGAACAGGCGAACTTGCCGTCGCGAGGACAGACAGTCCTCTTTGATGGCAAGACGGGCGAGCCGTTCGATCAGGATGTGACGGTGGGCATTATGTACATGCTCAAGCTTCACCACTTGGTGGACGACAAGATCCACGCTCGCTCCATAGGTCCATACTCGCTGGTTACCCAACAGCCGTTGGGTGGCAAGGCGCAGTTCGGCGGTCAGAGACTCGGTGAGATGGAAGTCTGGGCAATGGAAGCTTATGGGGCTGCCTATGCGCTTCAAGAGTTTTTGACTGTCAAATCTGACGACGTGGTTGGACGGACGCGGATGTACGAGGCAATTGTTAAGGGTGAGAACGTTCTGGAATGTGGCATTCCTGAATCGTTCAAGGTTTTGATGAAAGAGCTGCAGGCGCTCTGCCTCGATATTGAGCTGATTGAAGAGGACAAGGGTCCGGCGCCAACTCCCAATTAGTGAGCATGAGCCACTGTTGGAGTTGGTCGAAATAACTGTGTGCGCAAGGTTTGAGCGGCGCGAGGTCGCGTTTGCCGAACAAAGGAGCTTCTCGTGAAGGATATTTTCTCATTCTTCGAGAAACCCAAGGATCCAGAAAATTTCAATGCGATTCATTTGGCGATCGCAAGTCCCGACAAGATCCGCGAGTGGTCGCACGGCGAGGTTAAGAAGCCGGAAACGATCAATTATCGGACCTTCAAGCCAGAGCGGGACGGGTTGTTTTGCGCCAAGATCTTTGGCCCGGTAAAAGACTATGAGTGCAATTGCGGCAAGTACAAGCGGATGAAGCACCGTGGCATCGTATGCGAAAAGTGCGGTGTCGAGGTCATCCAGTCGAAGGTTCGCCGCGAGCGACTCGGACACATCAATTTGGCGACGCCGGTGGCGCATATTTGGTTTTTGCGCTCTTTGCCCTCTCGGATCGGTTGCGTGCTCGATATGACCCTCAAAGAGCTCGAGAAGGTGCTCTATTGCGAGTCATACGTTGTCACCGACCCCGGTGAGACAGGTCTCGAACGCGGTCTGTTTATGACCGAGGACGACCATCAAGAGGCCGTCGACCTCTATGGCCCTGATGCGTTTCAGGCAGGCATGGGTGGCGAGGCCATTCGCGAGTTGCTGCGAACAGTCGACATTGAAGCGATGTGCATATCACTGCGCAAGGAGATGCTCGAGACCAACTCGGAAGCGAAGCGGAAGAAATACGCCAAGCGTCTCAAGGTTGCAGAGCAGATTCGGGGCTCACAGAATCGTCCAGAGTGGTTGATGTTGGAGGTCATTCCGGTATTGCCGCCAGATCTGCGGCCCTTGGTGCCGCTGGATGGTGGCCGCTTTGCCACCTCGGATCTCAATGACCTCTATCGTCGCGTGATCAACCGCAACAACCGCCTCAAGAGACTTCAAGAGTTGAACGCGCCTGAGATCATTATCCGCAACGAAAAGCGGATGTTGCAGGAGGCGGTTGACGCATTGTTCGACAATGGCCGTCGTGGCAAGACGATTACCGGCCCGAACAAACGACCGCTGAAGTCCTTGTCAGACATGATCAAGGGCAAGCAGGGGCGGTTCCGTCAGAACCTGCTCGGCAAGCGTGTCGACTATTCCGGTCGTTCTGTCATCGTTGTGGGGCCGGAGCTCAAGCTGCACCAGTGCGGTCTGCCCAAAGTCATGGCCATCGAGCTGTTCAAACCGTTCATCTACAACAAGCTTGAAGAGCGTGGGTATGTGACCACCATCAAGAGTGCCAAGAAGATGGTGGAGAAGGAGAAGCCGGAGGTTTGGGATATCCTCGATGAGGTCATTCGCGAGCATCCCGTGCTTCTCAACCGGGCTCCAACTTTGCACCGTTTGGGTATCCAGGCATTTGAGCCGGTTCTCATTGAAGGCAAGGCAATACAACTGCACCCCTTGGTGTGCACCGCGTTTAACGCTGACTTCGACGGCGATCAGATGGCCGTCCACGTGCCGCTCTCCGTGGAGGCGCAGCTTGAGGCGCGCGTGCTGATGATGTCGACCAACAACATTCTCAGCCCCGCCAACGGCAGGCCAATTATTGTGCCCAGTCAGGATATCGTCCTCGGTTGTTATTACATGACCCGTGAGCGTGCCTTTGCGAAGGGCGAAGGCATGCGGTTCTCGGGGCCTGACGAGGTTCGCGCTGCCTACGACCACGGGGCGGTGGCACTTCAGGCTGCCATTGATTGTAAATTGGGCTTGGAGAAGGTGCGGACGACCGTTGGCCGGCTGCTCCTTTATGAGATTGTGCCCAAAGAGCTTCCCTTTAGCCTGGTCAATAAGGTTATGGACAAGAAAGCTCTCGGCGCGCTCATTGATGCCTGTTATCGGCGCTGTGGCCAGAAGGCCACCGTCTTGTTGGCCGACCATCTGCGAACTCTGGGTTATAACAATGCGACGTTCGCTGGGATCTCCATTTCCATACAGGACATGCATATCCCCAAAAAGAAACCACAGTTCATCGATGGGGCGCAGCGACAGGTTCAAGAGATCGATAACCAGTATACGGAAGGTCTCATTACCGACGGTGAGCGATACAATAAGGTTATCGACATTTGGTCGCGGGTTGCTGAAGAGCTCGAAGGTGAGCTCATGAATGAGATCAGCACCGAGATGGTGACCAGCGAAGACGGGCAAGAGCGGCGTATGCCATCTTTCAACCCGATTTTCATCATGGCTGACTCGGGTGCTCGTGGCTCACGCCAGCAGATTAAACAGCTGGCCGGTATGCGCGGCTTGATGGCCAAGCCTTCGGGCGAAATTATTGAAACACCAATCACCGCCAACTTCCGCGAAGGCTTGTCTGTTTTGCAGTACTTCATTTCCACTCACGGTGCGCGCAAGGGCTTGGCGGATACGGCTCTGAAGACAGCCAACTCCGGTTATCTCACGCGGCGGTTGGTGGATGTCGCGCAAGATGCGGTGGTCTCAATCTTTGACTGCAGTACTCTCGACGGTATTGAGATCGAGGCGTTGGTTGAGGCCGGCGAAGTGATTGAGCCTCTCGGCGATCGCATCTTGGGTCGCGTTGCTCTCGAGGACATCATTCATCCCCACACGGACGAGGTTATTGTTGCAGCGGGCGAGGAGATCGACGAGAGCAAGGTGCGGGTCATCAATGATTCTCCGATTCGTCGGGTCAGGGTCCGATCACCGCTTACCTGTCAGGCGAAGCGCGGTGTTTGCATCGAGTGCTACGGTCGCGACCTTGCACGAGGGCACAAGGTGAACCTTGGCGAAGCGGTGGGTGTCATTGCTGCACAATCGATCGGTGAGCCGGGCACACAGCTGACCATGCGGACCTTCCACATTGGTGGTATCGCTTCCGGTCGCGCAGTGCAGTCCACTCTTGAAGCCCGTGGCGACGGTACGGTGAAGTACATCAATCTCAATACGGTCACCAAGAATGATGGAACCATCGTCGTCATGAATCGGAACGGCGAGATCGCCATAGTCGATGAAGGCGGTCGCGAGCGAGAGCGGTATGCTGTCAACTATGGTGCTCGGATCACTTGTCAGGACCACACCCAGGTCAAGTCCGGTGCGGTGATTTGTGAGTGGGATCCCTTTGCAGTGCCAATCCTTACTGAGGTCTCTGGTATTGTCGGGTTCGGCGACGTCATTGAAGGCGTCACGATGCAAGAACAACTCGACGAGGTAACGGGTCTGTCGCGCAAGAGGATCATTGAGTCGAAGGACAAGGAAAGCCGTCCGCGGATTTCGATTAAGACCGCCGATGACCAGACTCTGAAGATTCCGGGCACCGAGCACGATGCGCGGTACTTTTTGCCCATCAGTGCCAATATTGCCACGACTGAGGGGGCTTCGGTCGAAGCGGGCGACGTCATTGCCCGTATTCCTCGCGAGACGACGAAAGACAAGGACATCACGGGCGGTCTTCCGCGGGTTGCGGAGCTCTTTGAAGCGCGCAAGCCCAAGGAGCATGCACTCATCTCCGAGATCGATGGCATGGTGCAGTTTGGCAAGGATGCGAAAGGCAAACGCAAGGTCGTCATCGTTCCAGACGTCGGTGAACCTGCTGAGTATCTCGTGCCCAAGGGCCGGCACTTGACGGTTCACGAATCGGACCGTGTGCGCGCTGGTGATCCGTTGATGGACGGTGCCGCGAACCCACATGATATCTTGCGCGTTATGGGCGAGAAGCAGCTCGGCCGCTACCTGGTCGACGAAATCCAGGAGGTTTACCGGTTGCAGGGCGTGCGCATCAACGACAAGCACATCGAGTGTATCGTTCGTCAAATGTTGCGCCGAGTTCGCGTCAAGGACGTCGGGGACACCAAGTTCTTGATTGACGAACAGGTTGAAAAGCGGCTGTTCGAGGAGGAAAACGAACGAATCATGGGCGAGGGTGGTCGACCGGCGGTTGGCGAGCCAATGCTGCTCGGTATTACCAAGGCCTCCCTTGCGACTGAGTCGTTCATCTCGGCTTCCTCGTTCCAAGAGACGACCAAGGTTCTAACGGAGGCCTCCCTGGCCGGACGTACCGACAGACTTCGCGGTCTGAAAGAGAACGTCATCATGGGGCGGTTGATTCCTGCTGGGACGGGCATGCATGGATACAGCAAACTCAATGCGGTCGTTGATCCCGAGCTTCTCGAAGAGGACGAAGAGTATGAAATGACTCTGGAGGAGCGGGAAGGGCCGCTTCTTGCGAATCTTCCCGGGATAGCCGTGGGCGAATAACCAGGGTGGTTGCTTGACCTCAACTCCCATCCGGCCTTAATGGCAATATGCGGTTAACCAAGACACTTCTTGTGACTTCCTGTGTGGTTGGGCTCGTGGCAGTGGCTGCCAGGGCTCAGAGCTACATCGGTGCCGAGCGTTGCAAGACCTGCCATGAGTGGGAATACAAGCAGTGGGCTCAGGGGCCCCATGCCGAGGCTCACAAATCGCTTTCGCAAGAGCAACGTGGTGATGCCAAATGCAACACTTGCCACAGCACTCTGCCTGAGGAGACCGACAAACGCTTCGCAGGTGTCCAATGTGAGAGATGCCACGGGCCTGGGAGGTACTATCATCGGCGGTACGTCATGCGCGATCGTGAGCTTGCGCGGGCGGTGGGATTGACCGATCCCAAGGCGGCTCATTGCATGCAATGCCACACCGAAGGGACACCGAGTATCGAGCCCTTTGATTTCGAGAAGATGTGGCCGCGAATCAGCCATGGCAAAGAGGCGCGCGCCACGAAGGGACCGACGAAGAGTCCCGAGACACCCTGAGGGATGCGCGGCCGGTTTCTCACCTCCGCCTCTTCTGCGAACGGCATGCCCGATTTTGGCATGCCAGAGATAGCTTTTGCGGGCAGATCGAACGTGGGCAAGAGTTCCCTCCTCGGTGAAATCCTGCGGCAACCCAAACTGGTGCGAACGTCCCGAACGCCCGGCCGCACGCAGCTCTTGAATGTATTTTCGTTGGACGATGAGCTCGCTCTCGTTGACCTTCCGGGTTATGGCTACGCCAAGTTGTCAAAGAAGCAACGGGCGTGTCTCGACATCATGGTGACTGGTTACTTGAAGGAACGAGTGGGACTCCTGGGCGTCGTGCAGCTGTTGGACGCGCGGCGTGAGCGGGTGAGTGAGGCTGACCGCGCCATTGCCGAGATGGTTGTGGGCAGCAGCCGACGCCTGCTGTTGGTAATCACCAAGAGTGATCTCATTCCCAAGAACCAACGAATTCAACAGTCGAGGAGAATAGAGAAGGATCTCGGCGTGCCGGTGCGAACGGCCATACTCTGCTCAGCTCGAACGGGGGAAGGGCGTGACGAGCTGGTTCGTGCAATGCGTGAGCTCGCAGCAATATGATTTGCTCAGTCGTCACCACAATGATCTTCGCGGCTCCTCCCGGAACCCTGGTCGACCGCGTCATCGCCGTTGTGGACAAAGAGGTGATCACCCACAGCGAGCTGCTGCGCGAGGCGCGCATCGCTCTGGTGTTGCGCTCAGGTGAGGAGGCCGCTGCTGCTGATCTCCCCGATGAGTTTCTAAACGACTATCTGGAGAAGGCGCTTGTCGACCAACTGGTCATTGCTGCCCAAGCACGTCGACTGGGCGGCATCGATGTTTCTGAGGACGAAGTCGATCGAATGGTCGAACGCTTCTCCCAGAAGTTCAGGAGTCTGGCGGCCTATCAAGCCTTTCTGCGCCGGTTCGACATTTCGACGTCGGCGCTGCGCGATGTCTTGCGGCGTGACATTCGGGCGTCGCGGCACATCGAACAACGGATGAGCAACTGGCGGACGGGAAGAGAGGCTGAGCAGCTAACGGAAGAGTACAAGGAACAATATGCTGAGGCCCTGATGCGATGGGTCGCAGAACTGAAAATGGGTGTGGAGCTGCGCGTCCTTAGCGAGAATGGTGAGCTCGAATTGCGCCGTCTCGGGCGTCCGGGCGATCTTTCTGGAGGGTGAGCTCGTGCCTGTCGCAAGTGAATCAATGAGACGTGCGGTACCGGCGGACTTGCCCGCATTGGGGAGGATGCTTGCTACCAGCCTTCACGCAAGCTGGAATGCCGACGCGATTGCTGCTGAGTTCAAGATTGAGTGGTCGATCGTTGAGGTCTTGGTACACGACGCGGAGCAAGAAGAGATTCGCGGACTGCTCGTCTATTGGCACGTTGCAGATGAGTTGCAGCTCTTGTATGTCGCCACCGACCCTCATCACCTTCGCAAGGGGATAGGGAGAAAGCTGATGCAGCACCTTTGTCTGCGGGCGAAGAGGCTGCACGCCACCTGCATAACTCTCGAAGTGCGGGCGGATAACGATGCCGCGCTGCAGTTGTATCGGGGCATTGGCTTTGTCGAGGTCGGGAGACGGCGAGGATATTACCAAACCGAAGGCATTGACGCGGTGTTGATGGAGTGGCGAACGACGTGAACGATTTCAGGAAACGGATAAGCGCTCGGCTGACCGAAGTGAAGTCGCTCGGTGTGAATCTGGCGCGGGTTGATTTTGAAGGAGAGGGCATCGGCGCCAACGTCTCCCCGGGGCAGTTCGTGATGGTTGAGGCCCCAGGGCGTCATGACTGTGTGTTACTTCGTCCTTTCTCCTATTTTCTCGCCCAGAGTGCGAACCATATTGCCTTGCTCGTGAGGGCGGTGGGCAAGGGCACCCAATCGCTTTTGCAGAGCAAACCTGGGACACCCGTGGTGCTGCTGGGACCCTTGGGAAACGCATTCCCGAGGGTGAAGGGTCATTGTTGGTTGGTTGCGGGAGGTGTGGGCGCTGCACCATTTGGTCACCTGGCGAATTCCGCCAACACCCGTGTTCTTTTCGGCGTGCGCACTTCTGCGGATTTGGGTTTTGGCAATGCGCTGCGGGAATTGGGCGGGGATGTAGCTGTGGCCACGGATGATGGCAGCGCCGGTTTTCGTGGGACCGTGGCCGATCTGTTGCGGCGCGAGCTTGAAAAATCGAAGCCCGCCGCAATCTTCACCTGCGGTCCAACGCCGATGATGGCGGCAGTTGCTAAGGTGGCTCGGAAGAGCGACGTCGACTGTTGGGTAAGCCTCGAAGAGCGTATGGGGTGCGGTTTTGGAGTATGCCGCGGTTGTGCACACAAGGATGCGACCGGCAATTGGCGGTGCGTCTGCGAGGGTGGGCCTGTTTATTTGGCTTCGGAGATATTTGGTGAGTGATGCAATGAAAGTGAATCTCCGAGTGACGCTTGGCAGCCTCGAGTGGCCGACACCCATCGGCTTGGCCTCCGGCACATGCGGCTATGGTGAGGAACTCGACCGGTTGATCGACTGGTCCGCTGTTGGGGCGATTTTCACCAAGGGAATATCTTTGGAGCCGCGTCGGGGCCATCCACCACCGCGAATTTGGGAAACGCCGTCAGGAATGCTTAACGCCATCGGCTTGGAGAACGTTGGCGTCGAGGCTTTCATATCCGAGAAGATGCCCTTTTTGAGGCGCTATCGGCAGATGCACGGTGGCAGGGTATTCGTCAATCTCTACGCGACTTCTGCGGGGGAGTACGCTCGACTTGTCGAGAGACTCGACGGTGTCGATGGCGTGGACGGATATGAGGTCAATCTCTCCTGTCCAAACGTAAAAGAGGGCGGCATCGCCTTTGGTACGACCCCAGCAGGGTGTGCCATGGCCACAAGGGCGGTGCGAGAGAAGACAAAGAAATGGGTGGCGGTGAAGCTCTCCCCTGCGTCTTCGGTCGCAGATGTTGCTCGTGCCAGTGCCGATGCCGGGGCTGACGCTCTCTCAACAGGGAACACCATGCCGGCCATGGCCATTGATGTGCACAAGCGCGTGACGCGATTGTCTGCCGGCGGTGGTGGCCTCAGTGGACCAGCGCTTCGCCCCATCGCTGTCAAGATGACCTTTGACGCGGCACACGCGGTGAGTCTGCCTCTCATTGGTATTGGTGGCGTTGCGACCGGTGAAGACGCGTTGGAACTAATCTTAGCGGGTGCTCACGCCGTCCAGGTGGGAACGGCAACATTTTCGCAGCCCAACGCCGCAGGGGTCGTGCGGGATGGATTGCTGGAATACATGCGCCGCTACGGTTTCACCTCAATCAAACAGCTGGTGGGGACTGTGGGGACTCCGTAGGATAAAACAATGGCACGTCGCAAAAGTGAAAGGGGCACCTCTCAATCCACAGGTTCTGCAGCGTTCGGTGAGGATGCTGACGGAAAACCGACTGGGTCGGCGGCCTTTGGTGCGGGCGGTGCTGACACGCCATTGCGAGGCGCGTTGTTGTTCGGCAACGATCCTCAGGGGAATCCCACAGGTTCCGAGGCTTTTGGTCAGTCCGACAGCAAGCATCCGCTCAAGGGTGCCTTGCTCTTTGGCAATGACCCTCAGGGCAATCCCACGGGCGCGGACAGTTTTGGCCAGGCGGAGAGTGCTGTTCCACTCAAGGGAGCCTTGCTCTTTGGCAATGATCCGCAGGGCAACCCCACCGGGTCGGATACCTTTGGTGGCAGTGACGACAAGCTGCCCATGCGTGGATCGAGTGCATTTGGTGCTCCTCAGTTGATCCCCGAACGACTCGTTCGTGACGATATTGGTTATGATTTCGTCGGTGTCATGCTGCAGGCTGATGACAACGGCATTGCGGGCATTCGCAAGAGCCCTCATGACAACGTCCGGGCCAGGGTGTTGCACGTTCTTGAGAGGCAACTCGGGTGTGAGGCGGATAGGTTGCGCTCTGGCATGCGGGAGTCAGCCATTCCCTGGGGCCGAGTGCGGCGGGACGGTGGACTTGACCGTGAGCTCGCCTACGAGTTGCGCCGATGGTATTCGAAGGCACCGAAGACGGTACTCGGGGTAGGCCACGTCCGAGATGTGCTCGAGTCGATGGAGCGAATGCACAGTTTTGTGCTCAAGTGTGATTGGGACCTCAGTCCCGTGGAGCTCGCGGTCTATTGGTTCGATGAACTGGTCGCCACGGGCGTTACCACCCTGCACAATGAATTTCGTTTTTTCGTTTTTCGCTCAGCAGAGAATCAAGAGATCCTCGCCTACGTAGATACGCTGACACCGCGGCGGCGACAGCAGACCGCGCGAATTCGGGGACCCGACGGGTCCACCCATGCAACCGTCGAGTTATTGCGTCCGGGCACTGGCGACCAGTTCGATGCGCCTGGGCAAGATCAATTCAAGGCGTTGGTTCGAGATGGTGACGGCAACGAACTGTTCTTGCTGACGGAGGAGCGAGCGACGGAACGGTACTTCCGCGCCAAGTTGACGACGGTCGACACCGAAGAGGTGATTGGGAAGGTGGAAGACCGAATCAAGGAAGGCTCGATTAGGGCTTTGGTTGAGCTCGATCTCACGGTGGCGCGGGTCATTGCCTGGGGTATTGCGGCGGTCATGGCTGATCTTTCTCGTTTGCGCCGCAGTGGTTGGCCCAAGGCTATCGAGGAAGAAGAAGAGGAAGTCGAGTCGATTGATGTGGCATTGGGGCCGCGCAAACATGGAGTTGGTTAAGAAACACGCGTTGTCGGATCACGTGCATTTGTGCCTCAGCATCCCGCTCAAGTTCAGCGTTGCGAACGCGGTTGGATTTCTGAAAGGCAAATCCGCAATTCAGATCCACAGGCAGTATTTGCCCAAGGATGTCTGGAAGTCTGAAAATTTGGTTCTCGTGACTCCGACGTATGTGCAAGGAGCGCCTTTACATTGCGGCTCCGTTCCTTCACAGTTGACCAGATCACTGGTTCCTTGAAAGGACCCCGGTGCCTTGACGGTTCCGCTAGCTGCTGAGATCCACCCCGTTGGGTCGATACGCATGAGGTAGAGCAACCGATGACGCACATGTCCCACACTACAATCCAGATCATGATGTGGCCCGTTCTCAGGGTTTGGTTCCGCAACGGCCGTATAGACAGGCAGGTGTTGTCGGTCATGTGCCTCGTCTGTGTCGGCCTCTGGAGCGGCTGCAATCGCAACGAACCAATCGAAATGCATCTCGCCGTCCAGCACGAGTCCACTGCCACCGGCAGTATCGAACATTTGGTCCTCTTTGGCCCCCAGCGGGTCGACCGACGGGAAGGGGGACCTGCGGACGTCACATTTGGGTTTGAAATGCCCCAAGATGGTCTCGCTCGAATAGTCGTAGACAACGTTGGAGTCTCCGCAGCGTGGATCTATCTGAGTGATGAGTTGGCCATCGCACCCGATCGATTCTCCTCGTCGGCGACCGTGATCGAGGAGGTTTTGCCTCTTTCGGGCGGCCACCACACCCTGCGTGTCCGCGTTTCCTCTGCACCGGGAACCTACCTGCAGATACGGATTGAGTGGGTCGGTGGTTGCCCAGACCCTGACGCTGATGGCCTTTGCGACGAAGATGACAACTGCCCGGCGGTTG
>MGST01000042.1 GCA_001798605.1 Deltaproteobacteria bacterium RIFOXYA12_FULL_58_15 | reverse complement strand
GTGTGGGCAACGGTCACCGTGGCCCATGGAGGTGTCACAACCGTCACGCCACACAATTCGTTTGGGGTAAGTCGGCGCACCAGCGAATGCTTGACCGATGTGCTCGGAACCATGGAGCTCCCTGGCGTTGGTCTCGACGGACCGGTCAAGCTGGTGGTTGATTTGCGGCTCAAGGGCCTCGGGAGTTATTAGGTTGGGGGTTGCGTCTGCTCAATATGGAATTCTCGTTCAGAAGCGAATCGTTGCCGAGGAGCCATTCACTGTGAAGTCCGCGGTATCAAATGTCCGGCCGCTGATGAAGGCATCGAGGACGTTGAGTGCATGCACGGCAAGACCAGCGATGATCATCCAGTTGCGCATGGAGTAGCTGCTCTCTTCCTTGGCAACGAGATCGTCAAGGACCAATTGCGGTGTGCCCGCCTTCTTCGATCTGTAGTCGTCGTGAAATCCGGTGCCTCGCAGGTGAAACACTGCGGCCACAGCAAAGGCGGCCACTTCGGTGCCAACAAAGGTTGCCGATTTGATTGGCTGTCTGTTGTAAATCTGTCCCCACCCCGGCAACAAGAGCGAGCGATACACGGCCCCAGCTCTGGTGCGCAGCACCACCGCCTCTGACGAGAGGGCGACCATGTCCGCGGCCGGCAGCTGGGTTTCCTCGGCCAGCACAACCTGACCCGTCCCCACCGAGACCACGCGGGCGCTCACGAGATACCGATCACCTGCCTCCGAGACCGAGCCAATGACCAGCCCCTGCGCCCCGGCGAGTCGCCCCACCTCGAGGGTCTTGCTCTCATCGACGAGACCCGTCTGACCAAGTGCCAGCTCATCGATGACTTTGGCCAACTGCGAGCGCTCGACGACCAACAGGTTGTGGTCTTTGACCAGAACAGTGGTGATCACCGAGCTGACCAGGGTGCCGAGTTGTTTGTCCTGGGTCGATGGGCCGACCTCTTGGAACGGCAAGATGGCCACCCGTTGGTAGCGCAGCTCGCCATCCAGCTGTTCGAGACCCTGTGACAACCGATCCGCCATCCGCCGCAACTGCACCGTGAGCGAGCGCGACTCGAGCGGCTCCTCGGCACCGTCGACAACAAACTGCGCGGTAGAGGCAGTCAGGAGCACACCGTCTTGCAACCGAATGGCTCGCGCTTCGACGACATATGAATCACCGGTGTGCCGGAGGGAGCCGGTGACCATACCTTTGGCACCAAAGCCGAGGGCGATCTCCTTGAGTGTCGCCTCGGCTATTTCACCTCCGGCGCTCTGCAGCAGGCTTGCCTCGGCGAGTACGGCCTTTAGAGCCTCACGGTCGATCAGTTGCGCTCCGTGGTCGCGAACGAGGAGCTGGCCGAGCTTTGCCGCCCATCTGACAGCAACTGGATCATTGTCGGGCGCAGCGAATGGTGTGAGCACGATCGCATGCGACTCGAGAGAGCCCACGCCCCTCTGCAACGCACTGGCGAGCTCTTTTGCCACCTCGGCTGCGGCAGCGTCGGGCGTCTGGGCCCACACAGCCGGTGCCGCGAGCACGAGCGAAACCAACATTCCGAGCCCGCCGAGAGTCCATTTCCTCATGACGCATTCCTCTGGTTCATGTCGAGCTCCTGTCCTTACCGGCCGTCGAGCACATTCACGCCAGTGTTGCCACCGTGAATGAAAATGTCTGGTCCGTAGATCTCGATGCTGTTGTTTGTGCCCGGCACATTGAACGACCCCGCCATGAAAGGGTGGACTCGATCGGAGACGTCGACCATCAGAATGCGCTCCGGCGACGCGTCCCCCAAGTACACGGTGTTGCCGTCGACGGCGAGACTCTTCGAGTTCAACCGGTCGGAGAAATCCAACCGCGAGACCTCGGCGGGTGCCATCAGCACCGAAATGTCAAAGATCCACAAGGACCGCCCATCTGCGTTGTCGTAGCCTCGCGGAAAGCATGGGTCCCGGTCGCCCTCGAACGCATCATTCTCGTCGCCGACCGCGTAGAGATAGGTACCCGCGGCGACCACCCCACGAATGCACACGGTGGATGTACCACTCGAGGTTGAGGGCACGGTGACACTCTTGACGTTGGGATCGCTGGCGGCCCAATTTAGGAACTCTGGGTTGCTGGGATCCGGGTCGCTCGCTTGCATCGCAACCAACTCGGTGCCAACGGTGTATAGAACACCGTTGTGCCACACGATGTCGTTGATCGATGCAATGCTCGGATCCGGCCCATAGCCCGCAACGTCATTGCACTCGGCGGGTGCCGCCGGACCCGCCAAAATCTTTCCGGTGATGTTGTAACGCGGCGGTCCTGCAAGATTTGCTGCCCATACAAGGGCGTTGGCCATGAGGATGCCGCCGTCTGTCGTGGAGTCCCACAAGCCGGCTCCAGCGGCATCGGACACCGGATAGAGATTGAGGCTGACCACACGGGTCCCGCGCAGCTCCTTGGTCGCAACCAGTGACTCTCCCGACGGGTCCCACCGTGCAATTTCGGCACCGTTGAGGCTGTTCCAGGAATTGCGCAGGCTCTCGGTCCCCCCAGAGAATGTCGTGACGCCGCGGAGGATCGGATGTGAACTGCTGGCCAGCAGGTACAAGGGACCGTCGCCGAAATTGGCCGAGCCGCCGGTAATCGCCATGTAGTATTCCGTATCCAGACGTCCCAAAATCGGAGTGTTCTCTGCCAGTGATGACACCACGACGCCTCCCCCGGCGTCGGCGAAGTCCGCCAAATTGTCTCCGAGCCCGGTGGCGTCCGCATAACCGAGATGCTCCCATACGAGCACCGCATCGTAGTTCGCCGTGAGGGTGGCCACCGAAGGCGTTGCAGCATTACAGTCCATGGTTGTGATGATTCCGAGCAACCCGGTAGCAGCCAGGCTCGCCGACACATCCGCCAACTCCGTCGCACCATCGGCACCGCACAACAGCACATTCGGCAACGGTGGTGGAATGAAAAGAGTGTGCGGCGGCTTTTTGTCGATGACGTAAACGCCAGAGTTGTGCCCGGGAATCCCCTCGTCGTTACCTTCGATCGTCGCCAGGGCAAAGTAGAGCGTCGATGGCCCGCGTGTGATCTCGATGAGCCGTGACTCGATCGTCTGGCAGAACATACTCCCGGTGCCATCATTCTGGCAGCGCTGGTTGCTGCAACATGGGCTCGGCTCGGTGGGGGGGCCCCCGAGTCCATCATTACACAGAACATCTTCCTGGTACGGAATGATGTCGTGATTGAATGCTTGTTCGGTGTACATGCGCTCCCCCAGACGGACCGTGGTGAGTGCGGCATCGTTACCCATGTAGCTGGCGTCGTAGAGGTTGAGGCAGTTGGTCCCGCCTGAGCATAGCCCCCAATCGTAGTAGTTAAATGACCAGAGTTCATCGGTACCAAAAGCGCGCATGATGTCGGCCGGGCTCTGCAGCCCATTCGACCGGTACAACGGCAGCGTTTGATGATTTTCCGCATTGCCGACACGCCAGACAGAAATGTCCCCACGTGCCAACGCAGAGTTGCCAAAGATCTGGCTGCCTGCACGAGCGAACGTCGTCATGTCACCCCCGATATCACTGTAGCGGGCACCGCGCCGCAAAGCCGCACCGCGCATGAGTTGATAGATTCGCAACCCGCTCCTGCGCGTGCTCACGTACAACAAGCCGCCTTCCACGTGCACATCCTCGGCGTCAACGCGTATCGAAGCCGTTTCGGTCGGACCCTCTGGATCGGAGATATCCACGATGCGCAAGCCACCCTCCCCCCGGTCTTTCGTCTGGGAAAGAATGACGTACGCATAGGAGCCCGCAATTGTCCCCCCCTGAACGTCACTCGCTGCCCAGAATCCCGCCGGCACGATGTTTTCGCGGGCGGGGGAGAAACTTTCGCCATTGGAATCATGAAATGGGTTGGCTGCGAATCGATCACCTGGTGCGGGCAGCGTGTCGTCCAACCCATCGACATCGTCATTGGAGCCATTGATAACCGCGGAAATGTCATAGATACGCAGTCCACCACCGTCGTTTTTCCCGTTCTCGAAGACATAGAGGTAGTTGCCCACGATCTGCATGTCACGCACGGAAGTCCAGACGCAATCGTCGCGGGTTGAGCCGACTTCGAATGTGTTGGCGAACGGCGCATCTTGCTCCGGCCCAACCAGGACGGCGTCGTCCGCCACGAGCTTGAGCGCGATGATCTGGCGCGAGAGGGATGAGCCACAATTGGTGCGGTCGCCGCGTTTGTGCACAAATACGTAGGAACCACTGGTTGCCAAGCCAAAATAGGGATCCTGAATTCCGGTGTTCCAGTCCGGCTCGCTCAGCATGGCACCGCCCAGCGGAATGGACGGACCCAAAAGGCTGTCTGAAACCACAGTGCCCGGAACGCCCCAGGGCTGTGCGCCAACCAGACGCAAAAGATGTGCTTCATCCGGGGTAGCGTTGCCGTCGGTGTCGTGATTGGCATAGACCAGCAACTGATTCTCCCACACCATGAGGTCCCCGACTCCGTTGAAAGGCAAGGCGACGTTGCTCACGGTGATCGGTGTTCGCGGAGCTGCACTCATGGCCGACGCCCCGCTCATGTCATTTCTGGAGATGGAGAAGGTTTTTACGCTGGCCTGTCCGAAGCAGTCACAATTCCTTCGGCCATTTTGTTCGCTGCACGCACGGTCACACTCACCCTGCAGGACGTAGATGCGGTTGCCGTCCGCCACCATGCCGAGGACCGGTGGAAAGGCCTCCATGCTGAAACCGGAAAGTGTCGTAGGTTTGGTCGGATCGGTTGCGTCGATGATCTCGATGCGATCGACGCCAGTGCTTTGACGAGAGGCGGTGTAAACAAACCCGTTGTTGACGAGCAATTGGTGGTGATTGGCTCGCAGTGGCAAGGTGATGCCCGTCGCGTCCTGCCAGCAATCCGTCCCTGGGGTGCAGGAGTCATTCAGTGGCAGAACGAGCAAATCGTCAGAGAAGAGGATGACGAGGTAGTCGTCATACGCCTGGATCTTGAGCGGTTGATCGGCAAAGGTGCGACTGGTGACCTCAGTCATGCGGTCTGCGTATGTTGCTCCGGTGGGCTCGACGCGGAATTCCCAAACGGTCTTCTTGTCCTGACAACCCTCATCCTTCCAGTCAGCGCCGCCGGTGCCGCGCACGCCAAAGATCCTGGTGGGGTGCTCGGGCCCAGGTGCCGGCTGGGGATCGGCCGCAAAGACTTGCAGCTGTTCGGGACCGTAGTTTCTCGAGTCCACGATGCAGTCGGTAAGACCGAATAGCAGGCCATTGCGTCCCGGAGTTGCGTCGATTGCAACGGTGAAGGTCGTTCCTGCTGCGACAGGCGTGTCCAGGGCCAGGTCAAAGGTGTAGGTCCCCGCCGAACCATCAAACGGCAGCGTATAGGATGCGATCGTTCTGATTTCTTCATCACCCGCTCCGGGCCGAATCGTGATGGTGTGGCCATTGAGGAGCGGTGGTGCCGCAAAACTCTGTATCGAACCGAGATCGGTCGGATCGAAGTCGAGGCTGAGGCTGTCACCGTCAAGGGCCGTGCCCACGGCCGGGTCCGGTTGTTCCGTTGGACCATTGCGATAATGTCCGTACGACACCGGCGGGAAGGCCGATACGTCCATCATCGGCGCGATCGGTATGCCACCGGCCGGAAACGCTTGCACGACATAGTTGTTGGCAACCGACATGGGTCCAAATGCGAGTGCCAAACCGTCGTCGGCGACATCGAGAGCGTGTGCACCCACGTCCGTCACTGGCGCGCCAAATGGGTCGATGACCCGCATCGAATGGTGCGCGTTGAAGAACGCTATCAGCTTGTAGAATCCAGGCTGATAATCATTGAGAATGAGATGCCGCCCGTCTGGATGCAGAGCCCAACCCGAGATCGCCTGCACCGTTTCCGTTGTTTCAAGAGTGAACGCGCCGTTGACAGCATCGTACGCCCAATAGCTCAGCTCCGATGCGGTCAGCGTGAAATCTGGTGCCTCGTCTCCCGAGAATTTCAAGCCGAGTGTGCCGCTGATACCCATCTTGTTGCCCGCGCCGTCGTCGGCAAGCTCGAAGAACAGCGAATTGTCCGGCAGGGAGATCCGCGACAACTGCGTGTAGTTGCTCGACCCGTCAAAACGGTAGGTTGTCAAGACGCGAACAGGAGCGTTTTCGTTGGGCAGGTCTTGAAGCAGAGGCTCCGCGTCAAAACGCGACTCGACCGGACCGAGCTCCGGATCAGAGCTGTGCACGAAGATCAGATCGCCATCGAACAGAATCTGTGTCGGGTCTGGAATATTGGGAATGAAGCCTCTGTCCGTGGTCGAGAAACAGCAGATGTTGACCTGACGCACTTGGAGACCGCCGTCGGTTGGAACGAAGAAGAAATCGGTCGTTGTGTCTGTGGGGTCTGGGTTTGCCCACACGCGCGTAATCGAGCCACCGATCTGACTGAGGAGCTTCGCCGCATACAACGATGGCGAGTTTGATGCTTCAGCAGATAGGGCGCTCTCATTGCCCGCCGCATCCACCGCGGACAACGCGACGTACACATCGGTATCGTTGGCGAGACCCGTCAGGTTGATGGTGTCGGCCAAGCCCACATTGATCGGTGACGCACCCTCGGCTGCACCGGTACCAATGTAGACCCCACTGAGGGTGCCGTAGTACAGCAGGTAATACTCGACGTCTGAGGAAGTGCTCGGGCTCCACTGTACGCGCAACTCCCCATCGAAGGCTTCGAGCTTGACCCCGGCGGGACGCACGGGAGGTTGGTCGTCGTGGGTCACCAGCGAGAAGTCATCGGTGCTGACGTTGCCCGCCAGATCCACGGCACGGATACGCAGGGTATTGGTCTGGTTGTCCGATAGTGTGATCGGAAACGCCGTCGTCGTGGCCGGGAGTGCCAACGCCGTGAAATCCGCATACTGCCCGCCCTTGATCTCAAAGTGTGAGAAATGCTCATCAGCGACGATGCCTTCGACAATTTCAAAGGTGTAGCTCGTATGGGTGACGATGTCGCTCGTCAGAACCACCTTGGGTGCAATGGGCGCAACGAGATCGAGCGTGATCATTGTTTGCGTCTCGCTGGACCTATTGCCGGCGAGGTCGCGGTAGCGTGCAGATATCGTGCAAACCCCAACCACACAGTCGGCTGCCAGCAGCACGTATTGCAGCGATGGTGCGTACTCGAGCCACGGTTGGCCGTCCCACTTCGTACCTCCCGACTTCATGGAGAACTGCATTTGTGGACCGACTTCATTGCTGTCGATGCCGGGCTCAATGCCGATGATCTCGGAGCGCGTGTAGTATGTCGGCATGTGGTAGGTGACAGAACCAGCCACCGAGATGTCCAAACTCTCGCCAACCGGCGCAACCGTATCGAGTCGGATGGTGGCTTGGGCCACATCGCTCGGTGTGCCTCTGACGTCGTAGTAGATGACAAAGACCGTGTAGTCTTGATCGACCGATCCCTGGGTACAGCTGCCCGTCGCCCCACCCAACAGACAGAATTGCGCCGTGCTGGCCATGGCTGCGGCACTGTCGTAACCAGCAAATGTCGTCGGATCCAGCGCCGCTTCGTACCGCTGTGCCCCCACGGCAAAGAGGTTGAGGGTGACTTGCGGATCGTTCGTGAAGCCAACCAAGGTTGCGTTAGCGCCGCGCGCAATCGAAACCGCCGGGGCCTCGGGACCCACGGTGTCGACATCGATGCTATCTGGCTGACACACCGCGCTCTCATTGCCAGCAGCGTCGCGAAAACGTACCGAGATGCTGCGCTGCACATTGTCTCCAGGCTGCAATATCCAGGTCGTCACCAACGGGTTTTCGGTGAAAGGCGTCCAGGCACCGCCGCTGCAGCCGGTACCATCGCTGAGCTTGTATTCTGCGACTCCCGCCGGCACGTCGCTGGCGCCTATCTCGACATCCACGGTTGTCTTGTTGGTAATCAATCCGTCACTTTCGATGGAAATGGACGGGCTGACCGGACCTGTGGTGTCCAGAATGATGCTGTCACTCACCAGGGCGAAGTTTTTCGCCGCGTCCCGTACACACACCCGCACAGTCACGTCACCCTGGTCTGTTCCGAGATTGAAGGCAGGAGCACTCGTGTAGGTTTCGTAGTTGGTGTCAAGGCTGCAGTCAGCTGGCGTGCACACCACGACGCAAGTGGGGCCAGGGCAGTTCGTGGCAGTGCACTCGGCTGGCACGGGTAGCCGCATCTGAGTGACATCGGCAGAAGCACTCAAGCTCAGCCGTGCTGCCGCGTTTGTGGCAAAGGTCGCGTCGCCATTGAGGGTCATGTTCCCAGTGGGAGCATCGGGGTCGACGTCGACCTGAGTCGAAAATCCCGCAGTATTTCCGGCTGTATCCCGTAGACACAGGGAGACCGTTTGTGTGCCCGTGCCGTTCAGATTCATGGATGGAGGGGTGTCATTGTAGCTCACATAGGGTGCCCCCGAACAATCAAGAGAACCCTGCGCGAGCGCCATCTCTTGCGTGTTCGTGTCGTCGTTGCGAGTCAAAGTTACGGAAACCGTCGCGGACTTGGAGTGGTTGCCGCCGACGATGGTGATGGTTCCACTTGGTGGTTGCGTATCGAGAGTGATCGTCGCGGCAATGAACGTCGAGTCGGTGGGTCCAACGAGCCCGACGTTGTCCAACACCTGCATGTACACACTCTTCGTGCCATTGCCATCGCTGTCCAGGGTCCAAGGGCGCGATAGTGCGGGAGTCGTCTCCCACGGCTGTGCCAGAATCGCCACCGGATCGTTGCTCAAGCGTACGCCAGACACGCCACTGGTGGCGTCCCCATGGCTGAGACTGACCGTCACGTTGGCGGTGTTGGTAAAGCCCCCACTGCTCGCCCCGTTGATGCGGACGCTGCCATAGGGGACAGTGGTATCGACCAGAATGGTGTCTGTGGCCGAGCCGTAGTTCCCGGCGGCGTCTTGCAGACACACCGTCAACGCGTACTCCCCGTCACCCACAGGTGTGAAGCCAAAGGGTTGGTTGGGATTGAATGCCACGTAGGCTTCCGCGGCACAGGCAGCAGAAGCACCTTCGACGAGCGCCATCTTGACGGTGTCGGAGCTGGCCGAGATTGCCACGGAAACGTTGGTTTCGTTCTGAGTGCCGAGCACCCCGCTGTTGAGGCTGACAATTCCAGTGGGGGGGAGCCTGTCGAGGACGATCGTGGCAAACCCCTCGCGTACGTTGCCCGCAGCGTCCCGAACCGCGGCAAAAACTATCTTGACCCCATCGATGGTAGGATTGAGCAGAACATAGTTCGTCTGGGTTGCAGCATAGCTGCCCTCCCACGGTGCACCTGAGAAGTCCGCAAGATTTGAGATCCGCATGTCGGCAAGCCCACTCTGGCCAGCACCATTGTCGGCAGCCCCCAAATTCACCGTCACCGTCGCGCCGTCGTTGGTGATGAGGCTGCTCGTCGTCGCGTCCACAGCTTCACCCTGCAAAGAAAGATTCATTGTCGGCGGTGTGTGGTCGTAGTCGATGAAGTCGTTTGTAATCGCGCTCGGTCGACCGGCCGCGTCCACCACTTGGACATACACCGTCTTCCTTTCGTCGATTCCGGGGGCCGCCATATTCCACAACATTGAGGAGACGAAGGGAATCGGCACTGCGTCCGACAGGTTGGAGTCATTGGAGATGAGCAGCTCGTGCACACCGTTTGCATCGGAGGCGAGGATGTTTACAGTCACATTGGTACTCGCCGTCCAGTCGTCAGTGCCATTGATGCGAAACAGATCCACCGTGGGTGCCCCCTCGTCATAGGTGAGGGACAAGGTCGGTGCGATCCGGCTGTTGCCAGCCGGATCGAAAAACGTGAACGTCACCGCATGGGGGCCAGGGCCCAAGAGCACAGGTAGGTCGAAACTTCGCTGTGGTGCATACACCTGGCTCGAGAAAACGGTTCCTGCCACATTGACGTCCATGTGGTCGATGACGCCACTGTTGTCGGCGGCAAACAGCGAGAATACGTTGTTCGCTGCCGTATAGAATGTGTCGCTGTCGTCCACGACGCAGCTTACGCAAGTTGCGCTGGCAGAGATGAGCTCTGGCGGCGTTCGGTCGAGAACGACAGCAGCGGATCGCTCGCTGTAATTGCCCGCCGCATCAAACAACCGCACCAATATGGTTTTCGTGCCGTCGAGTGTATCTGGCGGGGTCAACTGCAGGGTCGATGCAAAAGGGCAGCTCACGATGGTGTCGTCGCATGCAGACGTACCACTGGCGTCTGGCGCAGGGAGAACGCCGTTCCACGAGTACTGCATATGCACCGCCGGGTCGCCGCTGTCGGTAGACAACAGGATCGTCAACGGCAGCGTGCTCGCGTACCCTCGATTGTTCTCAATGGCCACCGTTCCACCGGGAGGCCGGGTATCGACGACAAAACCGATGTTCACGGGGGCTGAGTGATTGCCTGCGGCGTCCTTGAACTCCGCCCAGAGGTTGTACGGACTCGTCGACTCATTATCGATGGGCGGCAGCTCGATGCCAGCCGCATCCACCACACTCTCGGGAGCAACAAACGTGGCACTGCCCGCATCGAGGTCGAGGTCAGTCCATGCGCTGCCCACAAACGTGTTGCTGCGCGACATCCTAAAGGCCGCAACATCAGGCAGAATACCCCAAGGAGCCGTTCCGACACCGATGTTCGCGGTGTACCGAATGCTGCGCGTGGCATACAGAGCAGGCGGCCCCGCCGCGATCTGGGTAACGCCATTGCCACTCGCAGCCAGCGTTCCTATGGGAGGCGAGATGTCGTAGATGATGCTGTCCGAACGCGTGGAAGGCTCGGTCAAAAGTTCCGTGCAGTTGTCCGCAGCATCGCAAAACCACGCGTAGATCGTGTGTTCCCCTTCGCCGCCGACAACCGTATAGCTCCCAAGCCCACCGGCGAGGGAAACGCGCACATCACCATTGATCGGGTTTCCCGTGCCATCGCGATCCAAAATTGCGTCACTGCTCAAGAAAGCATGGGACAGGGGCGCCGCATCAGCGGAAGGCCCCGTGGTCGCCACGGCTTGGACGTTGACCGCCACGGTCGTCTGCCGCGTATAGCCGTCGATAAGCGCGTCCGCGCCGCGCAGGATCGCAATGGAGGGCGTCAATGGGGGTTGTGTGTCATGGACGATTTGCGCGGTACCAGCTTCGAGCACATCAGCGCCCGTCAACCCGATTGCGAGTTGTGCGACAATGGTCAGGCGACCTTCGCCCGTAACGTCTGCCAGGTACCGAGCGTCGGGGTCGTTGAGCTGATCAAAGGTGGCCCAGCAATCCGGATTGGGGGAGCCACCACTGCACAGGTCATCTGCCGGCGCAGCGTCGGGAAGAGTGAAGGATTGACGGCCAGGGAGTCCCAGTTGTTCTTGTCGAAAGCGAACGTACTCGGCCGATCCCGAAGTGATGCCCAGCAGCACCTGGCTCTTGCGTGTGTGGGGAATGCTCTGGCACTGGTTCGTAGGACTCGTCGGGTCGTTCTGATCACAAATCTTGAACGCACCTGAGATCCTGCCGAGCACCACCGCAACGGGCGTAGGTGAGCCGTTTACCGGTGAATCCTGTCCCTCAACGACGTCAGCGGAGATGGTTTGCACCAGATAGTTTTCTGCGCTGCCGGTGATGCTGTAGTTGCCCACGGGCAGGCGACCAAATCCGTAGCGACCGGTGGCGTCGGTGATCGCCGCCATCATGACGTTGCCGTTGCGCTCCGCGATAACAGCGATGCCGCCGTGATTGCCCGTTACCAGGTCTTTGTCCCCGTACTTGAAGAAACCAAACAGGCCGCCGCGTGCCAGGACCATTGTCTCGGCCCCCAACGACGATGCCTGACCCGCGCGAATGTCGATGGGACCGCGGGTGATTTGTACGTAGTTCGGAGGTTTGTTCAAGACGACTTCGTAGGAGCCCGGCGGAATGTGGTCGAGGCCGTAGGTGCAGACTCCATTGGCATCGGCATTCGATGTCAACGAGGAAGCCGGCCCACCGAAGGACCCGCGATCGACGACATTGCCGAGAAGATCCCGAACGGAGATGCTGACCCCTAGCGCATCTTGGCCATCTTCCAACGCCACGGTACCCGTGATACTGCCGCGCAGGTTGACGGTGTACACCGGACTAAGCATGGTCGGGGACGTGGTCCCATTGCCGAGCGCATCTTCCGCAACCGCTTCAAACTGCACCGTTTGCATGTGCCCAACACCGTGAGACAAGGTTACTTCGGGCGTGAACGGCACAGTGATGGCGCTGGTCAGCGGCTGCACGCCATACCGCATGCGGGCAGCGTCCGTGCCGACGAGAAACTGCAGTGAGGCCAAGGCGGAATGGATTTCGCCAGCCACCGCGTCCCGCACAAATATGGACGGATTCTCAAACGCGGGCGGTGTCTCATCAATTGTGATCTGCTCGGTGAAGACTGTCGTTTCATTGCCCGCTCGGTCGATGAGCTGCAGACCAATGGTTTTGTTGCCGTCGCCAAGCTCGAGTGGAACCGAGCGGTAGTAGGTGATCGCCGCGTCGGTGGCAATTTGCGCGTCGTATCCGATCTGTGTTGGGTTACTCAACGCCGCTTCCGGTATCAATCGGACACCGGCGACTGTGGAGTACGGATCAAAGGCGCGTACTTCCACGGGCACGTCACCGGGATGGGGCGTTACATAGCGCTGGCCACCCAGGACTGTGGCATTGGGTGCCAATACGAACGACAGGAGCTCTGGCGGCGATTCGTCGAAAACTATCGAGGCCGAGTAGATGTCTGTGCGTAACCTCTCCGTCACAGAGGTTGCATTGACGACGCGGAACTGCACGTAGATCGTTTTTTCACCCTCGCCTGCCGAAAGCGTGTAGGGCACGACTGCCACATGTGCGGTCCAGTCAACGGGGGATCCGGACTCAGTGAGATCTGGACTCTCCGAATAACGCATCTCCAGCGGGTCGGCAAAACCGCCGAATGCCAACATTTCGAGATTGACCGACCGATCCCGCGTGTACCGTTCGTCGTCGCTGTTTTGGGGGTCTGGCACGACCCTAACTACCGCCGATGCCGGATAGAGAACCAACGTCCGAGGCACAGCGGCATCTCGGGTGGAGGAACCGACGGCGACGTCGGCGAGATCCGGGGTGAAACCGTCGCGTTCGCAACGAACTTCGTAGTCACCGTTTTGCAGACTGTCAAATGAGTAGAAACCGTTGATGTCGGTCTGGGTGATACGACTGGTAAAGACCCCACCTGATAGGTAGGTCAGCACGATCGTCGTGCCGGCAAGCGACGCGCTGCCATCATCGTTGATGGCAATGTCGCCGACGATCTGCCCGGTTGGCGGCAGAACCCCAGAGACAAGGACACCCACATCTGTCATGAGGCCCGGCAGGACTTCGATACCGCTGACGACCACGGGCTCGTTGGTCGCCGGGATATTCGCGACCGTCAGATCATAGCTGCCGGGAGGAATTCCCAGGCTCTCAAAGCAACCGGCATTGTTGTTGCAATCGGCCCGTTCGGAGCTCACGTCTGCGTCCCGAATGGGAAGCCGTGCCCCCACTGGGATCCCTTCTTGCAGGAGCTGCACCTCCCAGCCAAGTTGACTAGGGGCTCCCAAGACAAATACCCGCCCACCAATGCGCCCATCTTTCAATTGCCCAGTCCCGTTCAGATCAAACGGGTTGGTGCGGTCGACATCGGTGGAACAAGAAGTCATTGCAGCACAGGTGGCGGCGCACGTCAGCACCAGAGTCAGATAGCGTTCGAAACCAAATAATTGCATGGTGTTTCCCGAGAATCGGTTCAGGTTCGGTCTTCGCAACCGACACAGTGCAAAGCGAAGACCCGTATAGCAAAGTGGTCGCCAATGCGCAGCCCCACAACGACCAAATATGGGAAGCATGTGCGAAGACTTCGATTGAGATTACATGGTCGAGGGCGTCTTCTCGCAGCGTTCAGTTGAAACGACTACAGCTCAACGGTCACCGTGGCCCATGGAAGTGTCACAACCGTCACGCCACACAATTCGTTTGGGGTAAGTCGACACACCAGGGAATGCCTGACCGATGTGCTCGAGACCATGGAGCTTCCTGGCGTTGGTCTCGACGAACCTATCAAGCTGGTGGTTGATTTGCGGCTCAAAGGCCTCGGGAGCTAATTCGTCTCACCAATCTCTGCCACCACGGCCTGGACCATAACCCTTTCCACGACCTCTGCCGGCCCCATTGCCCATACCTGGCCCCATACCTGGCCCCATACCTGGTCCACGTCCGGAACCCATGCCGTCCTCCGGTCCTCCTCGGCCCCCACGACGTTGTTCGAACCACTTCGACAGAAGTTGGCGTTGCTCGACCGAGAGCAACCGACGAACCGACAACATGAGCTCCACGTGATTCTTGTGCATCCGCGTCTGCTGAGTGCCTACTTCCTCGACCTTGCCCAGGACTTCGTTGACTTCGGGCATATCGGCCGCCATCAGCGCATGCAGCTTCACCTGTGCCTGCTCCAACGCCGATCGTATCTCCACGTCCCGGTGCTCCGCGGCCACCGCCAGCTTGCGAATCTCGACGAGCACCTCCTCAGCAACACCCAATTGTCGAGCCACCCCCTCAATGCGTGACGGCATCCCCGGGCCACCACCTTTGCCGCGCGGCCCCCGCTGTGCCCATGCGGCACCTGAAACACCGAGAATTGTCGCAGCCATAACGGCAGAAACCACCCATCGTTTGAATTCCATGACAAAACCTCCACACCTAAAGATAGGGTGCAAATCACTGTTCTTCCGACGGCCCGAGCCAATAGGCGAGGGCCTGATACTCAACGGGCAAATCCTCGGGGACGTCTCCCCATTTGACGGGCACCGCCAATCCTAGCCATTCATCCCAATCCGCATCGCCAGCGACCTCCGCAGGCGCTGCCGTTCTGGACACACTCGTCCCAATTTCCGGGCGTTCAGGCAAAACGGCCGCCACCGCCAACGCCAACCCCAAACCGGCAACAACGACCGCCCCCCCCAGAGGAGCTCGCCAGGTTGACCGATTCCCTTCTGCCTTTTCCCACAACTCGAGGTCAAAACGTGCACGCTCCGTTGCCGTGAGCCGCAGTTCACCCCACCCTCGTCGCACCTTCTCGACCAGTTGTTCATCGGTCATGCGTGTCATTGTACTTCCTCCCAAAGGCTGCCGAGCTCGCGGCGCAGGGTCGCCAATGCCCGATGCAAATGACTCTTGAGGGTTCCGGGGGCCACCGCCAAAACATCAGCCGCGGCAACTACCGTCATACCCTCGAGATGCACCATGGCAAATGCAGCACGTTGTTGCTGCGACAGCTTCTCGAGAGCCAACGCAATCTGACGTTTGACCTCAGGGTCGCCACGGGGGAGATCGACCATTTGCTCTTGGGCCCGCCCCCAAAGGCGATCCCAGCGTTCGCGCAGGAAACTCTTTCGATCTAGCCTCGCTGCCTCTCTGATGAGAATTCGCAAAAACCAGGTGGACAGGCTGGAGTCGCCACGAAACACGGGCAACGCCTCGAACGCACGAAGAAATGCGTTTTGGGCGGCGTCGAGAGCGGCCTCACGGTCGCCGCCGAGCATGTGGTAAGCAATGGCGACAGCCCGATCCCGTTCGTTCTGGACAAGCTCAACGAGCTGGGCCTGCCGCTCAACCTTTTCGGGAATGCTTTTCACCACTGTTTCCACGCTGGGCCTTTCGTCACTGCGACATTAGACCCCTGAAGGCGCGATTTGGTTTACGTGTACTATTCGTTGCGCTCACGCAAGCGCACAAGCTTCGCCTCCCCACGGGAAACCAGCTTGCGCGAGGCCTCTGCAGTACAGCCCAAGAGTTCGCCAACTTCGGCGTAGGTGTAACCAAGGTGATGCAGCATCACGGCACCGGCATACTGCGGCTTGAGCTCATCGAGCATTTCAGCAAGTGTTTGCAGACGCCGATGATCGTCGATGGCCGATTCCGGTGACGTGCCAGCTGGGGTCATACGCTCGGCCCGCTCTACCCCAGTTTCGACACGATGATCGCGCCTTTTGGCGAGATTGAAACGCTGCGCATCGATGATGGTGGCAGTCGCAAGCTTGTGCAACCAAGCCTTGAAGGCCTGACGGCCCTGCCATCTCTGCTTGGGCAGTGCCAACAGCACCTCGAGCGCGACCTCTTGCTCCAGATCCTGGGTTTGTTCGCGCAAACGCGTCGCGCCGCCCATGCGATAGCGACAGGCCCGAACAATCTGTCGAATCACCGGCCAATAGCGTTGGAACAGGACCGAACGTGCGCCCGAATCTCCGGCGGCGGCTGAAGCCACCAATCCTTCGACAATCTGCGAATCGGTGGATTGTTGGTATTGATCATGTGGGAAGCGGTCTGACACGGAGCACAGTGTCGCATTGACCCGACCTCTTGGAAAGCCCAGTTTCTCGGGTGCAGATAGGGCGGAGGCCTCTCAATGAGGAGGGGGGCGAGTGCCTGCGATCCCCAAATATTCCCGAATACAGACCAGTGGTGGCCGGGACCGGGTTGTGACATAGTGACCGGAAACAATGCGTTCCCGCGATACCCCACCTGTGCTGAGGCAGACCCAGCCGGAGATCTACACCGACGGCGCGCGAAATAGGCGCGGCCGACGTCTCGGCGTTAGCGTTGTCGTGGTTATCGCCGCCGTCGCCTTAGTTGGTTGGGCGGCTGCCATGTGGCACTAGATCGAGCGGTGGAGCTCGCGATCACGATCGTTCACCCAATCATCCAACCCAACATGCTGCACGTCGTCCTTTTTCAACCGGAGATCCCGCAGAACACTGGCAACGTCGGTAGGCTCTGCGCGGTTACACGCTCCCGGCTCCACCTGATCCACCCGTTGGGTTTCACCATTACCGATCGCCACCTTCGCCGAGCGGGCATGGACTATTGGCATTCACTCGACGTCGTCGAGCACCTCAATTGGCAGGCTTTCCTCGACAGCGAAAAACGCCCGAAACGGACCTGGGTGTTCACCACCAAGTCGCGACAGTCTTTCTGGCGGGCGTCCTTTTCCGATGGTGACGGGCTCCTTTTTGGCCGCGAGACTTCCGGCTGCCCCGATTGGCTGCACTCGTGGGCCGGTGCCGACATGCGGCTGAACATCCCGCATCTCAATGATGATATGCGCTCCCTCAATCTATCCACAGCAGTGGGAATCGCTACCTACGAGGCGTTGCGGCAGACCCTCAGCGGGCCAATAGCCACGCTAACACTGCCCCACTGAGTGCGGCAGCCGCAATCACGACGGCGATATGGCGACGCACATCCCGCTTGGTACTCCCAACCTGGCGGGCAAAGAGCCAACCGCATTTGGGGCACACCCGCGCATCAACGGCGAGGTCGACGCGACAGCTGGGACATCGTTTCAGGGCCACAATTCCCTCCCGCCATTACCGGACAATCTGAGCCCGATCTTAGACTGTCGCTGTGCAGACAGCAAAAATACTGCGCATTCAAACGTCCTCATCGTCCTCCTCCCGCAGGAGATCATCCCGCGCTCGCGCCCGACGCATGGCTTCATCGAAGGAGCGTTGCTCCACCCCACCCAACAACACGGAGCTAAGCGGCACCGCACCAGGCGGTGGTGGTGGCGGCGCCAAACCAAAGGTAGCGGCCAAAGTCGCATCCTCAGGGCTCGCCGTAGCTCCATCCTCAGACGGCACCTCCTCTTCCAATTGGTCGAGCTCCCAACCGGGTGGCGGCGCATCTCGCAGGGCGGGATCAAACCGGGGCGTTGGGCCAAGAGACGTCTCGACGACTGGCCGCGAAGAGATCCTGACCATCGGCTCTACAGCCACAGGCGCCGCTGCGGGCACCACAGGCGCCGCTGCGGGCACCACAGGTGCCCGCGTTGTGACGGGATGGGACGGCCCCACATGTCGGAGCTCATCGGCCAACACATTCTGCCCTGCTCGTTCGAGCTCGTCGAGAAAACTCGGAGACGCAACGGGCATCAGAGCCGTCGGGACCGGCGGCAGATTCGAGGCAAACAACAGCTGTGGCCGATACCCCTCCTCGGCCAGGGTGATCTCGGCGATTTGACTCACTCGGGGCATTTCTCCGCGAGTCATCACCACGACCAAGTCGATGCCAGCAAGAACGTGCAGTGGTGCAGTCGACCCGCCCGCCCGCTCGACGCCAACCTCAAAACGCATCAAGGCTCGGTCCAGACGAGCCGCATCGATCCACGCGACCACGTGCGAGCCGTGCGCGAAGATCTCCACCAACTCGTTTGCCGGCAAGGACCACACACCGATGCGATCCGCGCCGACCACCCAAGCGTCGCGAATTCCTCGCACCAGTGGCCATGTCGGCGGCACCGCATCCCCCGGCCCACCGACAACTACCGGTCGACTTCCCTCCGTTATCAGCCCCGAAACCAACGAGACCCCGGCGCACCAGGGGGCTGCAACTAGAATGTTCTTGCCCAGAGCACTTGAACCCACGAGAAATCGAGCCGCGAGTGACGACAGCCTTCCGCCGTCGGCCAGATCACTCATGCGCCGAAGCGGGTCTGGCGGTTGCCGCAACACGATCGTGTTGCCGAGACGAGTTACCGTAACCCCACCCGAAAGTTCGACGTGCTCAGCGACGGCGTCGCAAACTCTCGCGTGCTGCTCGGCATCCCACGACACGGCGACGGTGCTACTCCCATCATCGCGATCGATGACGACTCGGCCGGGTGTCACCACCATGCGAAGGTGGCGCGTCGACGACGCGACGCCGAGCAACGGCTCGAGCAAACCTCCAAGATCTCGATCTCCCATGAGCATCCTCTTTTTCTTCTCGCCGCCCCACAACCGGCGCAGAATTGCCAAAGGTTGCAGGGGATTTGCCCCAGAAGCAAGCTCGGACGCGTAGTGCCGTGGTGCCCCCGTCCGCACCACAAACACGCAACGTGCCCTCTTTCGTGCCGACAACCAAATTGCGACTTACATTGGGAAACGCCGAGGAAATTTTGGGTGGCCTCGTTTGGCGAGCCCCCACAGACGCCGTCAGAATAGAGCGGGAGCGTGCCGCGTGCGGCACCGGAGAAAGTATCTAATGGACAGGCAGGCCAGTCGTCAAATCAACTTCTATTTGCGACTTCATTACCCAATGCGCATCACTGCGACAAGCAGTGGGTTTCGCGGCAGCTTCCCCGATTTGCCCGGTTGCACGTGCTCCCATTGGGATCTTCCGCGACTCTATGCTGCCCTGGAGGAACAACGCCGACAGTGGCTCACAAACTGCGTGTGCTCGGGAAGCCACGTTCCTCTCCCTAACAGTCACCTCGAGCTTCCGCGTCGCGAGCCGCGCCGGCCAATGCCTGAACCGAAGAACCAGCAACTGGCTACGGCAAACGCCTGACCCGAAGAACCACCAGCCGGCCAACGCCATTTCGCCAGCGCTGCTTCGGTGGAATACGGACAGAGAAAACCACAATGCTGTTGGTTCCAACCGGTCAACGGCTGCTAGAGTGGCCCCATGACTGTGGGCGTTCCCAGCGCCATCTTGGCGAGTGTCGTGACATTGACCGTAACTGTGGCTGTCCTCTTGCGCCGCCCGCGCCGGGCATTGCAAACCCGATTTGCGGCCCTCTCCTTCACTCTTTTCCTTTGGTACACAACCTCGGCGGTTGCCCGCTTCGGTGGTGACAATGCCACACGTCTGCAACTCACCGCAGCCTTGTTGATTGCTCCGGCGGCGCTTTCGTTCTTCAGCGAAATCCTCCGCGAACAGTTTGCGTTGCGCCGCCTGCTCACAGCCACACAGTTCATCACCGCTGTTCTGGTCGTCGCAGCCTTCTCTCCCTGGGGTACACACCTCGCCTTCCGCGGTGTGGTCACTGTTTTTGTGGTTGGTGCCATAGGTTTCGTGCTGCACATTCTCTTCACTCAAGCGCGCAACGCGACTCTCGAAGCTGAACGCAAACGCATGTGGTACCTCGTGCTCGGAGGACTGGCGGCTTTGGTGTTCGGCCTTGGCGAACTCGTGGTTGGAGCTGAGCTGGCCGCGGCAATAGGTCATGTGGCGGGTACCGCCTATGTCTATTTTTTGTATCAATCAGTCCTTTCCCGTCGCGTCATTGACCTCGTGGACCTCGTTGGCAAAGCGGCAGTCCTAGGCGTCCTCACCGTCGTGCTGGCGTCGATCTACGCTCTGCTGCTCTTGTGGGTTGGCACCCCCGAACCAGAGTTGTGGTTGTTCAACACCCTCGTCGCGAGCTTCGTCATTCTCATTCTCTACGACCAAATCCGGCCTTGGGTCGAAGAAACAGCAGCCAAGCTCCTCTTTCGCCAACGCTATGAGCTCCGCCGCGCCATGGGCTCACTCCTTGCCCAACTGCGCACGACCATCAGTATTGATGAAATGACAAGTCAGGTCCTCAATGCAATACGCGATTGCGGTCACACCAGCTGCGCCGCAGTGTACCTCGCAAGCGAAGGCGAAGTTGAATTTCGTCTCGAGGGGTGTCGCGACGTCGAAGCTCCGGAAATCCTGACCGTCGGCCAGCAACCTGCCTTATTGCAGCAATTGCGACGTGAGCATCGCCCCATCGCCGTCGATTCGCTCGCCGATCGCTACCGCGAATCTCCAGACAACCTCACAGGCGGAGATCCGACCACACAGCGTGACCACCTACGCATCGCCGAAGCCATCGAAACCATGCGCAGTCTCGACGCACAAGTGGTCCTGCCGATGCTTTACGATGACCACATGCTCGGCATCCTAACCATTGGTTCGAGTCAATCCACAGGTCCGTTTTCAACCGAGGAGATCGCGGACTTCCTCTCGGTAGCCGAGGCCTGTGCCTTCATCATTGCCAACTCACAAGAATATGAACGCATGCTCGATCGCGATCGTTTGGTGGCCGTGGGAGAGATGGCCGCGGGCATCGCCCATGAGATCCGCAATCCCCTTGGAGCAATCAAGGGTGCAGCACAATGCCTCGACCCAGCCACGCTCCCAGCGGAGGCCATCGAGTTTGTCAACGTTATCGTCGAGGAGACCGACCGACTCGGGCGAGTTCTCGGCCAGTTTCTCGAGTACACTCGACCCTACCGTGACACCTCGCAGCCCACTGACGTCAATGAGGTGGTCACTTCCGCAGTGTCCCTTCTCTCCAAGGGGCCCCTGCCCCCACACGTCGAGCTCACCGTGGATCTCGCGCACAGCCTCCCGAAGATCTCCATTGATCCGGAGCATCTCAAACAGATCCTTATCAATCTGATTCACAATGCTATCGAAGCGATGCCGAACGGCGGCCAAGTAACGGTGTCCACGGCAATCAGCCGCGATGCGACCGGCGAGTTCCGGGGCGGCGAACGTGGTCTCCACCACGACCATACGGTGATCCGTGTCCACGATACGGGCACCGGCATCAAATCAACCGACCTGCCGAGACTCTTTGTGCCCTTCTTCACCACCAGGCCCCGCGGCACCGGCCTGGGTTTGGCCATCTCGGCCCGTCTTGCACAAAACGCCGGGGGCCGCATCGATGTGTCGAGCCGTCCTGGACACGGCACCACCTTTTCAGTGCGTTTGCCGCACCGAAAGAGCTAGCCCATGTCAGATCACGTTTTCCTGACAGCAAAAAAGAAGCGGTCTCAAACCACGCTGTTCTCCCTTTTTGCGGCAGCAGCTCTCTGCGCCTGTCCCAAGCCCGCAGGGATCCGCTATCCGAACCTGCCGCAAACCACTGACGGGGCATTGCACATCATTAATTTCGACGTCGGACAATCGGATGCCATGTTGGTCATCTATCGCGGCAAGAGCATGCTCATTGATTGCGGATCGCCCCTCACCGATCCCTCGAGAGCCGCCCGCGCCATTCCTCGCCGCCTCGATGCACTGCTCGGCTCGCGGCACATCGACTACTTCGTCGCCACCCATTACCACAAAGACCACATTGGTGGTCTTCGCACCCGCAACGGCAAAGCTTCCGGCATCTTCTCCCTGATAGAAGACCACGGCATAACCGTTGGCACACTCATCGACAGGGGCCTTTGGACGGTTGACGGGCGCAAGGGCGATACGCAAAAGGCCTACGAAAAAACGGTGCCGGATTGGCTCGCGAGCGGGAAAGTAACTGACCGGCGTTCGGTTACCGCCGGCGACAGCATCGACCTCGGCGACGGCTTGTCCGTCACGGTCATTGCCGCGGCGGGCAATGGCTATCTCGACCGCATGGCCTCGCGCTATCCCGACTTCGTCAAGAAATATCCTCCGAGCGAGAACGACTACTCGGTGGTGCTCAAGCTCACCATGGGCAAATTCGAGTTCCTGGCGGGCGGGGACCTCACCGGTGCGAACAGCATGCGGAGGTTCGGTCGCAAGGGCACCACTTACAACGACATAGAGACCGTGATTGCGGATCACGTCGGAGCGGTCGATGTCTACCGGGTTCATCACCACGGCTCGGCACACTCCTCCAATCCCTGTTTCGTACAAGTCCTGCACCCAACGGTCTCGATATTCTCCACGGGAGAGAACACCTACGGTCACCCCAATCCCGACGTATTTGCCAGACTCAAAGCCATTGGCGCTGTCTACATCAGCGGCGGCGCGGCAGAGCCGGTGCGATCGGAGGCCGGCGATGCCCTGGTGGGTGACGACATCGAAATTCTCGTTGCCCCCGATGGTGGGAGATACTGGGTCAACGACGAAGAGTATGTTTCGTTAGCTGATGAGGAGGAAGCAGCCAGGCCTGGTGCACGCTCCTCGTGCATCAACCGAGAGACGGAGCTACCGAAACCCGAGGATTTCACCAATGCAGCCGACAACCACGACGACTGACCTGTCTCGCCAAATATGGTCGCGACGCTGCCTCGTGTTCCCTTCCGTCACCGGTCCAGCCAGCAATCCCTCACAGGGTCCCATTGCACCACTCGGTCAAGTTGCCGGTGCCGTCGTGATCGGCGTCGTATTGCGACTCATCAACAGCACCCGCAAATGACAGCGACATCACCGGGGCACTCGCGGTTGGCAACTCCACGAAACTGTCAATCTGCTCGGCGAGGTTCTTGCGGCTGGGGCCATCCCGGTAGACCATCACTATCGAATAGTTTTTCCCGGCCGGGATATTGGGGCAACATCCTGACACTCCCGCGGCCGCAACATCGACAAAGCACGGACTGAGAACATCGACGAGAATGTACGCTTCGAGGTCGGTGACGACTCCCCGTGCGCAGCCCGTGGTGAAGCTCCCTGGCAACGGCGATTCAATGCGCAGATCAACTGACGTAACACTTCCGCTGCTGGCTCGCTCCTCACAAGGCCCGTATGTTGGATCCGCGTCCCCTGAGGGCAGAAACTCGTTGTTGTCGTTTTCGCCGCAACCGCCCAACAGCACAATAAAGTAGATGAGAACACGCCGGCTCATGTCTGTTTCCATCGATAGCGGAGCCGAATCAACCACCGCTCGCCGGCAAAATCAGCCACACGGTGTCAGCAGCTTGCAGCTTGGTCTTTTTGCCCTTCAGATAGGAGATGGTGCGACCATTCACAGCGATTGCGGCGTGCGCAATTGCCTTTTTGAAGGGCTCTCCATAGCGGGCAATGCCTTCACGGATGAGTTCATCGACTGTGCCCGCATCGATCTCTATCTTTTCGCCGATGATTTCGGCCAACGCGTAGTTGGGAATCAATGTCGCCATGGTTTCCTCCGCCATTAGGTGGTGATGCCCAGACGGTCGAGTGTTTGGTCGCGGGGGATCCCATACTTGTCCCAACCGCGGATGCGATAATATTTCGGCAACATCTCATGCAAAGGGACACCGCCCGAAACACCCTTGAACGTCGACTCGTTGAGGATTCGTGGCGGCAGGGTATCATCCCGGCTCGTGAACCCTTCGCGGATGTTGTAGATGCGCTCGAGGTTGAATACCCTCTCACCAAGCTCCGTATAATCTCCCAGCGACACTTTCTTGCCCATCACGTAGGTCAGAAACTTCTCGAACCACAGCATAGACAACGGTGCCTTGGCCTTGAGAACCAGCTCGAGGATGGGCCCCGAGTTGAGAAGAACTTGGGTCACAGCTTTGTACGACATTCCTTGCGGGTCGAGGCCAAACACCTGACGAGGCAGCATGGCGTAGGATGAGAACATGCAGAACACCGATGAGCAGATCGCCGCAGACAAATTTTGTTGCAGGATCACCAGTCCCGCCTTCGATTTGACAGAGAGCGGATCGATGCTGATGGGACCCGTGGCCTCCAGAAACATGGTCGCGCCCTGAACGTGACAACCGCCGCGATTGGTGGTGGCGTATTCGAGCCCCTGTCCATAGCAACCACGTGGGTCGTATCCGGGCAACTCCAGCCCCTTCACATGGATCGCAAAATCGTGGCCGCCGTACTTTTCGCTCATTCGCTTGACGCCTTCCGCCAAGTCGTCGCCGAGGCCATTGCGGTGCGCAATGTCGTGCAGAAGCCCTGCCACAGCTTCGTGGCTGTCGAAAGACAGGTTGCTCTTGAGCATGCCGCGCTCGGTGAGCTCTGTGGCAAAGCCAAGAACCCCACCCGTGGAGATGGTGTCCATCCCCAAATCGTCACACAGATAGTTCCACTCAAAAATGTCGGGAAGATTGAAGTTGCCGAGATTCGATCCCATGATCGACAGGGTTTCGTACTCAGGTCCCTTGGTGCGCTTGCCATGCAGGTCGATGCCGCGACCACAAACAATCGGACAGTTGACACACCCCACCCTCCGCTTGAGATGCTTGGCTGCCAGTGCTTCTCCGGAAATCCGCGGCGCCCTGTGGTCCGTACCTCTCTGAAAATTGTTCACTGGCAGAATGTTACGACCCGCCGCGGTGTTGACTATATTCGCGGTGCCGAGGTCGGGGAGGATCTTGCCGGTCATCGGATGGCTCTTGAGGTACTTGACCATCGACTTGCGCAGCTCTTCGAAGGCGTCCTTGTCTTCGGCGACGATCTTCATCTTACCGTCTGCAATGATCGCCTTGAGGTTCTTTGCCCCCATCACCGCGCCACAGCCCGTCCTCCCAGCGACGCGCTCTTGACTGACAATGCAGGCAAAGCGGACCCGGTTCTCTCCGGCGGGGCCAATCACAGCCTTGCCAAATCCCTTGGGCAACAACTCTTGGGTCTCAACGGCACCCTTCCCCCAAAGTCGAGTCGCGTCCTTGATCGAAGCACCACCCTCGTCAGTGATTTCGATATAGACGGGTGCCTTTGCCTTGCCGCGCACCATGACGACGTCGACACCTGCTCTTTTGAGTTGTCGGGCAAAATCACCACCACAGGTCGAATTCGCAACAGCCCCCGTGAGGGGCGATTTGGTCGTCACCACGAACCGGTTTGATTGTGGTGCGGAGGTCCCCGTCAGCGGGCCGGTCGAGAATATGAGCGGCATCCTGTCGTCGTAGGGATCCATTCCCGGCGGCGTGTTGTCGTAGAGCAACCTGGTCCCCACGCCCTTGCCACCCAGGTAGAGATCGACGTGCTGGGATATATCGAGGATTTTGATCTCCCCCGTAGACAGATCGATGTCGTATGACTTGCCCATATAGCCAGTGCACAGCGCCATCCCCAACTCCTCTCGTGACCACCCGAAAAGGTCGTTTACAGTTCTGTCACAACATGTTCGTCGGTTACAAGGGACAGCGGAGGACAAATGTCGGGCATACCTGCATACCAACCCACGCATACCAACCCACGTCGACGGGCCCCCCAAGCTGGGTTATGCTTCGTGCCGATGAGTGCAGCCCAACACCGGGGACGGGTATTTCTGTCCCTTTTTCCTGAGCAACCTCGAGACTTTCCCGGCCGCCGCGCTACGTTCATGGCCCTTCGGGCACTGCATGTACTGAGCGGCGGAACTCTTCTTGGCGGTCACATCTTCGGCCTGCATCGCGATTCGTTGTTGCCATGGTTGGTCGCAACACTCGCCAGTGGCACCACCCTGCTCTTGGTCGATATGCTCGCGAGCTTCGCCGTCTTGTGTGAAGTCCGAGGAACTATGGTTTTCGTCAAGCTCGCCTTGGTGGGACTTGCCGGAATCTACTGGCCTGCGCGGGTGCCTTTGCTGGTCACAGCTCTGCTCCTTGGCGTATTCGCGAGTCACATGTCGGGGCGTCAGCGTCACTTCGTTTTGTTTTTGCGCGGCCACGTGGTACCTAACCGGCGCAAGGGCTAGTCAGAAACTAACCCTGTGTCGCCGCTCGCTTTGCGGCGGCAACTGGGCACGCTCGGTTCCGCCTCCAAAGACTCTCGTCTCGATTGAGTGCATCACTTCGGCGGCTTCCTTGTTCTCGGTGAATACCGCGTGCCCCGTTGCCACCGCAGGCGCTCGCTTGGGCACAGGGTCTGTCCCGTTTCTCTCATGAACGATCCCGACGCCGCAGGCGGCCGGGGGCGCGGCTGACCAGCAAATACCTCCAGTGCCTCCAGTGCCTCCAGTACCTCCAGTACCTCCAGTACCTCCAGTACCTTTATGCGACATTGCTGTATACCAATGCGTCGGGTAGCATCCCTGCATGAGACGATTGGCATTCCTACTAGCGTTTCTAGCTGTCCCACCCGCAGGTGCCTCCACCGCCACCCGCGCATCACTTGCCGAGTTGGTGCGTGAATCCCAATGGATTGTGTTGGGGACGACCGGAGAGTCCACATCGTACTGGCAAGATGGACGCATCCTCACCCGCGTATCCATTGCAGTCGAGGAGGTCTGGGTCGGCGAGCTCACCGATACAACAGTTGACGTTGTTACTTTGGGCGGGACTATCGGCGAGATTGGCCAACGCGTTGATGGGGCATTGAGGTTTGGCACCGGACAACGTGTGGTGCTTTGCTTGCAGCGTCACGCTGGCGTCCTTCGGGTTGTGGAAATGGCACAGGGCGCATTTATCTTGGAGGAGGGCGCGAACCCACGAGTGTTTCGTAAGGGGTTCGGTATGCGACTGGTCGACAACTCCATGGGGCCGCCCACTGCCCGGTTTCCAGAGTCGTTGCGCGACTTAGAGCTCGCGGTCCGGGAGATCAAACGTGCACCGTAGCATCTTCAGCAGTGGGACTTTTGCATTGTGTTTCGCGGCGTTGGCGCTCACCCTCATCACCACCGACGCCAACGCATGGGTATGCTCACGGGTTATCACGGGCACAAACCTAGAGACTGGGCCATCGTTGTCTTGGTTCCACCGAGATCTGACCTATGCATTTCACGCTGCAGGCACAGGAGATCTGGCTGGCACAAATGAAGAAGCTGTCATTGGCGCTTCATTTGCAACCTGGGTAGGTATTTCCGGTTGCCAGCCGCCCAACAACTCCACCGACATCACCTTCACTCCCCTGGCCGCGCGAGTTGACAGAGACCTTGTCGGCTTCGATTTCCTCGATCCCGCGGCCAATGAGAATCTGATCATCTTTCGCGACAAGGATTGGCCCCATTCTGACCGCATCATCGCCCTGACCACAACGACCTACAGCGCACAGACCGGTGAGATCTTCGACGGTGACATTGAATTCAACTCGGAGGAGTTCACTTTCGCTGACCTCGACGGATGCTGCCCCAACTGCAATGGCAACACCCGCGATGATCCTGATCCTGAGTGCCGCTTCACCGATCTCGCCAATACCGCGGTGCACGAGATCGGCCATATCCTTGGCCTCGGACACCCCGATGAGTGGGGTGAACTCGATCCAAGCTGCGCCAAAGGATCAACGATGTGTGCGACGGCCAAACTCGGTGACATCGACAAACGCAGCCTTGCCTGCGACGATCGCGATGGTGTCGTTTTCAAATATCCCGCCGCCACCGCCAACCAATACGCCGAGCAACCCAGCTGCGCGCTTGAACTGGAGGGTTGCGGCAACTGCACCGGCCAAACCTGCAGTGATTGGAGCGGTTACGGCTTTTGTGCGTCACCGATGCCATTGGTTAACGACGTGAAGATCACAGAGACCGGCTCAGACGATGGTTCCGGTTGTGCCGCCTCACCCGTCGCGACAACTGTCCCACTCCTTCTCCTTGTGTTGTGCAGTCTGCTGCTGTGGCGACGCCGCAGCCACGCCCCGCCCAATTAATCACGGAGACCGTGCACTCGCACAATCGGCATCGACGGCACCCGCGACCCGAGCGAGTTCGAAAGGCAGTTTGAGATCCTGATCGAGTTTGGCGCTTCGAGCTGCCAACTGCCGTTGGCCGACACGACCAACTGGCTTGGCAACGACGATGAGATTGAGACTGTCGGGAGTGCGGAAACAATCGACTGCCCCCACTTCCCTCTCAATTACATCGATGAGGGTTCGTTCAAGACGATCGTCCACAGCTAAATTGGCAACCAGAACCCCCTTTGGACTCAAACGTCTCTTTGTCAAATCGAAAAAGTCACCTCCCGTCAGGTGGCTCGGAATGCCACTTCCGGTGTAGGCATCGAGCAGGATGAGATCGTACTGAGTGCTGGTGTTTTCGAGATACCTGCGACCATCGTCGATGTGCACCCGCAATCGAGCGTCGCGCGAAACGCCAAAATATTTCTCGGCCACACGCAGAACCGCAGGATTGACCTCTACGACATCGATTTCCATGTCGGGCAAGACGCGGTGCGCGAACGCGGTGAATGTACCGCCGCCCAAGCCCACCATGAGCAACCGTTGGGGCGCCTCCACGTAGCCGAGACCCACTGCGGAAAAACGGACGTAATCCATCGACACCGCATCCTGGTCATTCAACGAGATCATGCTCTGGTCATCGCCACTGGCTGAGTCAAATCGCAAGTACCGCATTCCCCCTTCATCGATAACGAAGAGCATGCCGAATGGTGTCGATTCTTGGTGAACGATGCGGTGGCCGGACTGTTGCTCTGGCCGACCCGCACCTTCGGAAATCAGAGCCGCTACCAACAGCAGATAGATCATCGTAACTCTCCCCACACAATATCGACTTGTCTGCGGGCTTCGGGTCCCCAAACGAGATCCGTTTGCTCGAGAATCGCAGTGCACTCCACAGGGGTGGCACCGGCGCGCATGGCACCGCGCAGATGACTGGACAACTGTGGCGCGACGTTCTGCCCCGCAAGCACGGCAATCACGCAGAGCTCCCTCTCCCGCAGAGTCAGACCTGGCCGCGACAGGATGCGCCCATAACCGATTTCGACCATCCAGCGATCGATGTCGGGATGCAGCCCGGCAATGCGATCGCGCAAGCGGTCATAGGCTGACCCATAAATCGTGCGACAATTCCCCTCGCCGAGTTCGGTCCACATACTGGAGTCGACTTCACCCACTCGAACCCCAGGTGACACCCCGAGCCCACGGACAGTCGCCAGGGCATTGATGGTGCGAGGGTACCCGGCAAAGAGATGGGTCTGCAAAATGGCCTCGATGCCACCGAGATGGTCGTCCTGGGCCAGGCATCGCCAATCATGACCCACCGCCTGCAAATCCCCCTTGGCTGTGTTTCCAGCGAGAAAGGTCCACATGCGCACCGTGTCCGACAATGACTCGACCTTTGAGAGTCGGCCGTCCAACCATGGGTGGCTCACCTGACTTGCTCCTTTCTCCCCAATCGCCATCGCATACATCACGAAAGTCCCTTGCAGCCAAGTCGAGTCCGTGTTGGCATGCAAGTTTCACAGCGCCAAATTCGCCGGAAGAATACGGCCGAGGAGAGCCCCATGGCAGCAATGGAAGATCTCGAGCAAGAATTCAAGCAAGCGGCACAAAACGTCATGAAGCTGTCGAATGCGCCCGACAACAACACACTGCTCAAGCTATACGCATTGTACAAACAAGGCACCGCAGGCGACGTGCAGGGCAAGCGCCCCGGCATGATCAATCTCAAAGGCCGCGCAAAACACGACGCCTGGGACAAGCTCAAGGGCAAGAGCAAAGAGTCGGCCATGAAGGACTATGTCGCATTGGTCAATGGCCTGATGACTTAAACAGCAATGCCTTGAAAAAGATCCACTGCGCGGGCTCCTCGGCTCCGCCTCGTCTCGCTCGCGTCTCTTTTCCAATGCGTCACTGTTTAGGGCTTTTAGAGCTTGAGAAGCTCTTTGACCGTGTTGATCACCTGCGGTGCCTGAATCGGCTTGGTTATGTAAGCATTGGCACCAAGGGCCAGAGCGCGTTGGCGATCTTCCTGCGCCCCCTCAGTGGTAATGATAACAATGGGGATGTCCTTGTGAATTTCATCCTTGCGCACCAAGCTCACGAGCTTGAGGCCATCCATGATCGGCATATTGATGTCGGTGATGAGAATGTCAAACTTTGCCGCCTGCAATTTTTTCAAAGCATCGACGCCATCATCGGCCTCGGTAACTTTGAGGGTCTGCAGACGCCGCAATGCGAATACGATCAACTGCCGCATTGTGGGCGAATCTTCAACAACCAATGCCGAGAAATCTGACATGCCCTATCCAGCCGCCCCTTCGGACGTCATCAGGTCGATGAAGCCTTGGATGGTCTTCAGTTTACGTTTTGAGTCCGTGTAGAGTTTCGATGCGAAAATTGCAGTCGCTGCGTGCCCCGCAAGCAGAGTGAACAACTCATGGTCGACGGCGGCGAGCTCCGTCTTCTGTTGCAAGAATCGATAGATCAACACCACACCGATAACTTGTCCCTTTATTTTGAGCGGAACGCAAATTCCCGGATCCCGAAGCTTGACCTCACGACTCTCACTGAACTCCACAAAACGTGGCTCCCCGGAAGCAACGACATCCCCCACGACCCCCGAGTCGGTAGCCAAAGAGGCCAGTTCATCACGTTCCATGCCCTCAACAATCAACGGCCGCAACGGTCCGCCGCCCTCAGGCACCAGGCCGATGGCAAAAACCTCGGCTCCGACAAAGTTGAGAATGATTTCGATGAGAATCTGTAAGACCTCATGGAAATCGAGAGTCGAATGCAGCTGATAACTGGCGACATAGATGTTGAGAAGATTGTTGTTCTCGTTTTCGATCTCGATGTACCGATTGGCGAAGTTCTGGTTCTCAGCTTCCACCTCAGCGAATCGTCTGCCTATCTCTGATCGCTCGTGCTCGAGTCGACGAATCTTCGCCAACAGCTCTGCAACAAGCGAGTCATCCTTGCCTACAGAACTCTGCGCGGTCTCCAATTGTGCCACCCTATAGCGGAGACGTTCATTCTCCTTGAGGACTTCCTCGGTGAATTCGGCACCGCGCTTGACGATCTGCACGACCTCCTGACGAGCGTCATCCTTGCCCTCACCCACGTCGTCCCGCTCTTTGCCTTTTTTGTCGTGTACCATGGCACCCTACTAATACAGCCTTGCTGTCCTTTCGTCTTAGCAGGCTCTGCCGGTCGCCTCAAGATTCTCTCTCTTATGGCCTGCGCGCCGCCGCAAACTCCTGAATCCGTTCAATTATTAATGAAAGCGCGAGAACCTCATCGACGCAACCGGTAGCGATCGCCTCCTTCGGCATACCAAACACCACAGCCGTCTCCTCCGATTCCGCTAGGGTTCGGCCCCCAAGCCGCCTCACCACCTCGATGCCAACACTACCGTCCGAGCCCATGCCCGTGAGTAGAATCGCGAGCAATGACTGGTGGTAATGCTCCGCCGCTGATTCCAACAACCTGTCAATCGACGGGGTGTAACGGTCCTCATCCTCTGTAGGCACGATATGCAAAACGGGCCCATGGGTACCTTTAGCCACCACCATGTGGCTACCTCCCGGTGCGACATACACGTTGCCAGCGGTAATTCGTGTCCCCCCTTCGGCCTCATGCACATCGAGGTCGACCATGCGATTGAGCCTGTCCGCAAACGCGCGGGTGAACTTTTCCGGCATGTGCTGCGCAACCAAAAAGGCCGTGCTCGCAAAACTGGGCAGCGATTTGAATATCGATTCCAACGCTGGCGGCCCACCGGTAGATGCACCAATGCAGACAACTCTGTCGACCTCGCCACCTTTGACCATCGGTTCCTTCGGTGCGTGCCGATTCTTCGCCGGCGCGGCTTGTCCAGGCAGCGCCCGCAGCCCGCGAATGGCTAGTACTTTGGAGATGAGCTCCTCACCCAGCTCCTTCAGGTCGGGTGCGATGTGGTGTGAGGGTTTGGCGACAAAATCGAGAGCCCCGAGCTCCAAGGCCTGAAACACCTCTTCCTTGCGACTGTGGGAGCTTATGACAATGACTGGAGTCGGCATTTGGTGCATGAGGATGCGCAGGAACGTGAATCCATCCATTCTGGGCATCTCAATGTCGAGGGTAATCAGATCAGGTTTGAGTGACGCAACAAGCTTGAGCCCCTCTTCGCCGTCATAAGCTCTGCCCACCACCTCAATCTCGGAGTTTGCCTGGAGCAACTCCGTCAACGTCTTTCGATTGTACGCCGAATCATCAATGACCAAGACACGCAGTTTCTTCATAGCAAGGAGCCCTCTCCCGGTTTCCGGTAAACCATGTCGTTGGTGAGTGGTGCGAGTTCGAAGTCTTTGGTCTCGTTTACCAGCGACTCGGAGTGTCCGAGGAGGAGAAAACCGCCGGGCCGAAGCTTGCGATAGAAAGTAGCCAGTAGCCTGGCACGACTGGCATGGTTGAAATAGATGATGACGTTACGGCAAAGGATGACGTCGACTTTGCCGATCAGGGCCAAAGCATTCTCATCCATAAGGTTGAGATGCCCAAATGTGACACGATTGCGGATACGCTCATCCAGTTGGTAGGTGCGTCCGTCACGATGGAAGTATTCTTTAATGTACGCATTGTCCGTGCTGCGAAAGGATGCCTGGGTGTACATGCCTGCTCGCGCAGTTCGCAGCACCTTTCGAGAAATGTCATTGCCAAAAACGTCGACGGGACGCCCGGCAACAATGGGACATTTGTCGAGCAACATGGCGATAGAATAGGGTTCCTCACCCGTAGAGCAACCTGCCGACCAAACTCGAATCCGGCCCTCTGATCTCTGCGCCACCACCATCGGCAAAATTTCATCGGTGAACGCGCGCAGCTGATACGCCTCACGGAAAAAATATGTCTCGTTGGTGGTCACCCGTTCGACGATCTCGTCAAACTCGCGTTCACATTCACGACCGTATTTGATCAGTCGGTAGTAGTCTCGAAAACTGACAAAGCCAAACACCGGAAGACGCGGCTGCAGCCGCCTCTCGACCAAGAACTTGAGAGAATCCTCGAAGTAGATGCCACAAAAATCGCAGATGAGATCCCGGATGAGACGAAACTCCTCATCGGTCATACTGACCGCTCTGCCCGCCCCCAGGATCATTCACCCTCCTGGGCAACGCGCAACAACCGTTCCAACGATTCTTGCACAAGTGGCTCTGTTTCGGCGATGAGAAGTGCGCCCACCTGCTCAACGGGTAACACCATGCTGCGATTGACCAAGGCCTCAGCAGCGGCTGCGCGTACGTTCCAGTAACGACTGCGCAGCGAATCGCCCAGCAACTCGCGCGCACGGTCGGGATACAAACGAACCGACGCGGCAATCGCCTCCCGGACAACCTCAGGATCAGCGTGCGCGAGCGCTTTTTCAACCGCAGCCTCAAGCTGCGGAGGATTGAGTCGGAAAAGACTCTTGAGAGCGGCAATGGCAATCGGTGCCACCGAACTGCCGGCGGCATCCTTGAGAACGCGAACTGCCTGATCACCGCCGACGCCGCCTAGACTCAAGACGGCCTCTGCGACGACCCATGGATCGGCATCCTGTGACGCCGCGAGCAGCGCTGCCAGGGCTGTGTCCGAACGGTAGCAGCCAAGTGCGCGAGCGGCAGATGCACGCACCCGTGCATGCTCGTCGGTCAGCAGCATGATGACATTCTCTTCGTCAAAACTCGTACCATAGGAACGGGCAGCATCAATGGCAGCGCACCGCACATCGGGGTCGCGATGGTGGGTCGCACCGGCTATCACTTCGATGTCAACATCCCGACTCAATCCGCCAAGCACCACCAACCATTCGGGATTCACCTCTCCCGACATCCAATTGGCGACAACAGAATCACCCACCGCATCAGCCTCTCGCCGGCCGATCGCACACATCGACATCGCAGCTACATGAGCAATCTCGGGCACGCCCTCGCGCACGACCCGCATCAACGCGGGCAACACATCAACTCCGGCCAATTTGCCGACCACCCTCAGGGCCGCTTCTGACGAACGTGTATCCGGGCCCATCGCTATCTCGAGGAGAACGGGAACACTGATCGAGTCGCCGACCAGCTCAATCACCTCGAGAAATAGCACCCGAGCTTCGATGGGCGCAGAGTCGAACGCCTCTAGGAGCGGCTTCACAACTGGGCTCCCCATGGAAATCACCGCGCGCACACCCGCTTCAACGACATTTCGGCAAGCGCACCGCAAAAGGATCGTCGGTGCCAAGCCTGGATCACCCGTAGCCGCTAGAACCGAAACAGCCGCCTTCAGAACATCATCATCTGGGTCAGCGAGCGCCTCCAAGACGGCCTCTCGCGCGACTCCCGCGGCCAGCGTACGGGCAACAACGCCCGTGTCTTTCCCTTTGAGATCTGCAAGAAGTTCAGCCAATGCGCACACCCCGACGGCGCGTGTCTCTCGGCTCGAGGCAACAACGCCCTCCAACAGTGGCGCGATCGCTCGATCGTCCGCGCAACGCCCCAATAAGGCCAGGACCTGTCGCTCGAGAACGCGCTGTCCCAACCACTGTTGTATCTCATCGAATGGGATGGTTTCACCACAGCTAACCAATGCCTGCAATATGTAGACGCGATGCAAGAGTTCGGTGTCTTTTGACACCAGCATCGCCTTGAGAGGTTCTATCGCCTCTGTCCCACCGATATGTCCCAAGGCCTCAGCCACCGCCGCTCGAACGTTGACGTCGTCGTCGCCGAGTTGCGCTATGAGTGCAGCTCGTGCCTCCGCCGTGCCGATGAGCCCCAAGGCCTCGACGACGAACTTGCGGTGATCGGCATCCTGAGTAGGCAGAGTCTCCATCAGCATCGCGACGACGGGACGTCCAAGGCACACCAGGGCTTCTGCGCAAGCGTTGCGCAGGCCGGCGTTGTCTCGTGAGGCCAAACCATCCACCAACTTGGATGGCAGATTGGCGTCGGTACTGAACCTGGCGGCGGCAACGACTGCCGCCTTGCGAACGCGCCAGTGAGAATCTCCCAACAGATCTAGCAACACAGCAATAGCCCCTGGATGATCGGGCCAAAGGTCCTGTGCGCGGACATAACGGTTCTGCCGGCGTGCACGCTCGGCGACGCCCTTCGTCTCAGTTGGGCACATGGCACCCCTCATCGCACGGACCAACTCATCAAATGCCTCTTGGATCGGATCCGTGTCGCCGTCGACGATGGCCATGCTGGCAAGAAGACGGCGACCTTCGTCGAGCGCCGACACAAGCGGTGTGCCCTCAGCGGATTTCACGCAAGCATGCACTTCATTCTCATGATACAGAGCGATGTCGGCGACAATGCTGCGAGCCAACGCTTGGAGTCGATTGCGCCCCGACAACTCGGGCATCGATTCGTCATCGTTGAGACGCTGCAGCGCCGCCTCGTCTAGCCGCCCCAAGTTCGGCTCTGGTTCGTTCAACAACGACGCGAGCTTCTTCGGCAGCATGTCGGGAATGTGGTGCTGCTCAACATAGTCATCAGCGCCGTAGAGAGTTTCGGGCCTGCGTTTGTATGCTGTCTTATTGAACACGGAGGCGACGAGAATGGCTTTGGTTCCCGCCAACTCTCCTGCGCGGATCTTCTCGATCAACTGAAAAGACATCATGTCGCTCAATCCCACATCGAGAACAATTGCCGCCGGGCGTCGAGCGAGCATCACAGCCATCGCCTGAGTGCCATTTCTGACGCGAATGGGGGCAAATCGGCTATCGATGAGGGCGACACCGATCACCTGCGCTACAACGTCTGACGCGTGGGCGACCACGACCTCCGGTCCACTCAAAGAACGGAAGACCAACTCACCGCAATCGTGGCACCGCACCCACACCATTTGTCCGGCGGGTGTTGGTAACGACGCGTCACAAAGAGGACAAATAACCTGGTTCACAACCCCTCACGCAGAACTGCCGTCTCTGAGGAGATGTCGATCACTTCTTCTGAGACGATGATGTTTTTTACATTCAAAAGAATCAGAGTTCTTCCACGATGATGGCAGACCCCTAAAAAGTACGGAGCTCGTTCGGCTTCCAGCAGACCCGGTGCCGCCCGAATGGAGCTGCGCGGCACCCGCACCACCTCGGTGACCGAGTCCACCATCAAACCAAGCGAACGTCCTGCAACGGTCATGATCATGATTCGTTGTTGAGGTGACTCCGTTATGGGAATCTCGAAACGACGGCGCAAATCGACAATTGGAATCACCGACCCCCGCAGGCTGATAACCCCCTCGACATACTTGGGCCCTTTGCGCACAGGCGTGATCGGTATGGGGCGAATAATCTCGCGGACTCGCATGATGTCGACGACATACTCTTCTGGCCCAACGCAGAACGCGGCCAACTGAACAATCTCGTCGTCTCTAGCGGGGTTCATCCCACATACTCCGTTGCCATCAGCACCGTTGGGAGATCTAGAATAATCAACATTCTGTCCTCATCACGTCCCACCCCCTGCAACAAGTCACCAGCCTGTCGCTGCATGGTACGTGGCACCGGCTGAACAGCTTCTCGTTCCAATCGAACCACGCTACTCACTTGGTCAACGAGCAGTCCAACCGGTTCGCCATCGCCTCGTAACACCAATATTCGGCTGGCTCGTGCTGCGGGCAAAGGCGACATGCCCAGAATCGCCCGCAGGTCGGCAACCGGTACGATTGTCCCACGCAGAGAGATGATACCAAGCACGCATGCGGGTGCGCGCGGCACTGGCGTGATCACCGGCACCTTGATAATCTCTTGAATCTGGACGATTTCAACCCCGTATTCCTCGTCGCCGGCCCAAAAAGCCAACAGTTCGAGCATGGCGTCTGCGTGCAAGGCTGTGCCCACATAGGCTTCCCCCACGTGAAGCGCCTGGTTTAGATCAGCTTCGTTGTCGGAAACAAAGAACTCTTTGAGTGGATCGCCGTTTGCACGCCCCGCATCCGACACTGCGTCGGATGCAACAGCGCGTCCGCTGCCACTCATCTTCTTTTGGTCACGCACGCCCATCACCACCACCACGTGCCATTTCGTCGATTAGCTCAACCATGTCGATCACAAGAATCGTCTTCTGATTACCAAGCTCCGCGGCACCGGCAATACCTGGAACTTTTCGCAACCGACGGCCGAGAGATTTGATAACAATATCCTGCTGCCCGACGAGCTCGTCGACCACGAGAGCGGTTGCGTTCTGGCCCACACCGGCAATGACGCCATAGGGGAGATCGGGTCGTCCCTTTCCGTCAATGTGAAAAATGCCTCTGAGGTCGACGAGCGGCACTGTTGTACCCCGCACCGAAATGACCTCACGGTTCTCGATGGTCCTCACGAGACTGGGCTCCAGTGCCAATGTCTCCTGCACATTGTTCAGAGGTATCGCGTAGGTCTCTCCGGCCACGATCACAATCAACGCAGGAATGATGGCAAGAGTGATAGGAAGGGTAATTGTCACCGTCGTGCCTCGACCCGGCTCTGAGTCTATGTCGACGATTCCGGACAACTGGGAGATCTTGGTCTTGACGACATCCATCCCCACACCGCGACCACTGTACTCCGAGACTTCGCTACGAGTGGAAAAACCAGGCAGCAGGAGAAGGTTAAAAACCTCACGGCGAGTCAGTTCCGCGGCACGTTCCGGTGTGACAAGCCCTTTCTGCACTGCCGACTCCAGAGCCCTGGCGACGTCGATCCCGCCGCCATCGTCCGAAACCACAACAAGAACGTGATTACCGCGAGCAGTGGCGGTCAATCGGACCATGCCCTCTCGGGGCTTGCCATTTGCTTCGCGATCTTCTGGAGCTTCGATGCCGTGGTCAATCGCATTCCGCACCAGGTGCATCAAGGGGTCGGCGAGGTCCTCGACGATGAGCTTATCGAGCTCTGTCCCTTCACCGCTGACCTCGATTCGCACCTCTCGATTGAGCTCTCTACTTACCTTGCGGCCAATACGCACCATTCGTTCGAAGAGATTGGCGAGCGGCACCATGCGAACTTCCATGATGCCCGCCTGCAACTCGGTGAGGCGACGCTCGAAATTTCGACCTTCTTTGTGCAGTTCTGCTGCCAAACCGGTGAAGCCCTGCAGCCGACGAAAGCCTTCGCCGATTTTCTCGAAGGCCATTCGGGTCAATCCGAGCTCGCCAACCAGGTTCATCAGACGGTCCAAACGCCGAATATCTACCCGCACCGTCCGCGACACACTTCGAATCGTCGCACCCTCATCAGCCTCCGGTGACGTCAGTAGCGCTGCAGATTCCTCTGTAGACGGAGCCAATGGCGTGGCTGCAACTGGCGCCGCAACCGCTGCCCGCTGCGTAGCCCCTCGTTTGCCGATGGGGATGACCTCGACGCGGTCGTCGGAGATGGCCGAAGCCAACGACTCCGCATCAGAATCCGAGCCGACAATGATATCAAATGCGATGGTGCCAGACTCTCCGGGCTTCGATGACGGGAGTTTGGTGATCACCTCGCCAAGCGGTTTGACGGCTGCGTCGATCTCCGCAAGCCCAACGTCAAAGTTGGAGAGATCGAAGGCGCTGCGCAGCATAAACAGATTGCGGTCTTTCTTCAGGTTCTCCCGAAGCCGATGTTCCTCGTACTCAGTGAGTACACTGACCACGTCTGCGCTCAAGTCGACCAACGCCGTCAACTCTGTTTTGCCGACTCCGACGTCACCGCTGGTCACATTCTTGAGGCGCACAACCAACTCGTCCACCCCGACCTCGAGGTTTTCGTCGCCCTCTGCGGCCGCTGCGATAAGTGCACCAAACCGCTCGACACAGCTGAACAACACGTCCAATGCGTTGGCATCGAGCTGCACCTTGCCCAATCGCATTCCGTCGAGCAGGCTCTCGAGGTCGTGAGCGAGACGTGACACCCCACTGAGCCCGAACATTCCTGAGATGCCCTTGAGGGAATGGGCGCTGCGAAATAGGCCATTGATGCGATCGGGATCAACGATGCCCGCCCTCGCCTCACTCTCTGCGACGATCAAATCGCTGTTTAGGGCGTCGACAATTTCTTGCGCCTCGGCAATGAGCTCTGGCGTGAATACGGACGAACTCATGACCTCTCGCTCAAAAGGTTGATGACAGTTTCCAACAACTCATCGGGGTCGAAAGGTTTCACCAGATAGCCGTTCGCCCCCAAAGCCATGCCACGTTTGCGGTCTTCCTCGCCCCTCTCCGTGGTGACGATCAAAACCGGCGTATTCGCATAGGCCGGCAACTTGCGTACAAATGACAAGAGCTCTAGGCCATTGATATCTGGCATGTTGATGTCCATGACAATAAGGTCAACAACGTCGCGCGGTAACAATTTGAGCGCTTCAAAACCCGACGCGACCTCGACGACTTCCGAATCAGCGATTTGCCCGAGAATCGAGGCAATCATACCCCGCATGGCTGCGGAGTCTTCAACGACCATCAATCTAGGCATCTGCGCCCTCGCTCACAATCACTCGGAAACATCCTAACGACGTCGTGCTTCTTCGAGCTTTCGCTCGAGTAGAACTCGATCCATAGCCAAACCAGCTTGCTGGAGAAAGATCTCCAACGTATCGGTCGGCCCAATGTCTTTGCCCCCAGGATTGTCACCGTAGAGGATTGCCGCCACTCGGTCGTTCGAGATCAATGGGATAGCGACCACTTGCCCTGAAGGCCAACTGCCTCCCAATCCTCCGACCAGTCGTTCATTGCCGCCAAAATTTGCCAGTGGACCGCGATATGGCGACCGGAAACGGGCAACCCTCGAAAATACAGATTCCGTGCTCACGGGCACCTGGATCTTTCGTACGCGTACAACGAATTGGTCGGAGGATTCCTCCGATGAGAAACCCCCAAGGCCAACATAGAATCGACGCGTTACCAAGAACAACGCAGCGCGATCGAAAACGACGCTAGCAAACCGCAACACCAGCAGGGTGACAGTTTCCCGATTGGCCGGATCGACGAGCTCAGAGAGCATCGACCGAAGCGTGCTAACCTGTTCAGAGGATACCACGGCAGGCGGCAGATCGTCCCAGCCCGGAACATCAACGTCCTGTATATACCCCGCAATCTCCCGGCGAAGATCGTACGGAAGAGATTCTGCCATTGGCTGCTTGTGTTCTTGCCCCTCAGGACCAAGATCGACAATCGCTGCGGCAGAAGGCGCAAGCACGACTGAGGATGACAAAATGGGCTCGGGTGTTGCGGGCTCCACCCCAGGTACAGGAACCAATACCGGGGACGTGGCAGGTTCCACGACGGAAGCTGAACCCGCTTCGCTCAGATATGGGTCGAGGGCCGTACCGAGACCCTCGAGGAACTCTTGCATTGCCGGACTCAAGCCGCCCTTTTGTTTCACCGCCTGAATCTGGGCTTTGCGTGGTTTCATCAGGAAACCCGCGACACCGAGGTTGCTCGCCTTCTTCTGTGCCTCGGCGTTTTCGTAGTCGGTGAATAGAATGACCGGCAGGTCGGCGGACCGCTCACGGATCTTCTCGAGAATCTCGATACCGCCCAGAATTCCGGCACCATCGGACCGGGCGATGATCAGATCACTGACGACGATGAGATTGTCGCGGCCATCCATCTCCCCGAATGCCTCGGCCACGGTGTTGGCGAGTATGACCTCGGAAAAACGACTGCCAAAGGAATCCCCAATGTGGTGAGTGACCTGTGGATCGTCATCCACCGCCAGCAGACACCAGCCTGGTGCGCTCGCGGAACTCCCAGCGATTGACTGCGTCTCCATCGTGGCGGGCCAAACGGCACTCTGCGCAATCGGGATCGCGACTGTCTGTTCCCCAGGTGATCCCAAGACAGTTGGTTGCACTGCTGGCTCGACCGCTTGCTCGGCCGCATCTGCGCCAATGGGCGCTGATGCCACATCGGTGTTCGGGATTGTATCCTGAACCGCTGGCGACTCACGAAGCTGCGCGGCAAATGATTTCACCTCAGCATCACGACTCAGTTGAGGGGGTGGTTTGTTGTCACGGGCGAGAAAACTCTCTAGCGCGTCATCTTTGGTGCGTTCATCACGCAGCCGCGCTCCCTCGATGGCGAGGTATTGCGGATTCAGTCCCTTGACCACCACAACCCGATTGGCAGCGAGAGAGAAGCCACGCCATGGGTCCGGGTTCTCTTCGAGGACAAAGGAAAAGGTCCCCTCATCCCAATCGAACATCTGGTAGATGGTACGACGTAGCAATTCATCGAGGCCATCAGAGATGCCCGAAGCCTCTGCTTCAAATCGCCGCAACAGCTCAAGCCCCCCAAGACCATCGGCCTGGGCAGCCAACATCTCTTGGTACGTTGTTGGTTTGACTGCTCCCAGCTCCAACAGACTGTCGCCAACCGAGTTGGTCTCTCCGGTCATGTAACCGGCGACCACGCGGCCTTGATCGAATACAATCTCGCCCGACCGCGACGGGGTCGTCAATTGCAGAGTGCCGGAGCGACGGCTCAGCGAGACTATCTGAAAGATGTCTCCCAGACCCAAATCGGCAAGATTTCCGAGGAGGCTCAGGTTTCGTCTCCTTCACACTTTTGGGGGCCAGTGCCCCCACTATGACGCATTACTTATGCTGAAAATGAGGGGGAGTCAGCCCCTGGTTGACGATCATCTCAGACAACGGTGAACCGCGTCGCCTTTTGACCCTTCGTTGCCCCACAGTCCCTCAACTCTCAACCAAAACTCCGCCAATCTCACCTTTGAGCTCGTCGGCCACCGATTGCACAAACTCGGCCTCCATTTGCCCCCCGCCGTGAACCGACGGGGCCGCAAACATCGGGTTTGCAACCCCAGCGCGTCGCATGACGCGGTAGGCTTCCCGACAAACACGACTCAACACCTGCCGATTGCAGTCCGCCAAAGTCCCCAAACCAAATGCGAAGACGAGCTGCCGTCCCAAGCGGCCCTCGCTCGGCAACAGCAACACCTCATCCACGTGGCCGGCGAAATCACCCGTCTCGATGCGACGTGAGATCGCCCCACACAAGCGCCAATCAAGAAACCCTGCGACACCACACAGTGGGCGGACATCAGAGAAACAGAACACGGCAACAGCTGCAGGTTTTCGCTGGTCGAGCCACTTGAGGTCACCACGCTCGACCTTGACCCCCGACAAATCGGCATGAATTCCTGAGCTCGTCAGTAGGCTCACGGCTCCTCCAAGCCCAACTTGTCGAGTATCCCGTTGATGAAGGCGGCCGAGTCACCACCACCGTAGCGCTTGGCAATCTCGATCGCCTCATTGATACTCGCCGCGCGAGGAATATCAGGGCAATGGATGATCTCGAATGCGGCGAGTCGCAACAAGTTGCGATCGACACTTTCCATTCGCGACAACCGCCAGTTGCGAGAGGCTTCACCGATGGCGTTGTCTATCGACTCCACCTCTCGGACAACACCGCGTGCCAAGCGCTCGGCGAATTCGCGCTCGTCGGCGTCAACTGCCTCGAAGCTGTCCCAATACCGCTCCAAAGCAACATCCAACTTCTCAGCGGGAAGCGCCCCATCTTGCGCCGCCGTCATATCCAATTGATAGAGGATCTGAAGGGCACACTCTCGAGCTCTACGACGCATGTGAGATCAACCGGGAAGCGCGCGCATGAGTTGAGCCATCTCAAGGGCGACCACCGCTGCATCAAAACCCTTGTTGCCGGCTTTGGTTCCAGCCCGCTCAATCGCCTGCTCGATGGTGTCCGTGGTGAGAATGCCAAAGGAGACGGGCTTGCCAGATTCCCATGAAGCTGTAGCAATTCCTCGAGCGGCTTGCCCTGCGACAAAGTCGAAGTGCGGCGTCCCCCCGCGAATGACAGCACCGATACAACAAATGGCATCGTATCGACCGCTGTCAGCGAGCCGCCTGGCCACCAGTGGCATCTCAAAGGTGCCTGGCGTCCAAGCAACGTCGATGTCCTCCGGCTTGACCCCATGGCGCACAAAGGCGTCCGTTGCCCCACCAAGAAGCCTACTGGTAATGAACTCATTGAAGCGAGAAACCACCACGGCAAACTTCAGCCCATCGCCCACGAGATTGCCTGAAAATACTTGGCCCGTCTTTTCGGCCATTGCAATACTCCCTGTAACAGTACGCGACAACGCTAACCGTCGCTGCCGCTAATTACCCTGAATCTCGACGTCGCTGCCACTGCGAGGTCGTCCACAACAAGGGGGATCACTTCATCAACTCGCAGACCAAAACCATCAATGCCGGCGAGTCGCTTCGGATTGTTGGAGAGGACCCGCACCCTGGTGAGGCCGAGATCACGCAGGATCTGCGCGCCAATACCGATGTCGCGCAGAATCCCATCGCCATCAGGCGATTCACACTGTGCGCGCCCTCGGCCGAGCTGGCGAATGCGTTCCTCGAGAGGCACTTGGCGGGTGCCCGCATCAAGGCACAAAATAACACCGCACGGTTGTTTCTCCATGCGAGCGATTGCCGCGCCCAATGTCTCGCGGTCTTGGCTGAACAAATCCCCAAAAATATTCGCCAACGGATAGCCTGAATGCACCCTAACCATAGGTGATTCAACGCTGTGTAGGTCACCTTTCACCATCGCCAAGTGCTGACGCCCGTCGAGGCTGGTCCCGTAGGCGCGCACCTGAATATCACCCCATTGCGGATGCAGAATCTCTCGACTCACCAGACACTTGACCAGCGACTCATTGCGCATCCGATATTCGATGAGATCGGCTATGGTGAGAACGATCAAATCATGCTCAGCCGAAAATTTCTCGAGATCGGGCCGACGCGCCATGGTGCCGTCGGTGTTCATCACCTCGCAGATGACGCCAGCAGGTTTGAGGCCAGCGAGCTTCGCGAGATCCACAGCGCCCTCGGTTTGCCCGGTACGCACGAGCACGCCGCCCGGCTGCGCGCGCAGGGGGAACACATGACCGGGGCTGACAATGTCATCGGGACTAGCGTCGTCGGCAATGGCGGCCAACACCGTTGTGGCGCGATCAGCAGCGCTAATACCTGTGGAGACCCCTCGTCGGGCCTCAATGGAAACGGTGAATGCCGTACCGAATTGGCTGGTGTTCTGGTCCACCATCATAGGCAATCGCAGTTGCCGAATACGTTCTTCAGTCAGAGTGACACAGATGAGCCCGCGGCCGTACATCGCCATGAAGTTGATTGCCTCGGGCGTAACCTTCTCGGCGGCCATGCAAAGGTCGCCTTCATTTTCTCTGTCTTCGTCGTCAACGAGAATGACCATCTTGCCCGCGCGAATGGCTTCGACCGCTCGCGGGACGCCAGCGTAACTCATGCAAACCCCTTATCTTTCAGCCATTCCTCAGTCAAGGAACCAGGTGTTTCGGAGCCCTCGAGAAGCCGCTCGACGTAGCGCGCGAGCAGGTCCGCCTCAAGATTCACATCCGCCCCCACCCGAAGCTCGCCAAACCGCGTCGCTATCAGAGTATGCGGGATCAGAGCCACCGTAACGACGTTTCCAGAGACATCGGTCACTGTGAGCGATACCCCAGCCATTGCAATCGACCCCCGAGCCACGGTCAAACGAGCAACCTCTTTGGGCGCGTCCACACTGACGTAGAGAGCACTCTGTCGCTGCTCTAACCGCGTCACCTTGCCCACCCCATCGACGTGTCCCATGACCAGGTGGCCATCGAGACGCCCATCGAGGCGCAGGGCTCGTTCGAGGTGCACTTTGTCACCGACGCGCAAGCTCCCCAAGGTTGTGCGCCGCAAGGTTTCGGTTGCCGCCTCAAACGTCAGGCCCGTGGAATCCCTGTGCACCACTGTTTGGCAAACGCCATCAATGGCAACGGAATCTCCGATGGCGACGTCCTCATTGGGAATGGACGAGGCGACAGTGATCCGCCGCGGCGACTCACCCGCCGCCTGTCGAATCGTCCCAATGGTCTCGATGAGGCCGGTGAACATGGCGCCGGGACATATTGCACTTCGAACGGGGCTCGTAAAGACGTATCACCATCTTTGCTGCCTTTGGTACCCTGGGACGTCTATTTGCGCACAGTTGCATCGACAATCAAGCGGTCGGACTCCGCGCTGACCCGCCACCCAACGACTCCCACATCAACGGCATGCCACAGGGGCGGCACTTGAATCTTGGTGTCGGGATTGTTGCCATAGGCTATCAACCGCTCACTTCCCAGCGGTCCTTCCTTGACTGGCTGCCGCCGACCAAGATGCGCCTCGAGCTCCATCGCGCTGGACGACACCAGCAGCACATCGCCAAGGACCGCAACACTGATGGGTCCCACGCCGCCGCCGCTCACCCCGATGACCTGGGTTTTGCCTATCGTGGTATCTTTGACTTGGGTTTGCGGGAACAAGTTCGGCAGGATCGCAGCGTAGGCTTTGACGAACTCGCCCATGAGCGTCGCATCTTTGACGCCCATCTCGACGACAACGGCTCCCGCTTTTTGGTAGACGGTCCATACTTGCGGGTCTTCGCCCAACGCATCTTCGACGAGCTTGCTGCCCAGGCGCTTCTCAATGCCGTCGAGTTGCGCTCGCACCAGCGCCGTCTCCATGGGTGCCTTGTCACTTGCCATCCTCTCAAGCCACGACCACAGGTACCCAGGGCGAACCGACGCACGAGCGTACCGTGCTCCCTTGGGTACGGCCGGCTCAGTATGGGCAATCGGAGGACCGAGGGATGCGAGCAAGTGCCTCCACGGCCGCGGCAACGTGAGCTGTACCTCCAAGGCGACACTCGTCTTATCCAACAGGCGGCTCTGCACCTCCACCGCCGCCAGGTGCTCCAATCCCAAACGTTCGATCATCGGAATCCATTTGGAGGCTTGCTGGCTGCGCGCCACCATGCCCCACAATCGCGGCACGTTGATTCGCCCACGAGCGTCGGCCTTGGTCGTGCGGCGCAGCAACTGCACGTATGCCGGGTCGTCATCCAAAGGCGCGGGTGAGCGCGTGAGAGCCCGCTCGGCCCGCTGCACCTGGGTACTCCAACCACTGCGTCCCTGCCCAGAAAACACGGTGATGACACGACCTCGCAACTGAACCGGCGTGAGGGTGAGCCCACCGGCGGATCTCGATGCCTGCTTCGCCCCCATAGCCCCGAGCCAATCCACGAGCGCGGCCGTAATCGCTGGCTCGGCCTTGCCGGCCTCGATCCACACCGTCGCCTCCGCCTCTCCAGGCGACGCGCTCTTGAATGCCGCCGCCAACACCTGGCTCTTGGTCGCGCCCTTAAGGGCCCGCAGCATCCTTTTGGGGAACACTGCCTCGAAGAGATCGGCAAAGCGGGATTGGGCCAACGCTTCGGCGCTCGCATTGGCCTGCGGCAATTCCAGCCAAGCGATGGCCTCGGCATCGGCGACCTGTGCTACCGGCGGTGCGGCAGCCACGACCATCAGAGCAAATAATATATGCATGGCGATTATCATACGACGTCGGGCATTCGCAGTCACTTCACCGGTGTCCTGCCAAAAACCGCGTTCCACATTGCGACAAATAGTGACTCATCACGCGACAGCGCCGCCATAACCTCCCGAAAATAGTTGACAGAAATACGGCATGGGGCCTGCATTGACCTCGGGTGTGCGGCGCATTCCCCTCGACGCACGGCAGTCCAACCGGGGAGGATGGAGCATATCATGAGTAGTATTAACCGTGTGATTCTGATTGGCCGTCTTGGCGCTGACCCAGAGATCAAACAAACAGACACCGGCCGCACACGTGCAACCTTCCGCATTGCCACCAGCGAAGCGTGGACAGACAAAACCACCGGCGAGCGCAATGAACACACCGAATGGCATCACATTGTTGTTTGGGGGAAAACAGCGGACCTCGTAGGTGAGCACCTCCATAAGGGTCGGCAGGTCTGCATCGAGGGGAAGGTGCAAACCAGAAAATGGACGGACACCGATGGCAAAGACCGCTACTCAACTGAGATTGTAGGAAGTCAGGTCACCTTTTTGGGCAGCAAGGAACAGGCGGCCTAAGCGGCCTGAGGAAGGCCGCGTCCCCGAGATTTCTCCGTGTCAGGCCCAAACCAACAGCGTGCCAAATGCGTTGTCGACAATCTGGCTGGTTGGTCAATTGTCTGTTGGATTTTCGCTTTGACCGCCCGCTGGTTTTCAATAACCTCGGTTGGTTATGCATAGCTGTTTCATTGTCATCATCGCCATCATGATGGGTGCCACGGGTTGTGGACTCTGTCCGACTCCCAAGCCGCAACCGGCACCCAGGCCTCCCGAGTGCCCACCGACGCCAATTCCCCTGGAGCCGCAATGCCCCGACTGTCCTGGATGTGAACCCAAGTTCATTCGCAGCAAGTGCCCACCATGCGTGTCAGGAAAAGATCTCGGTGTGCACATTGAAGAGACGGCGGGCCCAACGGAGCTTGCACAGAAGACATCTCGACAAACCTGCGTCTTCGGTCAGGCACTCACTGCTGGAGACATCACCCTCGTCATTCAGCGCGCCGAAGTGACCGTGAGCACCGGCGCCGGAAAATCCATGGGCACTTGGACCGACGCACAAGGTTTGTTCGCCATGTGTCTCGATTCACAGGAGCTTGGTGTAGGAGATCAGATATCCATCACCGTGGCCAAACCACCGTTTACGCCAGTTACCCAGATGGCTCTTTTCGTGCCAGGTCAACATATCGAGCTCAAGCTGCACCTTGAAGCCGAAGGCCTTACCTCAACCCCATAGACCCAGACATCACCGCAACGTTATGTTGCGTTTGTCAGGAGTGCTCGGCGCAACAAATCGAGAACGGCATACGCAGTCACCACCTTATTGCCGCGTCGGTCAAACGGCAGCGACAGCTTGCGCGCCACCGCGAGGCTTGGGCCCACAGCGCCGATCCAGATAGTACCAACCGGTTTGTCCGCCGTGCCACCACCAGGCCCAGCAATTCCCGAGGTGGACAGACCATAGGTTGTCCCTGCCTGCTCACGCACACCGTTCGCCATTTGCATAACCGTGTTCTCACTGACGGCACCCACTGTGGCGAGGGTCTCCGCTGCGACGCCGAGAAGTTTCTCCTTCGCCGTATTGGCGTAGGAGACGACACCCGCACAAAAAACATCTGATGAGCCAGCGACATCGGTGAGATTGTCGGCCACGAGCCCGCCGGTGCAGGACTCGGCCACGGCCAATGTTGCACCTTCGTTGCGCAACAAATTGAGCACCACCTCAGCCATTGAGATCGGCACGTCGGCGTACACGTGCGCCCCAAGTTCCTTGCGGGCAGCAACCACCGCTGCCTCCAACTCTGTTTGGCGGCTGGCCTCAACTTTGAAGGACACATGTATCTCCGGAAACTTGGCGCGAAACCCAAAACGAACGTCGGCATGTTTCCTGCGCACATGTTGAAGCAGTGCATCAACATCACCCTCAACCAGGCCAAAAGTGTACAGGGTCGCCTCGACGATCTGCGGTCCGTCGGCACCGAGCTCTGCTATCACCGTTGTCCGCAGCAAATACTCGAACTCGTGCGGCACACCGGGCAGCGCTACAAAACGGCAGCCATCGTGAACGAGACTGAAACCGGGTGCCGTACCTCGCGGATTCGAAATCACCTCGGATCCCTCGGGACGATCAGCCTGCTTGAGCTGATTGTCGGCAACCGCTCGACCACGTGAGCGCAGCCGCTCCTCAATTGCTCGCACCTGTTCTTCATCCCGCACCAGATCAACTCCAGCCACAGCGGCGAACGCCTCTGCAGTGATGTCGTCCATAGTCGGGCCGAGGCCGCCGCTGACAACCACCAATCCAGCCTTGCGCGCAATCGCGGCTCTGGCCGCACGCACAATCGCCTCGATGTCGTCTGCCACGGTTGTTCGCTGCGCCAGTGTAAGGCCGAGGCCAGTCAGAGCTCGACCCAAACAGACGGTATTGGTATCGGTCACGCGCCCATCGAGCAACTCGTCCCCAATGGCCAGCATCTCAATTCGCTCGTATCTGCTCACCACCAACCTCCCAGCAAGAGTCTCGCTGCGTGAAGCACCAGGCAACCAATGACACCCGCGGCGACGTCGTCCAATACAACTCCAGCACCACCAGGTACCCGGCGGTCGATCCAACCGATTGGCCATGGTTTGACTATGTCAAGCAAACGAAAGAGGACGAAGGCTGCCAACACCTCTGGCCAACGACAAGGCACCCCGACGACGGTCACCAACAGGCCAGCCACTTCGTCGATGACAATGTGGCCAACGTCATGACTGCCATAGATCTTCTCAGCCTCATGGGAGACGAGAATCGCCACGCCAACGAAAACGAAGCAAACGGCAACAAAGACTGGCCGTTCCAACGTAGCCAGCACCCACCAAAGGGGGATGGCCCCCAAAGTGCCCCACGTTCCGGGCCCCTTGGGCAGATAACCGAGCCCTCCCCAACTCGCGACGCCCAGGATGAACTTTCGTCGCACAGGTTCCTCCAAGCTGCAGCCTCACGCAGCAATGACGTCGCACCGATGAGTACTATCGCGTTGACCACAGTGACAGGTTGGGAACGCTGAGTATTGGCAACGGAGCAGCGGCTCAACTCTTCGCCCAAATCCAAATGCGGGCGGCCTAACTCGACGCGCAAATCCAATGCGGGCTGGATTACAAAGGTATGTTGAGCTGTTCGCTCACTGCGATGGCCAGCCTGCGCTGAGCACGCATCCAATCGAGCCGCGTCGCCTGCGATGGGGCCTCCCCATAACGTCGCATAGCCAAACGGTACTCATAGCGGGCTCTTTCCAGCTCCAAAAATGCGTCGTCCTTCATCGTAGACCCCTCGTGGTTCACCGACCTCTACACGTCGAATAACCCGAAGCGGCCAAATAGGCAAAAAAACGGCGTATGCAAAGACACTGGCCCGCAGACCGGTAAGACAACTCACCAACCGTGACGCTTGATGATCTCCTCGGTCCGCTCGGCGATCCGTTGCTCCGAAAGTCTGAACTTGTTGGTGGCCGCTTGCGAAATGCCCTCCACCAAGACTTCAATGTCGACGGGCTTCTCCAAGAGGTCAAGGGCCCCAAGCTTCATGATCTCCGTTGCCTGCTTGACCGTGGCACGCCCTGTCAGCACGATCACCTGCGAGTCGGGATTGATTTCGCGTAGGCGCCGCAGCGTCTCGATTCCATCCATGCCCGGCATCGCCAAGTCGAGCAAGATGGCATCGTAACCTCTCTGCCCCGCCTTGACCAAAGCTTCCTCGCCGCTTAGCACCATGTCGACGTCGAATTCTCGGGTCTCCAGCCGCATCGCGAGAACTTCGACAAAATCCTTTTCGTCATCGACCAGTAGAACCTTTTCGTGACTCATAACCTCACCTCTCCAATAACAGCGCGACCCGGTTCCCAGTGGAGCAGCATCTTCCCCGAGTCTCCCCCTTCGGAAACAAAAACAGCACCAACTTCCTCAGCCAACCGTTCGGTCACATGCAACCATTCCGGCGACACATCAATCGCCCGATCGGGACCTGCCACTTCTACGACTATCCGCGGTCCATCGTCAGACAAGCGAACAACAACCTTCTCCCCTTGACCCGCCGCGGTCATCACAGCCTTGAGACAACGATAGAGAACATGTTGGGCCTCGAAAGAGCTCCCGTCAATCTTGACCATCTGCTCGGGCAACTCTGTGATGAGATCGACCCGATTGAGCTTTGCCAACCTCTGACTCAGGGCCACGATCTCGGCAACGGTATCGCAGAGATCGATCGCGGCCTCTGGTTCGTCGGCGCTATGTGCAAAGCGATTGAGTTGCTTCACGTAACGTCGACCCCTCTCCACTTGGACATTCATCTTTTCCAGTGATGAGATCACGCGCTCCCCGTTGAGGGGCCGCTCTGGTTTGACGGCGTGGACCAAGTCCTCCAAGAGGCCAGACAACTCCTTGATGGTCGCCAGAACATTGTTCAGCTCATGCGAGAGGCTCGCAGTGATCGCACCAAAGAAGGCGAAACCATTCTGGCGCGCCGCCAAATCGCGATCAGGGGATCTGACCATCACCACGCCCGTTTCCCGCTTCCGTGGCTTCTCGCAGCACCTCGACGAGCGTCTCAATGTTGATTGGCTTCATCAGATAACGGAAGGCACCAGCCCGCACTCCTTCTTCCGCATCGCGGGTGGATCCATGGCCGGTGAGGAGAATGACTGCGAGGTCGGGCCATTTCTCTTTGACCTTTTTGATGACATCGAGGCCGCCGAGTCCGGGCATCTTCACATCACAGACAACCACATCGAACGGCTCTTCGTAGATCTTCTCGAGGGCGTCGTGCCCGTTGGTAACCCCCACGGCGTCGATATCGCGAATCCCCAACCTCTCGACCAGCGCATTGACGAGCTCCACCTCGTCATCGACCATCAGAACTCGCATGCCGCCCTCCTCACGATTGTTTCCTCTCCAACGGCAAGGTCACGGTGAAGCAAGTACCCTTGCCCTCATGACTGTCTACTTCAATCTTACCGCCTAGTTTCTGAATGATCCCGTACGTAATGGACAGTCCTAGACCGGTACCCGCCCCCTTTTTGGTAGTGAAGAACGGCTCAAAGATATGCGCAAGATTCTGCTCAGGGATGCCCATACCGTTGTCGGTGATCGCCACCGCCACCTGCTGGTCGTTGAGTTTGCGAACAGAGATGGCAATGGATCCCCCCTCCTCCACCGCGGCGAATGCGTTGTTGATGATATTGAGAAACACTTGCTGCAGCTGGCCGCGGTCACTCTGGATGGTCGGCACTTTTTCGTCGACCGTGACGTCGACTCGGAGATTGCGATAACTTGCTTCTTTCTCCAAAAACATCAAGACCCCGCGAATCAATAACTCGAGATCAATCTCCTCGGTCTCCACATCCATGTGCCGAGCGAAGCCCAACAACCTGTGCGTGATGGCGCTGCATCGGTCAACGGAGGACAACACCGACTCAATGAGCGACAACAGTTTTTCTTTGGGCGGTTCTTTGCCTGACACCGAAAGAAGATCTTGGACGAGTCCGGCATTCTGATGAATGATCGACAGTGGATTGTTGATCTCGTGGGCGACGCCAGCAGCAAGGCGCCCAATCGCCGCCATCTTATTGGTATACTCCATCTTGTGGTACAGGGTGGCGCGGCGGCTGTCTGCGTTACGAGCCCGGTTGATCATGTACGTCGCACCCCAAAAAACCATTCCCAAGATCAACAGCACGCTAACAATGAGAAAGGACACCAACTCACGCCGCAACGACAACCAATCGCCGTGGTAGACGCCAGAGCGATTGATCATCGCCACCTCGAACGGGGTGTTGGATACCGCGGCATAACCGACCAATACTGGTTTGCCGTCAGGATCTTTGGTCTCCAAAATACCGGGTTCCTCCGGATTCTCAGCAACTTGGAAGGGCAACTGTCCCAACACCTCACCAAACAAGCGCGAGGGCGTTTGCAGGATGCCCTCACGGTTGATCAAGAAAGCATCATTGAGCTCCGGCCCCGCCAACGAGGCCAAACGGCGGACGATGGCGTTCGTGTCGATGGTCGCACGCAGGACGTAGAGGGTGCCGTCACTGGTGTCATGAATGACGGCGATGACAAAATGCGGCGAGTCTCGATAACCGAGAAACACATCGCTCACGTATACACCACGTTGGGAAACCTCATGGAACCAATCATGATCCTGATAACTGCGTCCTATGAGCTCGTGCGGACCGGCGTAGGACACCTGTTTGCCCGCAGCATCAATGAGGCCCAGATCCACAAAACCACCAAACGACCGTTTGATGTGGGTGAGCCATTTGGCCAGTTCTGCAGAGTCGCGCATCTCCTCTATGGAGGCCGCGCGATTGACGAGTTGCAACGCGGACAGCCTCTCTGACAGATAGGATTCCATCGAGAGCTTGGCGCTCACGGTGAGACGATGCACCGGTCGGGTCGCTTCGATGCGAAACGCCTCCTCGTACTGGTGATAGTTGATCACCGTCATAATAATGAGTGGAATCACCGACACCGACGCCACAGCGCTGACGGAAATCCACCGCAACCTGCGGTAATAGCCATGGGGTATGAGGGTGGAGCTCTCAACGGCGGCTTGAGGTGAGTCAACTCTCAGATTCATCACATCGCCAACCCTCATTGCCATGCAGGACTAGTAGAAATTCGCCATCAGCCGGAGCATAAGAAAGTCGCGATCGACACACAAGGGCTGTTTGTTTGCGGTGTTTGCGGGCGGTGGCTCTCGCGGACCATTTCGCAGCGCCAGGAGTTCAGGAGTTCACTGGGATATACATCGAGACCGCGGTTCGCTATCCTCGACCCTTGAAAGCCTGTGGGTTTGCCTACGACCTGCTTGGGCTTGCGGAGGACCACGTGTCCAAGATTCTGTTGGTCGACGACGAGCGCGATTACATCACGACCCTCGCCGAACGCCTCGAGATGCGCGACATGCGGTCCGACGTGGCCTTCGACGGTGAGCAAGCCTTGTCGCGCATTCGGGCGGGGGATTACGACATCATGGTGCTCGACTTGCGCATGCCCGGCATAAGTGGCCACGAGGTTCTGCGCCGGGTAAGAAAATTGCGACCGCACGTACAGGTCATCGTCGTCAGTGGCCACGGCAACGAAAATGATGAAGAACTGGCGCGTGAGCTCGGAGCCTTTGAGTACCTCAACAAGCCCGTTGAGCTGACCGATCTCGCAGCCGTCATGCTGCGGGCTGTAGCTCGCGCCCAGGAAGAAAGAAGCCGCCGGCCTTCGCCCCCCCTTGACCGATTGTTAACCCAGAATAACCCAGAATAGTCGCAAGTCGGACACTCTTGCACAAGAACTGCATCATTTCTCCGCGAAAACTCGATTTCATCCCCACGGCGACGTCAATCCCATCGTCCATGATGGTCACAAATCGCGCGACCACAGCATTTCGTGCCGCGCCAAAGATGCGAGGACCCACATGGAAAACCAGAACCCACTCCGCCTGCTCGTGAAGAACCCGACCCTCATCAAGATCATGGGCACCACGATCCTGACCTTCGTCCTTCTTATTCCACTTTCCTCGATTGAGGACCTCGTCGCGGAGCGCAGCCAACGCGTTCTAGAGGTCTCCGAGGAGCTCCAGCAGCAATGGGGACCGCCGATTTCCCTTCGCGGCCCAATTCTTGTGGTTCCAACAATCGGCACCCATGAGCATCACTTCATCACTTTGGACACGTTATCGATCCAAGGTGACATTCCCGTGGTCGAACGATATCGCAATATCTTCCGTCTCCCCACCTACCGCAGCACCATGCTCATCCGCGGCACCGTGAAGGTGGCACCTGAGCGCGCCCCCTCCCAAGAGTCAAACCGCGTCGGTGCCCCATCCCAGGACACAAACCGAACCGATGCCGCCCCATCCCAAGACACAAACCGAATCGATACCGCCCCATCCCAGGACACAAACCGAATCGATACCGCCCCTTCCAGCCTCGACTGGAACAACGCTTCATGGGTATTCCTGTTGGGTGCCAAATCCGATGGATCAGTGGCCGGGCACATCGATGTCAACGGCCTCAATCAGCCGCTCCGCAAGGCTTTCAATGAGCACGGGATCCCTGGCCCGGTGTTGCACGCTCCTGCGATTCGACGCGGCGGGACCGTCACACTCGCAGCCACTATCGAAGCCTTCGGCTCTGACACACTGGACCTCACTCCGTTCGGCGAAAGTGTCGCGGTGGTATTGAAATCAGACTGGCCACACCCGAGTTTCAATGGCGCTCGATTACCGACCTCTCGCACCGTCGATGACTCCGGTTTTGCCGCAACTTGGCACCTCGACTCGACGACGTCGGGGATGATGACATCGCAGATCGGTGACTCCCTCGCAGACACTAGCTCTCGGTCCCCGGCCATCACCGTTCGCTTCATCGACGCCGTCAGCCATTATCACCAGGTGACTCGGGGGGTAAAATACGCCCTGTTCATCATCGTCATCACCTTCGTCACTTTCTTTTTGTTCGAGGTGGTGGCGCGTCTTTCGATACACCCAATCCAATACCTCTTCGTCGGCTGCGCTTTGGTGGTCTTCTATCTACTCCTGTTGTCTCTATCCGAACACCTGGCCTTTGGGCTCTCCTATCTCATCGCCGCGAGTGCCGTCGTTGTGCTCATCTTCGCCTACGCCCGAACCATGTTGGTCAAGGAAAGTCGCGCCGCGTTATGCGGCCTGGGACTCGGCGCAACCTACGGTCTGCTCTACGTCATCCTCCGCGAAGAGACGCTCGCACTGCTTGCAGGGTCCTGGGCCCTGTTCGCCCTGCTTGCCTTGGTGATGTTTCTGACCCGCAGGGTCAATTGGAACACCATCGGCCAAAAGCCCCGCAGCTCACTGCCGTCATCAGCCCCCACAACCGAACGGAGCTAACCGCAGTGCGCCATTGTCCGTTCCACAATACCGCTCTCGATCTTCAGGCTACTACCGGGTGGGAAAACATTCCGTTGACGAAATCAGGCGCGGCCCCTAAGGTGCCGCGCGATGTCCAGCAGTTTATACAGACACATGCCCGCCGGCATTCTCAGCGCAGCGGTAGACCTCGAGTACAGCCGTTCCCACAATGAGAAGTACCCGAACTCAAACCCACGCTCACCGAAGCGCCCCTACTTCACCGACAGGGAGAGCATGCGCAACGGCCAATGGATCCGCGTCGTGATTCGCCCAAGTCGCGGGCGCAAATATTGGGCGGTGGGGACCATCAGCCACAATCCAAATGTCGATGTCGAAGCCGTCACCGATGTCGAAGCCGTCACCGATGTCGATGCCGCGACCAATGCCAACAGCATGGCCAGGGCGAACTCTGCAGCCGGCACCGCCACCGCAGCCCTTGCCAATACCAACAGCATCGCCTTTCACGATTTGACGTACGAAGGTGGTGCGTCTCACGCGCCCCCCATCTTTTCCGCTGGCAAACTCCACGGCAATTTTGGTTGGGTCGACAGTGAGTGGCGAGTGACCGAGCTCATTTCGCCGATGACCAAGATCTTCTCCGCCAGCCTCACCCACCCCGATGGCCGACGTTGGTCGATCGAGGCAAACGGTGAGCTGTTGCGGATCGAGATCATCACTCGTGACGGCGAGACCATCGTTCGCGACCGCGAGCCTGAACACCCCCGGGAAGTCGCGCGCGAGCTGGTCCAAGAACAGATCGACGCCGGTTTCGTGACGGATCCACGCTAAGGGACTGTGAACCTGCGGGAATTGGGTTGGATGAGGAAGCAGACAACACATGTCGTTCATTAAACGAGTTTTTCCTTTCTTGAGTTGGTTCGAGGGTTACCACCGCACAACGTTGCGAATCGATTTTCTCGCCGGTTTAACAGTGGCCCTGGTGCTCATACCGCAATCCATGGCCTACGCCCAGTTGGCTGGCTTGCCCCCATACTACGGTCTTTACGCGGCGTTGTTGCCGCCGATGATAGCCAGCCTGTTCGGCTCTAGCCGACAATTGGCCACGGGCCCCGTGGCGGTGGTCTCCTTGATGACCGCGGCGGCCTTGGAACCGCTTGCCACTGCCGGCAGCAAAGAATTCATCGCCTATGCGTTGCTGCTGGCATTCTTGGTCGGTGCGTTTCAGTTCACCTTGGGCCTGTTGAGACTGGGCGTCATTGTCAACTTCCTTTCGCATCCAGTGACAAACGGATTCACCAACGCCGCAGCACTCATCATTGCAACGTCTCAGCTCTCGAAGATCTTCGGTGTTTACGTCGACAATGCTCCGCACCACTACGAAACCGTCATCCGAGTGATCGACGCGGCCGTCGACTATTCCCATTGGCCCACCGTTGGCATGGCGGCACTGTCTTTCGCCACCATGATTGGATTGCGGCGGCTCAACCCACGTCTTCCCAATGTTCTGGTGGCTGTGGTGATAACGACCTTGCTCTCCTGGGGATTGGATTTTGAACGCAACGAGGTCGTCCCTATCAATGATATTCAATCCCCGCACACCCTGGAGCTCGTGCAGTCATTCAACGCGGCTGTGGAGTCAAAAACGGCTCTGGAGATCGCTCGATCCAAGAGCCAAAAAGAAGCGACTGAGCTGAATTCCCAACCGCAGGCCATGTGTCTTCGCTGCCACGAGGGGCGCGATCCCAACCTTTTCTTGGCACCGCCCACCGACACAGCCCCCTCGCACCCCACACTGCGTGACGTGGGTGCTTTGCACGACATGGCCGGCCTGTTTGATCGTCATATCGCTGCGCTCAAAGTGGAGATCTCCGTGCATCGTGCCGAGCTTAGGGAACAACTCTTTGTTAAGGGCGACAACGAGAGCAAAGACTTCTTCGTCCGTGGCGAACAACCAAACAACATGGCTTCAACGGGTGGACCATGGCGACTCAAGATAGGCAATTCGGCTTTGGACACATCGGCGCTAACACTCACCGGCGGTGGTGCGGTCATCGCAAACATTCCAGCGGGCCTTCCGAGCTTGAGCCTGCCAGACTTCAACTGGAACGTGATGTCAAAGTTGTTTGTGGCAGCACTCATCATCTCATTGCTAGGGTTCATGGAGGCGATCTCCATTGCCAAGGCAATGGCAGCCCGAACACGGCAGAAACTGGACGCTAACCAGGAGCTCATCGGTCAGGGCCTCGCCAACATCCTCGGTTGCATGACTCAGAGTTACGCCGTGTCGGGTTCGTTTTCCCGGTCTGCCGTCAATCTTCAGGCTGGTGCCAAGACGGGACTGTCCAACGTGTTCTCAAGCGGCATCGTCATGGTTGTGCTGCTCTTGTTTGCCAAGACCCTCTATTACCTACCCCAGGCCGTGCTGGCGTCAATCATCATGATGGCAGTTTTTGGTCTGCTCAATGTTTCAGGTTTCGTCCACGCATGGCGGACCAGCCGTGTGGATGGAATCGTCTCTGTCGTTACCTTCGTCGGCACTCTCGTGTTTGCGCCGCACCTCGAGCGGGGGATTTTCATCGGCGTGGCTCTTTCTCTAGGGGCCTACCTCTACCGTAGCACCCGACCGCATGTGGTGGTGTTGGCCCCTCACCGTGACGGCACCATGCGGAATGCACAACGGCACAAGCTAGCCACCTGCCGCCACCTGTCGGTGGTGGGTTTTGATGGCCCTTTGTATTTCGCCAGCGCGAACTACCTGGAGACCGAACTGCTCAATCGTGTCGCTGAGCTGCCCGAGCTCAAGCACCTGCTCATTGCGGGCAACGGCATCACCGAAGTGGATGCGTCTGGCGAGGAGACGCTCCGACACCTCGTCGAGAATCTGCGCGGAGCCGGCTACGGTGTGTCCTTCTCCGGAATGTCCGAACACGTTCTCGATGTGCTCCGCCGCTCCCACCTTTACGACGAAATCGGCGAGGAGCACTTCTACGGCACCCGGGCGCAGGCCATTGCAGCGATCTACCCGTCGGCGCACCAAGGCACTTCGGAAGACGGCTGTCCCTTCCGACAGGCCATGCCCCCCGTGGTGGAGCTCTCCTTGCACGAAGACGGCTCGCTGCGCAGCGTCGAACGCCACCATCTCCAAACGTGCCGTCATATTGCGGCCCTGCGTTTTGATGCGCCCCTAAATTTTGCCAACACGGGCTTTTTGGCACAGGAGATCCTGAACCGTTTCGCTGATCGGCCGACCGTGCGGCACATCGTCTTCGTGGGTCACGGAATCAATGACGTCGACGAGTTGGGCGCTGAGAAGTTGATCGAGTTGGTCCGAAAACTCAAGGCCGACGGGTTTGCTGTTTCTTTCAGCGGTCTCAAGGAGGACGTTGTCGACGCTCTCAAACGCAATAGCCTCTTGGATGTCATCGGGATCGACCACATCTATCCAACCCAGCTCACCGCAATTGCCTCCATCTATTCCGCCGCTCACACAGGGTCATCCGAGGGGGATTGCCCCTTGCGAGCGGTCGCACCCCACGTGACAGAGTTGTCCTGGCACCACACAGGAACATTGCGGGAGGTAGAACACCACCGTCTGGAGACCTGCGAAAAGATCGGCGTGCTGCGTTTGGAGGGGCCACTTGTTCTGTTCAGTCGCAAAGCGATTCAGTCCGAGTTCATTCGATGGGCCAAAACTCGACCCGAGGTCGAGAGCGTCGTCTTTCTTGCCAACACCATTCACCAATTGGGCCCTTCCGAACGCGAGAATCTCGTGGCCTTGGTGCAGGCGGTGCGAGATGCGGAGTATAAGGTCGTCTTGGCCGGCTTCACCGACCGCGTTTTCGCGTCTCTGGGTCGCCATGGCGTGATCGACACAATCGGCATCAACGATGTCTACCCATCAGCCGCCTCTGCCCTTGCTTCACTGTTTCATGAGGCTCATACCCACGCGAGCGAAGAGGAATGCCCTCTGCGCGGTATCCTGCCGCGCATGGTCCAACTTGCGCTTCATCCGGATGGATCATTGAGAGACGCGCGAAGGCACAATCTGGCGCTATGCACCCGGATTGTTGCCTTGAGATTCGACGGCCCACTCGACTATGGGACCATTCGGTTTTTCGAGCATGAGCTGCGCAGCGCGCTCGGCAAACAACCTTCAGCAAGGCATGTTCTTTTCGCGGCGCATACTTTGGTCAGATTGGATCCCATCGCCGCCGAGGAGCTCTCACTGCTGGTTGAACAGTTGCAGCATGATGGCTACACGTTCGTCTTTAGCGGCCTCAAAGACGAGGAGCTCGAGGTCCTAAGACAAAATGGGAGAAGTGATATTATTTCCACGAGCGCGTTCTTCCCGACCCAAGCCAAGGCGATTCAGGCAATCCACAAAGTCTCCCACGCTGACACCAACGAGACTTGTCCCCTCGTCGGGGTTGTACGGATCAACAAAGAGACAGACGAAGAATAGGTCGCCAGTGCGACCATAGGCGCCTCATCCCCTTCGAGATTGCCCCAGAGTCGGCGTCGTCGGGTTCTCCGGTCGGAACGTAAAGTCGGCGATGAGATGATCTGCGTTATCGTAGCCCAACACGCCCTTGAGGGGAATGACGGGCTTGGCCGGCGATAACCCGTCGAATGCCTCGCGCAATTCTGCGGCACTGAACTCGTGCTCTCGAATTCGATCGGCAGTCTTCAGACTGCATCCTATGGGTTGGAACAGATTCACATAGCTTCTTTTTGCTACGTCATACATGTCGATGAAGACACCCGTGAAACTGGCAAATGAATAGTGGCGAAAAGCCTCCGCGCGAACACAGTCGGTGAGTTTGTTGTACTCTATGTTGGAACGAGTGACCGCCGCTTTGAGCGGATAGGGCGCGACCTTTGAGGAGAGGATGTACTTCATGTAGGCGAGAAATCGGTGTCTCAGAACGCCGCCCTCCATCTCCGGATTGACGTCGAAAATGTGAAAAAACGGAGATGTCAACTCGGGTCCAATTCGGTGTTTCTCCGGTGTCGAATATCGCCCCAAGTTCTCTGAGCTCACGCTCAGCAAGAACTCGTCGTTCACGTAAAAGAGAGAACGCCCGGCCAATTTGTGGGTGTGACGTATGTTGACATCGTAGGGAACGAGGCCATCACAGAATCTTTCGACGTCTATGAGAAGCTTGATGTTGTGGCTGCTCCAACTGGGCTCCAGAAACTCGTTGGGGATCGACGTCAGGATGCGCTCGCCAGCGGGCCTGTAGATCAGAATGCTTCGGCAGGCATCGTCATAGATTTCTTTGTACGGCCGCATGATCCCCATCAGGGCACCACAATCGGTTGACAATTCCTCGGCGTTGAGTGGGCGTTGAATGTGCCCAAATTCACCACCATTGGGGCCTGGGATATATCCGACATGGGCTCCACCAAAATCGATGTTGGTCTTGCAGTGATGCACGCCAGCGGCCACCGCACCCTCATTGAACTGACCGCCAAGCTTGCCTTTGTCGAAAGGGTGTTGCCCGGTGAAGGCATACAACGCCAAATCGACGCCAAACAGAGATTCATCCGAGCATTTCCATTTGCAGGGCAAGACGCTCGTGGGATCAAAGACAAATCCCAACTTCGCGACGGCCTCGCTCTGCAAGAAGGCCATGGCCCGCCCGACGAAGTCAGGGAAGAAATACGGTGGGTTCGCCATTAAGATAACGGTTTCCTGAACCGTTGGCAGGAAGTTGTCGGTGTGACAATAGTTTGGAACCCAATGGCGGGTCGTCGAGTGGTCCATGTGATTTCCCGCTACCTGGCCCGTGCTTCGCCAATTTTTTCCAGAAGCGTCGCGATGTCTATCGGCTTTTCGAGGATATCGACGGCACCGAGTCGGGTGGCCGCAATCGCTGCCTTCACCGTCGCCTGCCCAGTAAGCAGCAGCACCCGAATGCTGCTGTTGTACTCCCTGAGTGCTCTGAGAGTTTCGATACCGTTCATGCCGGGCATCGAAAAGTCCAATACCACCGCGCTATAAGAAGCCGACTTTGATTTCGCGATCCCGTCTTCCCCGTTGGTTGCCACATCAACCTCGAGGCCTCGCGTTCTCAGACGTTCAGCCAGTGCTTCGACAAAATCGACTTCATCGTCAATGAGTAGAACCCTGTCGGAACTCATGATGCATCCTCCGCAAGACAACCGGTCTTCGTCCGACCTCTTTGATTGCCACTGGTGAGGGCGGATAATCGCAAAACAGCCATGGCCACGCAACGTGCCAATTATTGGCCGCTCTTCCTGGGTCGGCGTACTGTGAAGCGCAAGGTTGATCAGGCATTTCTGCGGGCACTTCGAGCCGTGAAAGACATCCAATGAACGTGCCGATGCTGGGCAATCCTCCATCCACATCATCCCGGCGAAGGGCTCTGTTGGCACTGTTGCTGCTCGCCCCAGCGCCAAGCGTCGGGGTGTTGGTCGGGCTCACCTTCGACAAAGGACTGCTCGGTACCATCCTGTGGGCATTCGCCAAGATCTGGCTGTTTGGCTTGCCCGTGTTGTGGTACCTCTTCGTCGACAAGCAGCCCTTGAGCTGGTCTCCCGCACGCTGCGGCGGATTTGTCACTGCCGCTATCCTCGGCGTCGCCATTGGACTGATGATTGTTGCCACCTACTTCGTTGTTGCCGATGCTCTCATCGACCCCACAGTCGTTCGCAGCAAGGTGCAGGGGTTAGGCCTCACGCGCCGTTGGACGTACGTTGGCCTCGCGGCGTATCTCATTTGCATCAACTCCCTCCTCGAAGAATACGTCTACCGTTGGTTCATCTTCCGCAAATGGGAAACACTGGTTGGAGGCCCACTCGCGGTTGTCGGCTCAGCCCTCGTGTTTGTTGTTCACCACCTCATCATTTTGACGGCTTACTTTCCCGTTTCGTTGGTAGTCCTCGGCAGCGCCGGCGTCTTCGTGGGAGGACTCGTGTGGAGCTGGTTGTATCGCAAATACGGCTCGGTCTGGCCGCCTTTCGTATCCCACGCTCTGGTTGATATTGCGGTGCTCATCGTCGGTTACTTCATCATCTTTGGTTCCCCTTGAGGCCGAGATGCCGGCCGTTCCCAGTACGTCATCTCGCCAACCTTCTTGAATCCCTGTCGAGTCACAATAGGGGCCGATGTGTCGGTGATGGCATAGAGCCCGACGTACTTGAAACCCAGATTCTTGGCCGCGTTGACCCGCGCTGCTAACACGGCGGAGTAGGCGCCTCGACCGCGAGCATCGGGAACTGTGCAACCAGCCCAAAGAAGCCCAAACCCCAGATGCGAAAACAACGTCATGCCTCCGGCTGAGATCGCGCGGCTCGAGGACTCGTCATAGGCGACATATTGTTGCACCCGCGCGTTGGCTGCTGTGCATTGCCAGAGGTCGGCCTCCAACTCGGCGTCAGTGAACTCGCGGAACTCGCCGAAGCCGCCACTGAGAACCGCGGTGCGGTCGCGGAGGGTATCCATGTCGAGCACTCGTTTGACCACAATGCCGGACGACGGTCGGGGCACAAAGTCCGTGGTTTGTATGGCGACGGCGTGAGTCGCTACGGCTGGAGTGTACCCGACGCCATCGAGTGCTCGCCGCAATGGCTCGGCGGCGGACATATCCCGTACGAGCCACCGCGAGCGGACCGTAGCGTGAGATGCCACCACCTCGGCGACGAGATCCGGCACCACCGATGGGTCTGCCCGAGTGCGGGTCACCGTGTTGAGGATGAGAACGTCTCGTGGACATCGGCAGTAGAGAAGCTGTGGTCGCTCGACGATCTCAACGTCGTTGGGAACCCAGAAGAAATCCCACTGGGTTCTCTCGAGGATGTCATCGGGATCAACGAGCGTGACCATCGAGTTCATGACCTACCCCAGAACGAAGAATTGAACGAATGAAATTGACCCGCCAGTTTATCGGCCCCTACTTTCCCAAAGGCGCAGAAGCGCTCAGGGGCAGGCTGCGCCAAGAAGGATCTGCCTCGCGCTGTCGATTGGTTTGTCTTGAGGCCCGAGGTACAAGCCCAGCATTGAAAGGTCTTGTTCGGCGCAGGGCCATGCCGCAAAAACGAGTCTGACCTTGCCATCCTCCATGCTCGCCGTCCCCTCCCAAAGCGCGGTGCGTTCACCACCCTGCTCCGCGACCACAGTCGGTTTCTGCTCAACCGTAAATAGCTGTGTTCGAAGCAGACCGCCGAGTATGAGTTTGAGAAGCTCCACCTCTGTTTGAAGTTTCGCGCTGATCTCTGACTCTGGGAGCGCCGGAGGAAAAATGAAGACCTCGGTCTCATTTTCGTTGATCAGGGAAACCGCATCCGGGTTGTCCATGCGCCCAAATCCGTCCGGCATGACGACCATTGGGAACACGATGCGCGGGAGCTCTCCGTCAAACGGCACGTGGCACTCAGCCGACTGCTCATACGCTACGTGTTTCTCCATCAGCGCATCGCGATCAAGCGACAGAAAAGTCGTGAGCGATTGGGTGCGTCCATGTTCGGGGCAGAACCAGTGCGTGGCGAAATTCCTCTTCGTCCCATCTATCATGGTTGCTTCAAAACGATAGCCGACATGTCCCGAAACTGAGACCTCTTCGACACTCGCGATCTTCTGGTTCGTCGATGCGATGAGCGCTTCCAACTCCTCCCGACGCCCTTGTCGATCACGAGCCCAACCAAAACGAATGAATCTGCCAGTGCCACCAGGCGCTGCGAGTACCAATTGACCGAAGTCAAAACGATCCTCGCGCTCCTTCACCTCCCAACCAGGCCCCGTCCATCTGAGGCCAGGCATCTCGTAGGTCACGTCGGAGGTGGTCGCTTCGAACAACATCGGCCGCATCCACACGGCCCCCAACGACAACAGCGCGGCCACCGCCACGATCCCCGTCAAGTGCAAGAAAGACCACGGTCGCGTCGTCCTGGCGCGTCTAATTCTTTCCACGTGGGCACCAGCAACAACAAGACCAATGCCACCCCCCGTAACGCCAGCCGGGACCTCTCCCAACTCCCAGAACAGATAGCGGACAACCAGACCGATTACGCCAACACATGCCGCCAATAGGCCCCAGGGAAGTCCGGTGGGTGGACCAAAGGATGGACCTAGCGATTTGCCTCTCGCCTCGCCAGATGAGGATTCGCCACCGCCGTCTTCTATCGTCATTTCATTCCTCCGCGCCGGATTCACGGTACGGACATTGTCCGGTCCTCCTTCGTCTCTCGAAGGGGCCGCACCCATAGCTGATTTCAACCGCAGGTTGAAGGCACGACCAACCACGCCCGCAGAACGAGCGTTCATTGACTTCACCCGCGAACCTGTAGAAGAAGGAGCCCATGACAAGTCAACGCCTTGGATGGATCGGAACCGGCGTGATGGGCGTTTCCATGTGCGGACACCTCCTGAACGCCGGACACCGGCTGACTGTGTTTAACCGAACCCGCAATAAGACCCGCTCGCTTCTCGAGAAAGGGGCACATTGGGCCGACACGCCCAAGGCCGTGGCAGAAAACAGCGATATCCTTTTCACCATGGTGGGTTTTCCCGACGACGTTCGGGATGTGATCTTAGGGGACGACGGCGTTTTGGCGGGAACCAAGACTGGGGACACGGTGGTGGACATGACGACGTCCAGCCCAGACCTCGCCCAAAGGATTCACCGCGAGTGTGCGAACAAAGGAGTCGGGGCACTTGATGCACCGGTGTCCGGCGGTGACGTGGGAGCCCGGGAAGCGACCCTGGCGATCATGGTGGGAGGAGAGCGGCCGGCATTTGATGCCGTCAATCCACTGTTCGAGATCATGGGCAAGACCATCGCCTTGATGGGCCCTGCCGGTTCCGGGCAGCACACCAAAATGACCAACCAAATACTGATCGCCGGCACCATGATCGGCGTGGTGGAATCCCTTCTGTATGCCCAGCGAGCCGGCATGGACGCCCACCGGGTCATCGACATCATCGGCAAAGGGGCGGCAAGCTCTTGGTCCATCAACAACTTGGGCCGCCGTATCGCCGACGGCAACTTCGGTCCGGGTTTCTACATCAAGCATTTTGTCAAAGACATGGGCATTGCCCTCGACGAGGCTCGACGCATGCGCCTGTCGCTGCCGGGACTGGCCCTCGTTCACCAGTTCTACGTGGCGGCTATGGCCATGGGATGGGAAGACCTGGGCACCCAGGGACTGTTTCAGGTGCTGGAAACATTGAATCGACAACTCGGCTGATTCAAAACAGACGAACAGCGATGCCAATATCCGTGCATCCCCTGCGAACTTCACTGCGACAACAAATGCCGCATCCATCCTCTTAGGTCGGTGACCAAGAGCTCATCGCTCTCGATTGGTTCTTCTACTCGACACACGAGCACGGACCTTCGTGCGTTGATGATTTCTGCTGTCTTTTGCAGCCGGGTTATCATTTGCGGTGAAGGGTTGCTCGTGAGCTTGCTTTCTATTGCCCACTTCTGAGTTCCCCAGTCGAGGACCAAGTCGAGTTCATATTGATCGGAGGTGCGCATGTAGAACGCTTGAGTTGATTTGCCCGAGGCCGAAAGCCGGCTCAAAGTCTGTTCGATCACAAACCCTTCCCAGCTTGAGCCAACCCATGGTTGTGCAAAAAGCTGCTCGATATCATGCACACCCAGGATTGAATGCAGCAGGCCGCAATCCCGCCAGAAAATTTTGGGGGATTTGACCAGACGCTTCTTGATGTTCCCCAAGAAAGGGGGCAACAACCGAATGAGAAACGCACCCTCAAGATAATCCAAATAGCTGCGTATAGTCTTGGCATCGAGTGCCATCGAAGTGCCCAGCTGCGACGCATTCAGCGTTTGGCCATGCAACGCTGCGAGCATACGAATGAGTCGTTGGGTTGTTTGCGGTTTTGCAGGCAATCCCCAACTGGGAAGATCCCTCTGGGTCAGAAGAGCCAAATAGGATTCTTGCCACGGGCCAAACATGTCCTCGTCGAGGATACCACCGTCGGGGTAACCCCCCATGAGCCAAAGGTCGTCGGGCTGCTCAATCTCGCTGAGAAAAAACGGAGTGAGCTCGAGAATTGCCAATCGTCCAGCCAAACTCTCCGACACATTCTCCATCAATGACGGAGACACCGACCCCAACAACAAGAACCGACCCTTTCGACCTCGATCTTCATCGATGGCGGCACGTAATCGCTGAAATACATCGGGTACCCTTTGCGCCTCGTCGAGAATCAACAGCTCATCACCATTGATGAGTTGGTTCCACATTGCATCCAGGCGAACTTGGTCCGCTGACCTTTCCAAATCGAAATAGGAGCCACCAATCATTTTTGCCAAAGTCGTCTTGCCACATTGTCGCGGCCCGACGATGGCTACCGCCGGGAAGTTCTGTAGTCGCATGCGCAGAAGCTCTCGACACTCCCGTGTTTTCATTCTTGCATTATAGGAATTATTTCCTATTCTGCAAGGCAATCGTAACAATTTGATTTAATACGAAATATTTCGTAGTTGTATCATGCAATCGTTTCATTCCGTCCGCAAGGATTTCGCGGCTCGACCGGTGTTTCGGAGCTTCTCGGCAAACAATGCCTCCTCGGCTTCGAGACGATCACTGGCGTTCTTGATCGTGCCGCTGACGGTACCCCCGCATCGAGGGCAGATCGTTGCACCTGCGGGAATGATCTCCTCGCACTCCACATCGGCGCACTGGTCGTATCGGACACGAGGGCCGAATACGAAGGCCGCAGTTGCCGCAACAAGCCCTGCCGTCATACTGACCGCAAGATCTTTCGTTGCCACACCCACGACGATGAACAACACGAAGCCGCCCATGATCAACAGCAGGGTTTTGCCTCCCAACTTCTTCGTGGGCACCCTAAAAACAGGGCGGCCTTCATTGAACTTCGGCGGTCCGTCCTGCGTGTTCCATTCGACTGTGGTGGATGTGGCGACCAGCGGCTGTCTCCTCGCCGTTTCCACTGGCCGGCGTTGGTCGTGAAAATCCCCAGCCCATCGGGGGATCCCCAACTCTCCCCTCAGCAGTTCCTCATCCTCTGGCAATGCCTTGATGGCGGCCTTGTAGAAGTGACGTTGGGTAACCTCAAGATTTGCGGCCAGTCGTCGCCGGTCAAACATGCCCTCTCGCCGGCACCGACTCTGGACCGCGAGCAGATAACCCAGAGCCTGGGCGGGGAGGTATCCGGCACGAGAGTACTTCCACTGGTGGATCACGGTGCCGCCCATCACAACGCCACTTGCTCGATATTGAAAGCTCGCGTTGGTGACCGCAACACCAAAGCCGAGATAGACAGCCGTGAGATCCGTGAGCTTCTCCTCCAGCTCTCGGTCGTCTAGGCGCAGGCCGTGATGTTCGCGCCAGGCGTGGGCCACTTCGTGGGAGAGAGTACCCAACACGTTCTCCGGCTCATCGTGCAGTTGAATGTCGCAACCAAAGTGGGCGGTGTTCCCCTCTATGCCGGCAAACCAACCCAGGATGACATCGTTCGGTAGTGCCTCCGGCCTGCCAACAATCAGGTTGACCTTCAGAGCACCGAGGCCCGCGTGCTGCATGAGCCATCCTATCAACGCCGACATGCCATCTGCATTTGGTCGCCAGACAGTCAAGGCGTCGTCGGGATTCAATGGCGGCCTGACAAAAGGCTCGGCTCCGGCGTGCTTGATGAGCTCGCGCAGATTCTCACGCAACCAATTCTGTTCATCTTCGGTTGGAACATCCCGTTGCCCATTGATCGCAGGTGGTTTGTATCGATCTAGGTACTTGGTGAGGTCGTCGATTCGACCTCGGTCCCGGGAGTCGAGGGAGCGCACACCCTCCAGATCCAACATTTCGACCGCCCCCGTGGTCACCACGATCGCCGCAGGCGGTTCTTCGGTGTCGACAAAGCCAACGAAAAATGCCGCCTGCTCGCCCTCCCGTAGATTGGCCTTGATGTGGACAAACGTATCTCGCAGGTAGAATCCCTCAACCAGTTGTGGCGGTACCTTACCAGCGCGCTCCTGCCTCTCGATCCGCAATTGAACGATCGGCACGTCACCCTCTTTGTCGGCGGTCGCTTCCTCGATCTCTTGGTCGGGAATCTCCTCGGGCGTGGTTTCGCGCAGCACCCGCGCTCTCAGCAATCGGTCAACGAGATCAGGGCGGCCCTCAAACCAACCCGCGAGCCACACGCGTTGTGCCCCATGGTCACCATGTGCCCACGCGCCGGAAGCCTCGCAATCGCACCAAACATCATAATGATTCAGAACCTGGAACAACTCGATGGCATCGATGCCGTGCTCTCTGGCGAGCCTCGCCGTGCGGGTGAAGGTGTGTCCGCACTCCGTCTCCGCCAGCTGCCCCAAGAGATCGCGGTACAACCACAAGCGGGCGAACGGATTGGCTGGAGGTTGGTGTCCGTCTCGAGATGGGTCGCGGTGAGGACGCCCGGTCAGCTCGCAATAGGTGGCAAGGCGGGTCCAATCAAACGGTTCCTGGATGTATGCTGATAGAAACGCATCCGCCGCACCGTCCCTGTCGCCTTGACGCCTGAGGATCTCACCGATGACTGCCAGTCCATCGGCCTGCCCGAGATCCCGGGCGCGTTGGCCGTGGGCCATCGCTTCGTGAAGTCTTCCTTGCTCGAGGCACACTTGGGCCAGTCCTGCCTCCGCAGGCCCCCTCAACTCCTCTGGTGCGGGCAATCCCGAAAGCAGATCAGCGAAGGCGCTGTGGGCCGCCTCCAGGTGCCCACGCTCGAGAAGCTCGTGGGCCGCCTGCAACTTGTCGTATGCAACTTCTTGCTCGTTCGTCTCCATGCACTTCGCCTATCGTCACCAACCACAAGCCGTCAACCAGAGCAACCGAGCCAACCATGTGGGTGGTGGAAAGTGAATGCCGCAACAGCCAAGGTCAATTCCACTACAGTGACTGCAATCAAGCTTCAATCCCATTCGCCCACACACCACTTCCGTCCCTGCTGCGCAGTGTCTCCGAACCAGGCTGATGACGAATGAATGTGTTCTAAGTGGATCTGCCTTCAAGCAGAAAAGCAAAGTCCCTCGCCACCTCATCTTCGCCAATTCCAAAATGTTCGATTGGACGTACTTCGTGCACTCGTCGATAATGCGGCTGTCTCGCCGCGCGATTCTGGACGAGAGCTCTCAGTTCTCCGCTTGGTTCCAAACCCCCGAATGACACAATGTTTTCGAACACACCCACCAGGTCATTGCGAAGCGAATCATACTGAATCTTCAAGATCTTCTTTCTGTCGATTTCTTCGTTTTCGACGACATCATGAAAATACCGGCACAGCTCAATGCTCGCCTGGTAACGGTTGCGGAAGTATCGAGAGATCTGCTCCGCTTCAAAATTTCCCATGCCCCACACCTGATCCACAACGCCGTGGTTGAGAGAGAAATACGAAGGCAAAGTCTCGAACGGCGAGCGATCCATGTAGATGAATCTTGCGTCGGGGAAAACTTCAAGAAGGGTCTTGATACGGTGGGTTGAAAAATGGGTCTGCGCGAAGATCTGTTTTCGTCCCGTATAGTAGATGTGCCGTTGGAAACAGCCTTTAAGAAAGCGCACTGACTTAGTGCGTTTTGTTTGAGATTGCAGATCGTGAAAGCGCAGTTCTCGATGATCTACCTCAGCAAAACCAAGCGGCGTTGTAATAATGGCGAATTGTGTGTCCAGCTTGTGGAAAAACAACAATTCCTCTTCTTCAACGCTATCTAGCGCGACTCGATGGCCCGTTGCGCTTGGTATCAACTCGTCCAATCCTCTCTTGGAAAGGAACCTAACCAGCGGCCTGACAAACACCCTTGAGGTTAGCGCCGGAAAGAAGATGTGCCACGCCTTGAACGCAGCTATTTGATGCGATTCGGAAAGCAGTTGGTGAACAAATGATGTACCGCTTCTTGGATGACCGATAATGAAGATCGGGTTCTCCACTTCAACTCGTCGAAAGCCCGGGAAGAAGATGTGATCCAGGCCGAGGAACAAAAGATTCAACATGGAACCAATGCGGAAAAGAACAAAAATCAAACAAGCTCGCAGGAACGAAATGCCAAAGCCGAAATTGCGCCAGCTTTCGATCACTATCTGAGTTCCAATGCTCATGTCATCCGTCGATTTTCGCCAATGTTCCTCTATTGCCACGCACCGGACAATCTCCGCTCGTTTCGAATCACTGCAATCAGGTGGACAACGAGCGCATCCCCAGAATTCGCGTCGCTTTTGCTTTTGCGATGAATCGGACCACTACCGCAATGAACGCTAGCGTTATGCCCCAAATGGAAGTGGTGATGGCAATCCTAGTCACCTCGAAGATTGGGAACACACCGTCAAACTTGGACGCGACTTGATCGGCCACTGAGAACGCTTGGTAGAAGCCAACCAGGGTGCCAATCACTCCCGTCATGACACAGGCAACGGCGAGGAAGCCCAGCGAAAGCAACCTCTTTTCCAGATTCTCTTGCGAGTGGTCCTTCTTGATGAACAAGGAATAGATCCTCTCGATCCCCAAAAACACAATAGCGATACCAGCCAGATTGATGGGGATCATGAACAGACCGCCACTTGCCAAAAACTCGATCATGGGAGCCTCCTGAAGAACTGTGATGAAAACCAAAAACAGACCAACCAGTGCGATAGCACTGTACTCAATTCCCAAAGATACGTTGCGGGGAAGCTTTGAAAGGGCTTTGGCGATGGCAGTTTGGTGAACATCGGCCATTTCCCGAACAAACCCCGCATCAGCAGACATCGCTCGAATCGCTTCTTCTCTCGCTTCGGTTTCGCTCGTTCCGTTGAACATAAGATCGGCACAGAGATCCTCCAGATGCGCTGCAATTTCAGAGATGACTTCCGCCCTTTCTGGGTAGGGTATTTCCAGAGCGTTTTCGAGCTGGGCTAGATACGGTCCAAAAGTCATGTGGCCACCTCAGGTATGAGGTGGCCGATTGAAGCCACTAGCTCGCGCCACGACTCGATGGTCTTTTCGTGATGGGCAACGCCTTTCTTCGTTAGGTAGTAATATTTCCGCGGTTTGCCTGCATCAAATTCACTCCATTTCGATTTGACCAATCCTTCTTTCTCCAATCGATGCAGCAGCGGGTACAGAGTGCTGTGCTTCAATACGAAATACCCGCTCGAACGATTCTCAATCTCCTTGCACATGTCGTAACCATGCATCGGCTTCTCTTTGAGAAGATTGACCACAAGTGTTTCGGAACAAGCATTTTTGATGCGATCAACGTCCATGCGACTTACCTCCACTACGCCTTACGTTATATGTCGGTGCTCGATATATGTCAACACCAATAACGCGTGCCCTCGTTCTTGTGGACCGAACTGGCACCGCTGCTGAACATGACCCGGGTTTCGTCGGTCTTTGTGTGCTGCACCCGCGCGTGAGCCTGTGGAACAGGATTCCTAAACCCGCCCCCGTCACCGCAAGACCCTGCAACCCGTAAAAGCGTCTTTGCACAACGTTCCCGTGCCCGCGCCGGATGGCGTCAAGTACGACACAACAGTAGACGGAGGCTGAGTAGGAAACGGATGAACTTCGCTTCTTTTTTCACCGTTACAAGAAACCACTTCTCAATCTTCCCCAAGGCCTGACTTAACGCCTATACCCAACAGATTCTTGGCTTTCTCGTGGCGTCCCTTGGAATCAGGAAGCTCAAGCACTTTGCGAGCTGCATGATGTGCAGCCTCAACATTGCCCAACTTGTTCTCGGTTTCCGCAATTCCAATCCAACACCAACTTTCCATCAGCGGACCTCCAATTTCATCTTGCCTACCGAGAGCATAGGCGAACATCTCCTGTGCCCGTTTCAATTCTCCGAGATCAAGGTAAACCGCGCCCAAACGACACCGTGTTGGCACATCGTACGGATTCTGCTCCAATGCTTTTGCGTAAAATTGAACGGCATCCGAGAACCGCTTCTCCTTGAAAGCTCTGTAACCGTTGTCGACGGCTTCCCAATTGTTTGAGCCACGGAGGTAGCTGGCGGCAAATGCTATCTGCAAGAAAGCCAGCCGTGCACTTTTGATGACCAATGAAGGCTTCCATTTGTCAGACCCGCCTGCATATTGGTGCCCGTTTCGATGCCATGTCTGGTCTCAAGCCCAGATTCCCTCATCTCTTTTTCCCAATCCCGATCGCATGTCTTGGCTTTGTCCCGCACGGCTTCTTTGGAGTACGTCGCAACAGCAACGTCTACAGGAAGTGATGGCCGGAAAAGGCATCCCCTTCTCTCCACAGCTTGAATTGCTGACTGGGACAAACGCTGAGCAGCAGCCTCCGAAGAAAGAAACTCCGTTTCTCCCTGATCTGACAACCACCGGACGACAACTCCACCGGCCTGAGGACAAAGACCAAGAGCCTCGGCGACGGCGTTCATATCCCCAGAAACCAAACCAACAGGAATGTCAAAAGAACCAAGTCCCAAGAGGAGGTGCGCCACTTCGCCCACTGTCTTACTGTCGATGCTCAGCGCTTTGATCCCGTCGTTGATCGTATGAGCGCGGAATCCCAGTTGCCCTGCATTGGAGTGAAAACCTATCAATGCAGCGATGACGTATTTCTTCTTCATGGGACCGAGGAACGGCCAGACCCATCCCTCGGTATTTGAAGGAGTCAAAACAGGAACGCCGATCTTTCCAAGAGGATCTGGATCTATCGCGCCATCATGGGAATCAATGACATCGACACACGTCAGGCCCGCTTTCTTGAAACCTTGTGCTGCGGCTACCACATCGGCGGTCAGCAACCCTTTGCCAAACGCGGCTTCTTCAACATAAAGCGCTCCGGCGATTGGAGACCCAGACGGAATGTCGTCGTCTGTCACAATGATGGCGCAAGATTCATCATCGGTTACTGATGAAGATGGAGCAGGGTGAGTTTGAGTCTCAAGCCCGCCTTCAAAATCCTCCTTGCCTGCATGGTCAACCAGCTCCTTGAGAGGATGTTCCTTCAGGAAGTAACGAACCGCTGCTGAGAAACGACGATAGGCCAATGGCCCCTTTTCGCGCACGCCTGCAAACGCTTCTGTCGCCGTGGTGTAGACCAGCCCATGATCCAGGGTCTGCCCAGCAGCAATCACGGCGAATCCTTCGAAGAACCAACTCGGACCCATCGCATCTTCGTTCCCGTCGAGGAGGTTCACATGCAGGCGGTGGGCAATCTCGTGAGCAATCAACCGTCGCCATGAGTCTGGCTGACTCCCATACTCTGGATACACTTTGGCATACTCGTCAGGACAAACGGCAACCAGGACTCGCTTCTCGATCCCAGCCACCATCGTGGTACCGGGTGGCAATGCCGTATCGAGTGGCATCCCGTTGATCGAGAGAACGCGCTGCCACAACGCATTATGCGTTTTGAAGATCTCAACCGCATCGAATGTCTTGCGTGCCAGCGTTTCTTCCCATCCGTTTGCAACTGCAAAAGACGCAACGATCTCCTCTGCCTCTGCGACCTCGCCACGCAGGTCCATGTCTGGACATGATGAGTTGGTGACAGGGATCTGGGAGATCCAAGCGGAAAGCTTCGGAGGCTTTTCCGCCCTCTGCGTCGCAGCGCATGAACTCGCAAGCAGCGCGAGCAGGAATACGGTCAAAAGAGATCTCATGAGCAAAGCCCTTGCGGGATCTCTTCTGCTACAGGCGTCCGTTCCCCGCAAGATAATCTTTGGAGATCGTTGCCATCCGACCCCGAATATGGTCGAACGATCCGCCATGACAACCAAGAAGTCCAAGCTCAGAGTCGTTGGCGAGAGCCCCGAGCACGTCGCCAAGCCTACGATCTCCGAAACATTCGATGCTTTTCTTGCGGATCTCAAGAAGGGCATGTCAGCTCGAACTTTTCGCAACTACGCAAGCACAGCTGAGTTGCTGCAACATTGCCTCAACGGCTATGCCTACCAGGATCTTGATGAAGATGAATCCAAGATCTTCGAGAAAGAGAGCGCCAAGGGCAAGAAGTTTTGCGACATCTTTGGTCCCGACAAGATCTTGTCCAATGTCGGCGAGTTTCTCGACTACTTTATGATCCGCAAGGTCATGGCGAGCAAAGAGATCCTTGGGGCGGCGGGAACCATGACGAAGAAGCTCGCCAAGTGGCTCGGCGAGAAAGGCTATGCTGACCGTGAAGAGGCGGAAGACGCCATCGAACAGGGTGCTGAGGCTGCACGGGATTTGCCCAAGGCTGAAGGACTCGCCATGCATCTTCACGAGTTCACGGATTGGCAAGGAGTTGATCCCAAAGACGACGATTTGGAGGACCACTTTTCTATCGTGAAGGTCGAGAGGGGCGCGATCTGGCTGGACGGCATGTTGGAAGGGAAAGCCCAGCCCTTGGGACCGATCACTGTGCCTGCCGAGATCAGCTCACAGTGCAAGGTCGGCTGGTCGATCTCTGGCGTGGTCGGCAAACGCCGAGGCAAGTGGAAGCTTGTCGAAGCATGGAATGTGTACCCGAGCTGATTGACCGGAGATCCGATCAACTTTCGCCGTATTCGGCGACGACGAGAGACCCTCTGCGTTTTGCCGTACCCTCGGGGTCTCGCGCAGCAGAGGCAATGAGATCCACGAGTTGATCCGCCGAGGCTCAAGTTGAGACTCGGTCGGTGGAGCTAATGCTCCACCACCAAATGCACCAGCCGGACTTTTCTGCTCTTCACCCAATCGGCAATTTCACCGATGGCTTCGTCAGACTTGACTACAACGCAGCCTTGCGTCCAATCGATCATCGTATTGAGCCCGCCTGCCCATGTGAAGAGACGATCCGGACCATGAAGACCTATGGCTTGACCTGTGTAGCCCTGTTGTTTCTGAGGCTCAGTTGGGTAACCCACCGAAATGAAGATCCCAAATCTATCGGAAAATTGCGGCAACCCCAAAGCATAGGTGCCAATGGGCGTCTTGTTGTCGCCCTGTTTCTTATTGGCCGTGCCGCCTTTTCCCAAAGTAACCGCATACTCCTTTGCCGTCTTGCCCGAGTCGCAGAGAAGAAGGACATGCTCATCCAACAGGACAACGACAGACGCGGCCTTTTCAATGCAGGGATCTTCTGATGCTGCCGTTGCGGTTTCTGCGTGCGCGTGGTTGTACGCAAAACAGGCGACTGCACAGAGAAGCACCGAGCCGCGATTCGCCGAATTACTTGGTGTCATCTTCAAACCAAACCCCAGTTGGCCCAGAACCTGGAGCAAAGGTAAGCGTTCGCGTCAGCTTGCGACTTTCAAACACTCCGAGACTTGGGTAGTCATAACGTTCGTAGAGGATGTTGTACTGCATCGAGCAGTAGTCGCTTCAAGGCTCAGGCTGCACTTAAAATGTCCTTGCCCTTGAACCGATAGTCCTTGTTGTTTGGCTTTCGGTACTTGATGAGACCCTTCTTGATGCGGCGGCGCATAGTAGATTCGGAGATCCCAAGAATTCGACATGCCTCCTTCATGCCGATCTCCTCCCTCCCCAAAAAAACGAACTGGAATCAGTGATATCCAGTCCTATGACATGGCCCCTGGAATCCAGTCGGACGATGATCCCGTGTTCGAAGTAAGATTTGGCCTCGACCTGATTCGAGAAATCGATCGAGACATAGTCAATATCGGGTTGGTGGAAAACTCTCATCGTTTCACCTCGAAATGGACAAGCACGGTGATGACCTCAACGATTCCTCCTGCACCGGTCTCCACAACGACCGCGGCCACAAGATTGTCACGTCGACGTGGGAGCTTCTTGTACAGAATTGCCTTGTCCTTGGATTGAGGGATTCGCCCGTCAGGATGGACGAAAAGCAAAATGGCAAACCTCATGCACTCAATCAGCATGAATGATTCTTGCGGACTTTGTCAGTCTGCCAAATGCAGAAAGAATTTCGTAGACTTGTCAATTAGCCATGCACACGTTCATGGCTCCTTCTATGGTCCGCGTGACTCTGCGCCCTGCAGACCCTATGGCGAAGTCTGTTTTGCCCGCCAGGCATCAAACTCAGCGTAGCGCTCGAACCCCGTCAGATCCTTGATCACGTTCTGCGCCGCGTAGGCAAGGCTCGGGTTCTTGTCCGGGTTGAGCCGCATTGTATGGAGCGAATCGAGGATCGGCAATTTGACTGTGGGATCGCGTTTGGCGCAACGATGCAGTGCACCGATAGCTGCTTCCCTGGCTTCACGATTCCCACCAAATTCTTCAGCGGGCTCGGATTTGTCTGGTTGAATCGCATCCAGCAGGAATTGCAGATAGCGCAGATCACCGCTTTCCAGCAAAGCAATGGCACTTCGCCAACGAGCGGCCGGCCTCGCGTCCGTGTCGTCTGCGAGTTTCTGCAAAGCGTCGTTTGCTTCTGCGATGCCCAAATGATTTGCCGTCTCCAAAAGCTCGATGCGGTCCCTTCCCCAGCCTCCACTCCAACCTGCCTGGTCCCCTTTTGTCAGCAGAGTCCGTGCGACTTCAGCGAGTCTGGAGCCACGGATCACGTTGTTCACGAGCAGAAAGTCGGGCCACTCCATACCAGCCTGAAGGGAATCAACGAGCCCCGCGATGGTCTTCTCATCGTTCATCCTGAGCAAGGCGGCCGTTGCATAGGCCCGCGAAGCTTTGGCTCGCAAACGCTTCCGGATCTCGGTCGCGCCCGGCTGATAGCGCAGGTGCCCAATCGCTGTGGCAAAAACTGGTTGCATGGTTTTGTCAGCCGACTCCAATCGCTTCAACATTTCGGGCGCAGCGTGTTCTGGATCAATTTCGCACACTGCAGCGCAAAGCCACGGTGCCATGGCCTGCCAGTCTGGGTTGTCAACCAAGTCGAGCAGCAAAGTGACGGTGCTTTGGTCGCGCAGCTTGGCTAGAGCCACCTGCGCTGACAAGAAACGCGCAGCCCTCTATGACCTTTTCCTCTGCGCCATACTCCAGTTCTTTGAGCAATGCGGGATCATCTCGCCTTTTGGCATCAACGATGCAGGCTTGCCCACCTTCCACCACGAACCGTCCGACCTTGACCGCCGCCTCTTCGATCTCAACTGCACGTTTCGCTAGGTCTTCATGGCACGCGATGAGATGGGCCACCTCGGGTTCCGCATAGGTGGAAAACCTCGGCTTGGGATGCCGCGTGAAGACCACCCAGTTGCCGGGCACTGCCTTGATTGACTTGCAGGGTCGGTAGCTCACTGGCTGTTTTTCGCCTTGGCTCGTGATGCCGGCAGGATCGCCAACAACGAGCTTGCCGGTACACTCGAACGCCGCGTGTTGGTGAAGATCATAGAGTCGTGTTCTTGGAATGTTGACGGTCTTGCCCATGCCCTGCTTCCTATTCAAGACGGTTGCTCTTTTGCTGTTCGGAACAACACTCGTCCACAACAGCATGTCAATGACGCAACATCGTCCACGCTACTAACTGGCCGCCGGCTGGGAAACGATCAGAAACAATTGATTGCCCTTGGTATCGGTCTAGACGTCATCAACTGGAGTCCGTGGAAATGGCAACACGACACAGGGTCTCGAAGGATCTGGTGGCACAGGCGTCTTCCGCCTGATTCTCTCTGTGCGCATCTTGAATCTCCCACGCCCACCCAGCGTCGCGCACCGCAATTCACCGCGCGTCGTCGCACATGGCCAGGTAATTGAACATCCACTTGCACTCGAGGGTCACAGACGGCGTCTACGTGCAAACCACACGAGATGAGCCACCCATCCCTCGCGCCCTGCCAGCACCCACCCGGGGTGAAATGAATCAAATAGCGTGGACCACCTGCCGAGAGACTCTGGCGATA
>MGST01000041.1:15581-79612 GCA_001798605.1 Deltaproteobacteria bacterium RIFOXYA12_FULL_58_15 | reverse complement strand
AACCCGCGGCCTCCGGCGTGACAGGCCGGCGTTATAACCAACTTAACTACCACCCCTGCAAAGAACAGTTCCTGGGTGAGTTACCTCGACAACAGGAGGCGGAGCGATAACACAGTATTTGGGGTGTTGCAATTGGAACCGTGATGCCTATGCTTTTTTTGTCTGGTTGAGTCTCATGATCAACGTCTGGTTGAGTCTCAGCGCCGGGTTTCGGTGGTGTGGTGGTAGGCCTTCATGTGCTCAGTTGCCCCTTCGTGGTCGCCGATCTCTTCGAGGAGGTTTGCCAGATTGAAATGGGCGTCGGCGAAGTCGGGGTCCTGGATGAGGGCATTTTTGTAGGAAACCAGGGCGGCATCGAGGTTGTTCTGATCGTGCATGGTGACTGCGAGATTGAAATGGGCCACCGGATGGCTGGGTGTGACGCGGATGACTTGACGAAAGTAGGCGGCGGCGCGGGTGTCGTCGCCTCCCTCGGAGCACAACCGGCCGATGTTGATCATGGCCTCAACGTGTTCGGGGTTGTGGGCCAAGGCTCTCAGGTATGATTCGTAGGCACCGTCGGGGTCGCTGTCTTCTTGGTCGAGGCCGAAGTTGAACCAACGATCGGCGCTGTTGATTGCCAGAGTGCCGCCCTTGACAGTGCCATTTGGAGCGCCCGGGACCCCCTGGCTCAACTTTTTCGAATGGATGATCTCGGAGAGGGTGGGTTGGTTTCCTGCCCTGAACCATACTGGGTGCGGTGGGGCGTCGCCAGAGCCACCGGGCACCCAGTTGGGCATGGAGCCCGTTTTCGCGCCCAACATCATCCCGAAGGCCATGGAGCTTGGGTTGACAGCTGGATTGACGGGTGGGTTGGTGCCGGGGTTGGAACCTGGGTTGGATGGCTGCGAATGAACCGGGCTGTCGAATGCGGCGAAGCTGAGTTGTGATTGGCCGCTCTCTGGCTCCCAATGGACGTCTCCGTCGGAGACGACGATAACGCCGTCCTTGAGGGTGATGCGCACCGCTGAGAGCGGCCGCTCGGCTGGAAGCTGTTTGCGCACGGCGGCAAGGACTTGTTTTACGCGGTTCGGGGGCACACCGGCTGACATCAGCTTGCGGACGGTTTTGAGGACGAGGATGTCGCGGAAGTCGAAGCTCAGGCGGTTCTTCTGATTGGCGTCGCTACGGGCCGGTTTCTGCGGGCTGGCCTTGTGAATCTGTTTTTCGTCGCCGATGTCTGGGCCGCCCGAGATGATACCGCAGCGGACATACGAACGGATGCGGTGCTCTGGAAGCTTCAGAAGACGTGCCACCTGGCTAGTGGTGTAGCGCTGTTTCATCGAGCCAACCATGCCAAGACCCTCTGACGGTTTTCACCGGAGGCAAAATCGCATCGCAGGTTGACTACCACGTTGTCGATTCTGGGCAAGGGATTTTCCAGGACTGGAAATGGGGCAGAAATGGGACCGAAATGGGACAGCAATGGGACAGAAATGGGACAGCAATGGAACAGAAAGAAATGGGAACCGGCCGACCCTTTCGCGGACGTTGTGCTGTGCTATGATTCCCTTTCGGTGTTGGATGTTTGGGGTTGGGGCGCGGCGGGCGTTGGGGGAAATGGACGGCGGAGAGATGGAAGGCCAACCCAAGATTCTGGTGGTCGACGACGATCGGTCGATGCGGAATCTCGTGAAGGAGACCCTCGAGGGCCTCGGGTTCGTGATCGAGACTGCCAACGACGGCGTCGAGGCGGTTGAAAAGATCCGAGCAGCTCCCCCCGACCTTCTTATCCTCGATGTGATGATGCCGAAGATGAATGGGTTGGAGGTGTGTCGCATCGTCAAATCCTTCGCCGACGATAACTTCATTCCAATCATTCTAGTTTCGGTGAAAGATGACATCGGCTCGAAGGTCACCGGGCTCAAACTCGGTGCCGACGACTATCTCGCAAAACCATACAATCCGTTGGAGCTGCGAGCTCGGGTCGCATCGATGCTGCGCATCAAGTCGTTGCAGGACAAGGTCAACAGCAAGCGCAAGCAACTCGAGGCGCTCAGTGTTACCGACGATCTCACGGGGCTCTGCAATCACCGGGCCATGCATCAGCGGCTCAAGGACGAATTTCTGCGGGCGCAGCGCTACAATGACCCACTGTCTATCCTCTTGGTGGATATCGATCACTTCAAAGTCATCAATGACAACCACGGTCAGCTCTTTGGGGATCTTGTTCTCACTGAGTTGGCCAAGTTGATCTCCGGAGCGGTTCGCGAAACGGACTCTGTCGCACGTTATGGTGGCGAAGAGTTTCTGGTGATCCTGCCTCAGACACATTTCTCTGGTTGCCTGCCGGTGGCAGAACGTGTGTGGCGCTCTGTTGCGCAGAGAGACTTCAGGGAGGGCAAGAACGCATCAAAGCTGACGGTTTCTGTAGGGGTCGCATTTTTTCCCTCGAAGAACGTAACAAGTGTCGAGCAGCTGCTCGCCAACGCCGATCAAGCGGTCGCTCAGGCCAAGCGAGAGGGCCGAAACCGCATCTGTCTGTACCAACATGTCAATTATCTCTACAACCCCGATGCGGCGGGAGATCACCGGTGACTGCTACTGTTCTCGTTGTTGATGACAGCGCCAGTCTGCGGACTGCGATGCGAAAGATCATCGAAGAAGCTGATCTCGATGTAGAGGTGATCGAAGCCGAGGATGGCACCAAGGCTCTTCCAGTTGCCATGTCTGGAGAGGTCGATATTGTCCTCTCTGACATCGTGATGCCAAATCTCGACGGCATTGGCCTTCTGCGAGCGATTCGTCAGAAGCACGACGCCGCGGTGTTGCCAGTGATCCTGGTGACCTCACAAACCGACGACAGTGCCCGCGACACGGGATTTGAGGTCGGTGCCAGTGACTACTTGACGCGGCCTTTTTCACCCGATGAGCTGGTGGCTCGCATCCAGGTGCAGCTGCGCCTGAAGTCGTTGCAGAGGGAGTTACAACGCGCGGTTGAGAGGCACCGAGAGCAAGCTTCCATTGATGAGCTGACGAAGTTGCCCAACCGCCGCGCGTTCATTGAATCCTGCCAACGGGAGATTGCCAGGTCGCGCCGCCATCGACTGGCCATGGTGATTTGCATCTGGGACATTGATGGGTTGCGCAATATCAATCTCGAAGTAGGGCATCGCGCGGTGGACGCGTTGATTACCGTGGTCTCGGAGCTTGCTGGGCGCTTGCTGCGCGCCAACGACATCTTGGCGCGGCTCAGTGGCGGCACCTTCGCGGTGTTGTTACCACACACCGACGGTGAACAAGCCCGCGCTGTATGTGCACGGCTCTGCGATACGGTGGCCAATCACGGGTTTCACGGACATGCGAGGGGCGTGACCGTGTCAGCGGGATGGGCGACCTATCCTGGTGGCAATCTCGAAACCGTCGACGAGTTGCTCAATGCGGCCCAGACCGCGCTCGATCGCGCCAAGGCGCGGGGACCCGGACGAACCGAAGCGTGGGGCAGTGAAACCGATTGACCGCACCAACATGCGGCGCATCGTGCATGGCAGATCCGTTATGTGCCGCGGGGCACTTGGATGGCTGGGGCGATGTTTAGGCCACCAAGCTCGTTCAGTGCAAACAACAACGACCCCAACGAGGCTGGGGCCAAAGGCACGCTGCGTGCCAGATCGCCGGTAAAGCGGAATGTCTCCAGAAGGCGCGCCGCCATTTGCTCGGCGGGGGGAAGCTGCTCCAAAAATCCCGCGGCGTTCTCGGACAGTGAAATGGCGTTGAAGGCGAGCTGCGCCAGCAGTGGATAGGTGACCGCATACGCGCCATGGTCGCGGACGCCTTCGTATAGAGTCATCAGTGAAGACATGGGCGACGGGGTGAAATCCGTCAAATGCACGAGTCCATTGTTGAACTCGAGGCGACCCTCTTTGATGCCGAAGAGGCTGAGGCAATTGAGGCGCGATTGGATCTCCATGACCTGCTTGAGGCCTGAGTCGCTGACCCAACCTTTCTCGAGCAACACCTGGCCGAGCAGCTTGGCGGTCTGGTTGTGAATGACCAACGCCTCATCCAGCTGGTGCTCGGTGATCAAGTCCTGCTCAATGAGAATGCGGCCCATCGGGTTTTTAAGCCGCGAGAGTGTGGCGCCCTGGGGTCTGCCTTCGAGGAAGAATGCCCGGTTCAGCCCAATGGAATCGTGGAGTTCCAGCACTCCGGTTGCTTTGGCTCGCACGGTCTGGCCAAACGCAATGGCGAAGGGAAGGTCACGCAAATCGGCGGATAATTTTAGTTCATTGCTCACCATGCTCTCCTATCCAAAGCTGGTCGCGGGTGCAACGCCGCCGGCGTTGGATGTACTGCTCTGGTGCTTAGTGATAGGCAATGGCCATGGGTCCAACAATTGGTTTGGTGCTCAAGGGCAATGCGCCCGAAGCGCTCATTTCCCTGGCTGTCGCGCAGCGGGCCGTGCCCAACGCGGTGTTTCTCGTTGAAGCCCAGGGCCACCATTCCCTCTCGCCATTGCCAAAAGGTGTGGAGGCGGTCGACCCTGCGACCATCGAGCGTGAGGCCGAGCTCATTCTTGTGCTTGGTGGCGATGGCACGCTGATTCATGCTGCGTCTATTTTGCAGAACAAGATTGTGCCAATCCTCGGCGTCAACCTCGGGCACATCGGTTTCCTCACCGATGTGACGCGTGATGAGCTTGAGGAGATGCTGCCGCGGGCATTGAATGGCGAGCTCCCCTATGTCGACCGCCTGCGCCTTGACGTTGCCGTGTGTCGAGGGAGCGAAATCCTCATTGCTGGAAGGGTGCTCAACGACGCCGTGGTCAATCAACTTGGATTGGCCCGCATCGCTCAATACCGCATTTCCTTTGGTGAAGAACTGGTTACCACCTTGCGAGCTGATGGTGTGATTATCGCGACCCCAACAGGGTCCACAGCCTATTCCATGGCGGCGGGTGGCTCGATCCTGACGCCTGGATTGAACGGCGTGGCGATCACGCCAATCTGTGCACACGCATTGACCCAGCGACCGTTGGTGGTCTCACCGGACAAACCGATCACCGTGGCGTTGGAATCCGACAGCGACGTGATGGCATCCTTTGACGGACAAAGTGGTCATGAGGTACGCCAGGGTGACGTCATGACGGTGCGTGCTGCCCCTATCCCAACCCGTCTGTACTCATCGCCCAAGCGCTACTATTTTCAGACCCTGCGGGCCAAGTTGCGGTGGGGTGAGGACTAAGGGATTGGGTTCGGCGGATCTGGCGGAGGCGTCGACTGTTACTCGCCAACAAGAAGGTCGATGCCCTCTTGAACAAAGGACACCAACTCTTGGCGTTCGTCGGCATCCACGACGGCCTTGCGGATCCGATCGCGTAGGGCCTCGAGAGGGCCGTGGGCTGCGGTGTGCTCGTGGCGCACAAACGCCATCATTGCGACCTCTACCTGGTCATCGGGCATGTCGTCGATATTTTCAGTGCTATTTATGAAATCGATGAAGTCTGCCAGAGCACGCTCGTTGTCGAGATTCTCTAAACCCAGCATTGCCTCGCGCCGTTGATCGGCATCACCGTTGGGATCTTGCCAAAGGATCTTCAGGGCATCGTAAAACGGTGCACCCAGGACCTCCGAGAGGACTTGCACCGCGTGTACGAAAAAGAAAGCCTCTTCGGGATCCTCGAGATCGTTCTGGAGTGCGTCGAGACCCTCTTTGACACCACGACGGGCGAGCTCAGCCGCAGCCGCCGCACGGACAAACTCGTCCTCATCCTCCTGCATCATCACCTGCAGAAACTCGGTCACCATAGGGGAGCGGTAGCTCACCAACTGATCGAACAGAGCATCCCGCTCGGCGGGCTCTTCCAACTCGAAATAGAGATTGATGAGAGCGTGAAGCTCCGCTTCAACGTCAGCAGGTGCCGCCGGCGCAGCCCGCGCGGTTTCCTCGGCGTCAGCTGGTGGTGCATGGGCATTGTCGGCCGCAGGCGATGGTGGGGGCTGCGGGAAACTTCCCGCGTCGGGGTGTCTGTTGGGTTTGGCACCGAGGTTGCCGAGGACAGAGGCCACCAGAGCTTTCGGATCGTTTTTGCCTGCCACGTTGGAGAGTAAATGGCGCTCGCCTGTTGCCGTCAAGAGCGCATTGTCGGAAGTGTGGTCCTTGACATGTTTGCGCGCTACGGGGAAGCTATTGGCGGATGATGATGACTGGAATACTCTCGACTCTTCTGGTGTTGTTGGTTGCTGCCCCGGGCAACGATGTTTCTCGGGCCATGCGGCTGTACGAAAAGGCTCGTTATGAAGAGGCGCTCAAGGCACTTGGCCAAACCTGCCAAGGTGCTCAGCACCCCGTCGACTGCGAGCGGCTGCGCGGTTTCATTCTTATGGCTGTTGGCCAGGACGACAACGCCCGAGCTGCATTTGAACGGATGCTCGCGCTGGATCCCGCGTCCTCTCTGGGGCCCGATGCCTCACCGAAGCTACGCGAGCTCTTTTCCGGGGTGAGACAGCAAATTGACGAGCTCAGCAATCTTGAACTCGAGCCAGTGGATCTCGAGTCGCGGGGGGCGATGTGGGTGTTGCGAGTGGCCCCACCGTCGCACAGCCAGCCCTCCCTGATTTCTGCGTTTGTCGCAGTGGACCGCGACACTGGCTTCGAGCAGGTTGATTTGGTGCTGGAGGGCAACCGGTACGTTGGAAGTCTCGACCTTGAGGTGCCCGCGAAGGGTATTGCCTCCTATTATCTCGTGTCGACGTTGCCGTCCGGTGTGAAGGTTTCGTCCGGAGGGGAAGCGGATCCGAACAAAGTGTCCGTGACCGTGGGATCCGGCGGCCTGGGGGGCCGCAAAGACAGTGGTGACAGCGGTGACAGCGGTGACAGCGGTGACAGCGGTGACAGCGGTGACAGCGGTGGATACACCGACGACGATGACGACGGTGCCAGTGAGGACGGTGGCGATGGGTTTGACGCCCCCCCCGGCGACGGCAAGGATGACAGCGATGGCCTTCCCCAATGGGCCATCTGGTCGATGGTCGGCGGCGGTGCGGCGGTGCTCATCACTGTCATCGCGGTTGCGTTGTCGAGCGGCTCCAGCGGTGACATTCAAGTGAACGTAGCCTTTGGAGACCAATAATGAAGTGCATGACCCTGATGGCGTTGGTTCTCTGTGGATGTGGTGCCGAGCAGGTGACCATGTTGAGCGCCAACGTGCGCATTGATGCGCTGCTCGCGGATGACACGGCGAGTCTCACTTTGCATGCACTGGACTGGAAGCGCACCGATGGGGTGTTTGTCACTTGCTCATCGTTGATGCTCGGTGACATCAAACCCGACGATGCCCGCATCGAGGTCTTGGCCGTCACCGAGGGTACCATTGGCGACGACCTTGTCCTCAAAGATGTCGCCGCCGGGGAAAAACGCATAGTCTTCGTTGAGGCGCGCAATAGCTCGGATGGCGTCATCGGTGTGGGGTGTGCGGACGGAGTAGTTGTCGAGGGCGGCGAGAAGGTCTCTGTCGACATCCTCGTCCATCCCATCTAACGAGCAGTCGGCTGGTCGGGAATATCAGCCCTTGCGAATGTAGGACCTAATTCGTTTGGCACCGTCGCCTTCGATGGAGATGAACTTGACTCCCATGCCAAGGCCATCCTTTGCCCCTGCCGCGCTCACAACCAGCCCGCGGGCGACGACCATCTCTTTGTCTCCGGGCAACGCGAACTTCAGAGTTACGGCAGTACGCAATGGGTGGGGAATCGCACGATCGAAGAACACACCGCCCGGCGAGACGTTGCCTGTGCGACGGAAGTAGACATCGTCACCCGACACCTCTTCCATCCAGAGCTCTAGCGGCACACGATCCGTGGTGCGACGATCACCAAGACGGCGTTCCTGTTGACGCCGATCGACCGAGACATTTTTCCCTGCCTGCCGTCGTTCGTTTGCCCGACGATCGCGACTACTCATGAACTCCCTCCCGCCACAGGCGGCCTCAAGCACGATTGGCTCCGACCTAACAGATCCGATTGATCCGGGCAAGGTGGGATTGTGGCCCCAAATCTCCATCTGGCGATTCGGGTAGCATTGGATGATGGATCTGGAGTGGTGTGGCTAGCGGCCCACGGCGAAATCGAGCTCTGCGCGGGCGATGTAGTAGTTTTGCAGATTCTCATAGTAGGACTGTTTGGCCTGCAAGAATGCCACGAGACCTTCCAGCAGGTCTTTGGCTTCGCCGGTGCCGAGCATGTACGCGGCACCCGCAAACTCCATCCATTTGGTCGTGGATTTCACGCCATCCTGTGAGAGCGTGACCACTTCGCGGAAGCGAATCACCTCGTCGTAGGCTTTGCGCACGCGCAGCGGAATACCCGTGGAGGCGAACTGTTCGAGAGCCTCGACCTCCTGATGCAGTGCCCGCGCTTTGTCGGCTTTGGCGTACGCGAGGGCCGGGTCAAGATTGAAGTTGAGTGCCAAGGCTACGCCGCCGTAAAGATCGTTATGCGGATCATATTGGTAGGGGTTCTCCAAGTCATCGCGCATGGGTGTCCAGGTCCAGTGGATCTGACCCGCAAGGAGCAACACCGGTGCCATGGCCAACAGCTCCGCACGCTCAAGAGCTGCTGCGGCCTCTTTGCCACTCGTGATCTGGATCCACTCGGGGCGATTGGCCTTGGCCTCGGTGAGCATGGCGGTCAGGCCGGGCGGATCATAGTCATCCAGGCGCGGCAAGCGCTGGTCCGCGAGCTCGAGTGGCTCGCTTTCGGCTAGACCCATCGTGTGTTTGAGTGCCGACAGGGCGAGGGCTGCGCCTGCACGGGCAGCGATCTGGAACTTGGAGATCTCTGAGGCACCATAGGACAGCTTCATCAGGTCGACCTGAGTGATCTCGCCGCTGCTCTTTGCGTACTCCTCCTCGCCCTTTTCCTGCGCTTCGTCGAGGATGCTGGCGGCGTTGTCCAGAGCGGGCAACATGCTGAGTGCGAACAGGCGCAGGAAGTAGAGTCGGCGCACCTCGAGGGCGACGACGAGCTCCGCCTCGCGAACTCGGGCGCGTTCGACCGCAGCGCGAGCGCTGGCTGCCTTTTCACCCGCCTCCACCCGGCCGAAAGTGTACAAGGGTTGCGCCAACAGAGCCTCGAGGTAGGTGTAAGGGCCCCAGTGATTCAGGGATTTCCATTTGCGCTCGTAGCTGTTGATGTCGCCGCGCACGGTGTACATGGGAGCAACGAAGGCAATGCCCGCAAGCTTGGGGTAGTAGCTCGACTCGACCTCAGCCAGCACCGCCTCGTGTTGTTTGACCTTCGCTTCGGCTTCGTCAATTGAAGCGCTTCGTGACAAGGCAATCTCGACACACTGGTCGACCGTCAGCGGCTCTGCAGCTGCGCCATTTGCGAGCAAACTACAGGGCAGAAGGATCCAGAGAGCTCGACAATTCATAGCTCGGCGATGCTCGCTTTTTCCTCTTTTTCGAGGCGCGTACGCAATTTCTTCATGAGACCGTCAGCGCCTGACTTGGTGATGATGCGGCCGAACTGATTGCTGTAGTCGTGGATCAACGATGCGCCGTCAAAGCTGACATCGACAATCTGCAGGCTCGATCCGGAAGCAAGCCAATGAAACGTTACTGTTGTCTCGAAGTCCTCTTCAGCAAGATACGCTTCCATGATGGCGTCGTCTGTCTTGCCCTTCTTTTCGGCTTTGAGCTTGTAGGTGGCGCGGCCAAGGAAAGAGCCGGAGTTTGGATAGGCCACCAGGCGAATGAGCTTTCTGAAGGAATCCTTAAACTCGGCCAACTGCTCGGCGTTGAGCTTGGCCTTGTGCGGAGCGATGGGGTCGGCTGTCAAACGGTCCCAATTGAAGAATGAATCGAGATTGGCAAAGGCGGCGGTGTTTGCCTTCTTGTCAGTGGCAGAAAGCTCAGAGCCATCCTTTGGGGCCGGTTTCACCGCCTTGAACGCCTGCACCAGGGCCTCTGTTTGTGCGACGGGGTTCGCAGCGCTCGCCGATGCTGCCATGGCGATGATGCCAGAGGCGAGGGCGATGGATGCTGTTCTCATAAAATCCTCCAATGTTGATTGACGCGGTTTTCGGCGACCGCTCCACGCCGCCAATATAGACGCGATACCAACGGTCAAATCAAGACGTACGACCGATTGCTGATGGGACGCCTCACCCCTCGGGAATATTTCAAGGAATGTCATGCGAACGACTGGTGTTGGGCCCCTGGGGAATAATGGATGGCCTCAGGCCCGTGGGTGGGCCTTGTCATAGATGGCGAAGAGTCGGTCGATCCCTACTTTGGTGTAGCGTTGGGTGGTTGACAGGTTTTCATGGCCGAGCAGGGTTTGGATCTCTCGGAGATTCGCGCCGCCCGCCAACAGATGTGTGGCAAAGGAATGGCGGAGCTGGTGTGGGGATGCATGTCGGCCGAGCGCCCTCAGGGCGGCACCATCGACCATTCGAGCGATGGTACGGGTCGCGAGACCGCCGTCATTTTGACCCACGAGAAATCGTGTTCCGGCCGTGGCAGGTCGCAACGCCCGGTAGGCGGCGAGCGCCGGGATACATCCGGCCGGTATGGGCACATCGCGCTGCTTGCTGCCTTTGCCCTGCACTCGCGCAACGTGGCGGGCAAGATCGAGATCGACATCCAACAGCGAGGCTACTTCGCTGACACGTAGTCCCAGGCCGTAGAGCAGGAGCAGGGCCGCGTGGTCGCGCAGTGCTTTGATGTCGTTGCCCTGCGGGGGTTGAAGCATGGCCATGACCGCGTCAGCGTCGAGAGCCCTTGGTAAGGGCTTGGCGATCTTCGGGGCGCGCAAGGCGGCGGTGGGATCGCCGACATCTGGATGTTGGCGCTTGAGCCAACCAAAAAAAGTTCGTAGAGCACTCTGCTTGCGTGCCAAGGAAGCTGCGCTGAGACGAGAGCCATCGGGGCGGCGACATCGAGCGAGGTGACCGCGCAACAGGTCCGTGGTCCAACGTTCGGGCGATTCGCGTCCATGCTCGGTTGCGTACGCCATGGCGGCTCTGACGTCAGTTGTGTAGCTACGCGCCGTGTGCTCGGAATAGCGGCGCTCTTGACGCAGAAACGCGCCGAAGTTGTCTAACAGTGTTTCCACGTTTTCATGATAACGACTCAGGCGATCATTCCCAAGCTTCTGGCATGATTACGGCAGCGGCTCGGTCAGGTCGGATCGGATCGGATCGGAATGAGAGTCAGGTACTGCTGTCAAGACCCTGCTCCGCCGCCCAGGCGGCGAAAACTTTGATGGCACGGTCGGCTCGAGCCTGTTTGACCTCGCGTTTGCGCACCTCTGGTGGCGGCGGCGGGAACATTCCCCAATTGATGTTTTGCGGCTCGTAGGGGCGATTGGGCAAGCGCAGGTTACCGCGGACGTGCTCGTAGAGGGCACCCAGGGCCGTCTCAGGGGGTGGGGGCACGACTTCTTTGCCGGCAAGCTCTCGCGCGTACAAATAGCCCACCAGCAAACCGTGGGCGGCGCTCTCCACATAGCCCTCGACGCCAGTGAGCTGACCGGCGAGACGGACGTGTTCGTGACCACGCAGACGCATGCGCTCGTCGAGCAGGGCTGGAGCGTCAATGAATGTGTTGCGGTGTACGCCACCGAGCCGCAGAAACTCGGCGTTGTGCAGGCCCGGGATCATGCGAAAGACGTGGCGTTGATCCGGGTGCTTGAGCTTGGTTTGGAAGCCGACCAGGTTGAAGGACTGTCCGGCTTTGTCCTCCTGACGCAGCTGCACGACGGCGTAGGGGCGCCGGCCAGTGCGAGGGTCGGTGAGGCCCACGGGCTTCATCGTGCCAAATCGGAGCGACTCACGGCCGTCGGCAGCCACCACTTCGACCGGCATGCAACCGGCAAAGTATTTTGGCTCTTCGAAGTCGTGCAGTGGCATGCATTCCGCGGCGAGCAAGGAATCGATGAAGGATTCGTACTCGTCTTTGCCCAGGGGACAGTTGAGGTAATCGTCCCCATCCCCTTTGCCGTAGCGGGAAGCAGCGAAGACGATGTCCCTGTCGATGCTGTCGCCGCTGACGATGGGGGCAATGGCATCATAGAAGAACATCCGGTCGCTCCCGGTCTTCTCTGCAATGTCACGGGCGAGAGCGGCTGCGGTCAAGGGTCCCGTGGCAACCACGTGCGGCTCGCACGCCGGCAGATCGACGATGCAGCGGGTTTGCCGACGGATGCGTGGATGTTCGGAGATGGCGCGTGTCACCGCGGCGCTGAAATCGGCCCGGTTGACCGCGAGGGCGTCTCCCGCTGGCACCTGGGTCTGTTCGGCGCAACGAATGACGATGGAGCCAAGTCGGGCCATTTCTCGCTTGAGCAGTCCGACCGCATTATTCGGATTGTTGGAGCGCAGTGAATTGGAGCAGACGAGCTCAGCCAGCAAGTCACTCTTGTGCGCGGGACTTCGTTCGAGGGGCTTCATCTCCACGAGACGGACGATGGACCCGCCTTCGGCGAGTTGCCACGCCACCTCGACGCCGGCGAGTCCGCCGCCCACAACTGAAATTTCGCCTACCTCTCGCATGGAATTACTGAGAACACCACGGGTGCGAGTGGGAACAGCGCCGATGCGAATAATAAGATTTCGTTGGTCGAGACTAACACGGCTGAGCTACACTCCGTAAATCAGGACTACAATAACACTTCAAACAGGAATAAGTTGTTCTAGATATGGCTATCCTAGGCTCACTGCAAACCATGCCACTCTCCGACTTGCTCGGGTGGGTGAAGACGACGGCGCGCTCAGGCAGTCTCGTTGTGACTCGAGACGGCAATGAATGGGAGCTGTTGTTGGAACAGGGTCAGGTCACCGGTTACACGGGGCCCGAGCTTCGCGATAATCTTGGGCACATTGTCGTTACAAGCGGATTGCTCACTGAGGAAGACCTACGCGGCGCGATGCAGTACAAGCGCCACCACGACGTAACTTTGCACCGCTCCCTGTTGGCCTGCAATCTGCTCACCGAAGAACAGTTGCAAGAGTGTCTCGCGGAGCTCGCCTGCGAATCAATCTATGACCTCTTTCTCGATTTGCCTGGAGAGTTCGTCTTCAGCGATGTGGCTGCCCGTGGTCTCGATCTTGAGCTAGACGAGGTTGGTGAGAAGTTGTCACTCAATCTCGATGTCAACCATCTGTTGATGGAGGGGGCGCGTCGCCAAGACGAGTGGCAACAGATCCGCGAGCGGTTTCCCTCTGATGAAGTTCGTGTGGAGATTCACCACGACTGTCTCCCGCCCATTGAGACACTGGGTGTGCGGGAGCGGCGAATTCTTGCGAGTCTCAGCGCCGGACAATCTGTCACCGATATTTGCCTCGAGCTGCGGGCACCGATACCTGCGGTTCTGCGGGCGTTGGCTGCGTTGGAGAGAATTGACGCGGTGTCGATCAGTGCGGTCGCAGACAGCGGCGATCAGCGCAGCGAGCCGAGTCGCATAGAGAGACTGTTGGTGCAAGCGGACGTGATGCGCCAAGCGGGGCAATTCGATGAGGCGGTGGCGCTCATGGAGGTTGCGGTACGCCTGCGGCCCGATGAAGAACAGCCGCGCGCGGTTCTGCGTGAGACCCTGCAGGAGCAGCTCAAAGACCTGTACTCTGTCTTGCCCCCTGTCAAGGTACCAACACTGGCTGCCAATGAGGCCGGACTCGGCCGGCTGCGCCTTCGTCCAGAGGAGCGTTTCCTTGTCGACCGATTGAGCGCTCACATGGACGTTGGCAGCCTCATCATGGTGAGCTCGATGAGCGAGCGCGAGACCCTCAAGACTCTGCGCCGCCTGTTGCATGGGGGGGTCATCGTGTTGAGGTAGCCTGCTCTTGGTTTGGCTAGAATCGCAACGCAAGTCGGCGGGTTTGGTGGTGAGGAAAGGTCAGAGGTAGCCGAATCGCCGGCGCATGGCCCACTCCAGAGCCAACAGGGCGACGGCAATGAGGAGGGCCCAGGCGTTGTCCCACAGCTCGATGTTGCGACGCTGATCCACCTCGACGACGTCGGGGTCGACGACCTGGAGGGCTTCCCACAGGTTGCCATCCAAGGGCAGGGATCTGCCCTTGGTGGTTCTGGCGATGGCCTCGAGCACCTCAGGCCGGGGGGCACCGCGGTCGAGCTCCAGGGACCTGTCCTCTATGAGAAATACGGCCGCTCCCTTGCCCAGTGATTCACCAGCGGCGGTGGCCTCGGCGGAGATCCGATAAGCGCCGGCAGGGAGATCTTCATAATTCTTTTGGGCGGTGCCGGCTTCGCCGGTGAGCACATCGTCGAGGTGCGATCCCGAGAACTCCTGATCCAATGCGACTCGCAACTGCGCGAAGGGGACCGGCTGGTAATCGCTGCCGCGGACGATGAAGCTCACATCTACCTTCTCGCCGCGGTCGAAACGACGTTTTGAAGGTACGACTCTGATGCGCGAGTGCTCGGGGTCGCGCACCAACCAATGCAGGGCGTTGGACCAGAAACGATGGTAGGCGCGCTCGGCAGCGCCGCCATCTTTGTGCATGGCAAAACGCCAACGCCACATCGAGTCGGTGGCGATGGCCATGGATCTGCCTTGGCCTGCGTCCATGACCGCCACCAAGGGGGCCGGCTCGCCGTCGAGACTGCGCAGGGACGCGTCGGCAACCAACGCTGTGGCACCATGGACCAAACCGCCGGTACGGTTGAGAGACGTCCAACCGGGCAGCTGCTGCCACAGTCGTTCGTTGCTCCCGGATCCCCGGGCCAGGTCGGTGGTCGGATGGCGTCTGCCGGCCGTGGTGATCACCGGGGAGACCTTGTCGCGACTAAGCTCGCCGGCATCCATGCGCAAGGGCACAATCTCATCAATGGGCGTTCCGGCATACCCACCGCCGGAGAAGCTCTCGTTGCCGCCGATCATGACGAAACCGAGGCCGCCAAAAACCTTGTCTCGGATATTTTGAAGATATTGATCCATATTGTACAAGCGGTAATCGAAATTCTGAAAAATGATGACGTCGAAGGACTCGAGCTCAGTGGTGAACAACTCGTTGACGGGGAAGGGGATGAGCGCCAGCTCCTCTTCCGGTGCGGCGGGGTCGTCGGTGGGCGAGCGCAGGATGAAGAAGGAGATGAGATCAACGTTGGGATTTTCTTTGAGGTGTTGCCGCAGAAACCGCTCGTCCCAACTCGGCCGGCCAGCGACTTGTAAGACGCGAATCTTGTCGCGGATCACCTGCAGGACGAAGGAACGCTCGTTGTTGGTGGCGATCGCTTCGCCCGCGAAGGATGGCACACTCACCGAGTAGACGAAACTGCCAATCTTGTCGGGCTTGGTCGCGAAGTGTACCACCAGGGTTTCTCCAGGGATTGCAACCGCTTCCTGCGTTGCCACCACCACGCCTTCACGGCGCAGGGTGACAGGCAAGGTGGGAGTGTTGAACCCGGTAGTTTCGATGTAGACGTCGATCTCCAAGGTGTTGTGTACAAACGCAAACTCGTCGGTGCGAACATCGACCACCGCGACATCTTTGAAGGCATCACTTGCGGTGACCTCGACGACGTTGACTGGTGCTCCGAGGTGCTCGAGTCGCTCGCGTGCGGCACTGGAGAGACCATTCTTTTTGAAGTGCTCTAGATCTGCGTTATCGGCACCATCGGAGAAGAGGACAATGCCGGCCAACGGGCGTCCAGTGCCGGTGTCGCGCGCAGATTCGAGAGCGGTGAGCAAGTCAGTGCGGTCGCCGTTGGGCGGCGTCACGAGCGCGTCGTTGGTCAAGGGACCCTCGAGGTCGAAAAGCTCGACGACATGGGATTCGCCCAGGGAAGTGAGATCATCGGCATCTGCTTGCAGTCGCGCGAGGACATGCTCATGGCGTGAGCGCCCAGTCGCGGTCTTGAGTGCCATGCTCACAGAGCGGTCGACGACAATGGCGAGTCGATTTCTCACCTTGCGTACCACTCGCAGCTGTAGGGCCGGTTCGATGAAAAAGCCGATGATGAGCACAGCCGCACAGAGGCGCAAGAACGTCAGTGGCCATCGGCGTCGGCTCTGGCGGTAGCTCCAAAGCACCGTGGAGCACGCGGCGATGACCGCGATGATGGCAATGATCTGGAAATTCCGCGTGAGCGGCGACAAGGACACCAATGTCCAATCGTTGTAGGTCGCTTCGAGCACCAGCTCACCGCCGCCTTTGCAGGATGAAGGGGATGTGAACCTGGTCCTCTTTGTAGTCGAGGCAAAGGGCGTACATCACCAGATTGACGCCAAGTCGGAAGGTTGTCTCACGGGTTGCCATTCCACCAGCCCCGACGTCGTACTCCCACTGACCAAACTCGTCGCGCGCCATCGCCCCAGCGAGGTCATTGGCGCTAATGACAACGGCGAGTCGGTTTTCGACAAACAGGCCTTCGAGGAATGGCTGTGCCGCCACTCGGCCGCCATGGCGATCGAGCAAATAGTAGGATTTGTAGAGGACGTGGTTGCTCGGGATTCTCTCTATGGACTTGTCGGGGAAGGTGCGGGCGAGATCCCGTTTGACGGCTCGCAGAAACGCACCGTCGGCGAGTCCATCGGCGGCGTCTACCAATAGGGTTCCGCCCATTGAGAGATGGCGGCGCAGGCGGATCACAGCGGCTTCACCGAGGGGTGGGAAATCCGTGTCTCCCTGCCATACCAAGAGTGGGTACTCGAAAATGACGTCGGTTGCGGGATCTGCAGCGGCCACTTCGAGATCGACGGCAATGCTCGTCCGTCGTCGAATCTCCCACGCAAGCCTCGCCAAACCATTGGGGCGAGGATTGTAGGAACCCTGATACCGTACCAGCGCCAGGGCGAAGTCGGGCTCGGCCTGCTCGGCAAAGGTTTCGGCGAGGGCCGTGGTGGGCCATGTCGTGCACAGTGTGAGGGCGACCGCCATGGCACTATAAAGGTGGTGTTGCATTCGCGACTGCCTGTATCGAGTCCCTTTCTCGACGGCAAGATAGTTGCTGCGGCGCTGCCAGTCGAGCGCTGCCTTTTTGCCATTTTTTCTTCTCTCGCCCGTTTGTGCCGTTGTCAGATGGGCCTCGAGAAGAAGTGACAAAGGAACTCAACACTCGGAAAACATTGTGTTTATTGTGCGGCCCTGGACTTGAGGCAAATTGCCTTTGTACACAGACACTTGCGCCGGGGGGGCTGCGTAGGGTAAGGCCCGCTGTCGAGGTGAGAATGGCTGATAGTACCAATTCGCCGGATGCGCTGAACACAGATCAACCGCTGACGAAAACGGCAACCGAGGCTGATACCACGGGGAAGCTCCCGCAGAGTGGCACGTTGCCGGGCAAAAAAGTCAAGACCAGCAAGGTAGCGACGAAAAAGCCCAGAACGGGCAAGAAGAAGACGACCAAGAAGAAGGCCAACAAGACGGTAGCGAAGAAAGTTGTGGCGAAGGCGGCGGTTGCGTCTCGAGTTGCCAATGATGGGTCAGAGAAGAACGCCAAAACCGCAAGCGTCCGCAAGGGCGCTTTGGTGATTGTGGAGTCCCCTGCCAAGGCCAAGACCATCAAGAAGTATCTAGGTCGAGGTTACACCGTCAAAGCGTCGGTGGGCCACATCAAGGACCTGCCCAAGAGTCAGCTCAGTGTCGATATCGACAACGAGTTCACGCCCAATTACGAGGTGATCCGCGGCAAGAGCAAGGTCATCAAGGAGATCAAAGACGCTGCGCGGACCGCTGAGAACATATATCTAGCCCCTGACCCCGACCGTGAAGGAGAGGCCATCGCCTGGCATATTGCCGATGAACTCGGCAAGCGGCACGAAGGTCACATCTATCGCATCACCTTTAATGAGATCACCAAGCGGGCGGTGCAGGAGGCGTTGCAGAATCCAACGCCCCTAGACAAAGCCAAGTACGAAGCGCAACAGGCCCGTCGCATTCTCGATCGCATCGTTGGTTACCAGATAAGTCCAATCCTTTGGGACAAGGTTCGGCGCGGGCTCTCCGCCGGCCGGGTGCAGTCGGTGGCGGTACGCCTGGTTGTCGAGCGGGAACGCGAAATCGCCGCGTTTGTGCCAGAGGAATACTGGGCCATTGAGTGTCAGCTCGCCGGTGACAACCCGCCGCCGTTTTTCGCCAAGGTCATCAAGGAGAATGGCGAGAAGTTTAGGCCGAACAACGGTGACCACGCCGCCCTGGCGTTGAAAACCCTCAGTCAGGCGCAGTTTCGTGTTGATTCGGTCATCCGCAAGGAGCGGCGTCGCAGACCCAATCCGCCATTGATCACTTCCAAGCTGCAGCAGGAGGCGGCGAATCGCCTGCGGTTCACTGCCAAGCGCACCATGATGGTGGCGCAACAACTCTACGAAGGTGTGGAAATCGGTACCGAAGGCTCGGTTGGCTTGATTACCTACATGCGTACGGACTCGACCCGCATTTCCGCAGAGGCGGTCGTCGCGGTCCGAGAGCACATCGACCAGGCCTTTGGCAAAGACTTCCTTCCTGAGCAGCCGAATATTTACAAGAGCAAGAAGAGCGCCCAAGATGCCCACGAAGCGGTCCGCCCAACTTCGATGGAATACCCGCCGGAAAAGGTCGCACCCTATCTGAGCAAGGACCAGAACAAGCTCTACCAGCTCATTTGGCGTTGGTTTGTTGCCTGTCAAATGGTCCCTGCGGTCTACGACCAAACCACCGTCGACATTGCTGCTGATCGGTTCACTCTGCGTTCCACGGGCTCGGTCCTCAAGTTTGCCGGTTTTCTCGCTGCCTATGGTGTCGGCGAAGAGGTGGAGGATGAGATCGCGGAAGTCGAGGAGAAGGGTGCCGAAGCCCAAGAGGGCATTCTGCCGATGCTCGAGGAGAACGAGCAGCTCCAATGCAACAAGATCGATCCGCAACAGAAGTTTACGCAGCCACCGCCGCGTTTCTCTGAGAGCTCGTTGGTCAAAGAGCTTGAGGTCCAGGGAATTGGTCGACCATCGACCTACGCTGCCATCATGTCCACAATCGTCTCTCGTAACTACGTCACCAAGGAGGACGGCCGTTTTTATCCGAGTGAGCTCGGATTTTTGATTACCGATCTGTTGATGGTGTCGTTCCCGCGCATTCTTGATGTGGAGTTCACAGCGAGAATGGAGGAGCAACTCGACAAGGTCGAAGAGGGCAGCGTTGATTGGATCGAGTTGCTCAAGGATTTCTATCACGGAGGTTTCAAAGACAGCGTCGAAAAAGCCAAGGTCGAGATGCGCAACGTCAAGCGCGAAGAAATCCCGACTGAGCACCACTGCGAGAAGTGCGGCGAAAACATGGTGATCAAGTGGGGGCGCAATGGTTCGTTCCTCGCCTGCCTCGGCTATCCCAAGTGTCGCACGACGCGCGAGTACAAGCGCCGCGTCGACAGCACCATCGAAATTTTGCCGGAGCAGACCACCGACGAGGTTTGTCCTACGTGCGCGGGCTCGATGGTGGTCAAGCGTGGACGCTATGGGAAGTTCCTCGCCTGCAGGGCCTATCCTGACTGCAAGGGCACTCGTCCTATGCCGATAGGTGTTGTCTGTCCCCAGAAGTGTGGTGGCTATGTGGTGGAGCGGCGCTCAAATCGCGGCCGCATATTCTTCGGCTGTTCGAGCTATCCCAACTGCACTTTCGCTGCGTGGAACCGCCCCGTGGAAGGGCCGTGTCCGACCTGCAACCATTCCTATCTTATTCGCAAGTGGACCAAGCGCGACGGCGTGACCATATCTTGTCCGCAAAAGGATTGTGACTACAAGCGCGATCCCGAGCTCGACGACGAGGATCAGAAGGCCGTCACGGACTGAGCCTATCTCACGATCGGATGTGTACGCCCCCGATCAGCAGGAGCCCAACCGATGAACAAGACAATTCAAGTCAGCTCTCGTGGTCGCGATGATTGGGTCGACATCTCCCGAGAAGTGCAGGCGGCGGTGAGCGAGAGCGGTCTGGACGAAGGTGTTGTGACGGTATACGTCCCGCACACCACGTGCGGCATTGCCATTCAAGAAAACGCAGATCCGCCACTCAAAGTTGACATCACCCGAGCGCTGGACGCGCTATGCCCCTGGGAGGGGAACTATGGCCATGGTGAGGACAACGCCGCTGCCCACATGAAGGCGGTGCTCACTGGGCCGTCAGTACAAATTCCGTTCGAGAAAGGCCGATTGATGCTGGGAACCTGGCAGGGGATCAACCTGTGCGAGTTTGATGGCCCACGCAACCGTCGGGTCATCATTCACGTGTCGCCTTAGCCACCGAGTCGGGAATTGGGCAACCTCCGCGATCTTGTGACGATACTCATGGCAAGAGTTCCACCTTGGAGGTTCTGTGCCTGCGAAGTGTGCCTACATGTTGCTGCTTCCCGCCGGCAAGGTGATCACTGATCTCGGCGGTGCCGAGCGAATCGAAAGGATGACCATTGACGGCCAGCCGATCAACGATTTGGGACTGGCGGTTGCGCGATATCAACGGGACCTAACCAGAAAACCCGATGCCTTTACCAAGAAGCTTGACGTCTCAGCAGATTGGCTGGTGAGCGTCGCTCGCAAGGCCGGGGAAAAGGCTGCAACAAAAAAGGAACAAAGGGCGGCCAAACGCACCGCGGCGGGGAAAGCCAAAGAAGTCCACGGGAGAAGACACCGCCCATGGTTGCATAATGCGACTCGACCTTTCGTCAGGCTCTATGAGAGGGCGAAGGGGGGCATCGCGATGATGCCCGAGGCCAAGATTTGTGCTACCGCCGACGTGTGGATGAAGGACGGCCGTCAAGTTGTGAATATGCCCGTCGTCGTGCCGCATCGGCGAGCGACGATGTTGATCACCAGGTTGAATGTCATCTCTTCTGCCATTGCGACACTGCCAACAACGGTGTCGCTGTTTCTGCCGGCGCTGACGTCCTTGGCGAGCTGGGTGGCGGCGCGTGTCAACCAAGCGCTTGGTCGAGACTCGTACAGAGATGCGCTGGACGAAACGGCAGAGAAGCACGCGCGACTGTTCCTCCTGAGTCTGCCACCGATCATTCGCATGGTACCGATGGCGGCGGCGACGCTCGCGGCGAGCGACAGACTCACCGAGTTGCGCAAGCAAACACCCGATTCCGACAACGGTTGATCAACCACCCGGTGGAGTCGATACAGCGACGTGGTGGAACACGGGCCTGCGTCCTTGTAGGCTGGTACCGTGGCAACGAATCTCCCAAGCTGCCCGTTGCAGGCGCAATACCAAGAAACCGCTCGAGGTTTGATCCAACGCTTGGCGAAACTCTCAGAGTCACCGATGCGTGGCGCGGCGTTGTGTCGCGAGCTCGATGTCATGGGGCCTCTGCAGGCGGTGTGGGCTCTAGACGTTCTTATTCGTGGCGTGCTCGCCAAGGATGCGGCCTGTGTGCTGGTTTATCGCTCGTTTGTCGAGCCCCAGTGCCTGTCACGGGATCTCGAGGGCTCCCACCTCAACCTCATGCTCGAGGCGGGTCGCGCCGAGGGCTGCGTCGCCGCGATTCAATGTCTACTCGCGGAAGCAGCAGAGGGAGGCCAACCAGGCCCAGAAGCCGATCGCCTACTTGATCATCGGCTGCGTGAGTTGCCCCTCGGTTACCGCCGCGCAAAGGCGCGTACGGCCAAAGGAGATGCCATCAACCGGCTGGCGACGGATCCCGATCCCGGAACCATCAGCAACTTGCTCAACAATCCGCGGATCACCGAGCGGATTGTCCTTGGCATCTGTTCCCGCCGTCCGACCCATTCTGCACCGCTCGAGGCGGTGATTCATTCGGCGCAGTGGTTGCGGCGTTACACGGTCAAGTTGGCATTGGTGAAGAATCCGTATCTGGCGCAGAAGTATGCCATTAACCTATTGCCCTACTTAAAACGTCGCGACCTGGTGGGAGTGCGCGATGACGAGAGTCTGCCGCCGACATTGCGATTGGCGGCGCAACGCCTTCTGGACATAGTTCTGTGAGGGCAGGCAGGCAGAGGTCGGGGCAGGTTGTTGTCGCGGACTCTTGGCAGCGGTTGTTGGTGCCTTGTCAATTCATGGCAGATACCGATTCCGCGGAGATTTGCAGCATTCGGTTGAACTCTGTTCGTTGTTTGTCAAATTGAGTGCGGCGGCCATCTGACACCCGCTTGACCTCGGTGCCGTGCACCGCGAATGGATCGAGAATTGTGTCCGCGTGATCGCGCAAATCATAGTGCAAGTGTGCTGCACTGGAGCGGCCCGTCGAGCCAACGGTGCCAATTTGCGTGTTTGCCAAGACCCTCTGCCCGGGAATTGCGGTGGCGGCGACGTCGCTCAGGTGCAGGAAACGGGCATAGGTACCGCTGTCGTAGATGACCTCGACGCAGTTGCCATTGATGCGCGTCGACCAGTTGACGCGCGAGATGCGCCCGGCGAAGGGGACATACACCACGGTTCCTTCGTCCGCCTTGAGATCGATGCCCTTGTGTCGGCGTTTGCCACGGCCGCGCTGCACGACCTCGGTGATCTGAACATACGGGGTCGGTGAATTACGCAGCCATGGCTCCACCAGGGCGCCGCTGTGATCGAAGTACCGTGGGATGCCATCGACGTCGGCGAAGCGATAGCCGAAGAGCTGAATTTCGGAGCCGCGATACGCGATGGCCACGAGCTCGGGGATCACGCCCTGGCCGCGGTCGATCTCTTCATAAAGGAGGCGGATACTGTCGTTGGGCTGCACGTTGCGGATGACGTCACCGCGCCAGCGCAACAGCCGTGCCACTTGTGCCGCCAACGCGGCACCGTTACCGCCGACCTCACGCATCAGGCTCGCTTCGATGGAGCCCTTCACTCTGGTGGTGACGAGGGTTGGGGAGGCGGTTAGACTCACGAGAAGTGTTACAACGAGCATGCGAGGTGCATAACAAGGAATGACGGTCGTTGGCCAGCATCACCTGGAAAAATCCCAAATTTGCCCCTTGCCGCGTCTGATCCGCAAAAGTGGGGAATTCTGGTGAGATGCAGACTGTTCGAGTAGAGTTGCGACAATGAGCTTTCTTCTTATGTCAGTGTTGTTGTTGTCGATGCCGCCGCCGTTTCCACTCGAGCAGATCGAGCGGGGGCAGAGGGGCGAGTGCCTCACAGTGTTCGAGGGTGATACGGTTGAGCCGTTTCCCTTCGTGGTCAAAGGTCTGATGAAGAATTTTCATGGACCTGGCCGTGACGTGGTGCTGGTGCGGTTAGAGGGCGAGAAGGCCGAATTCACTGGCGTGGTCGCGGGTATGAGTGGCAGTCCATGTTCCATCGACGGCAAGCTGGTGGGAGCGCTGGCCTATGCGTTTGCCATGTTTGCCAAGGAGCCTATCGCTGGGATCACACCGATTGGCACGATGCAAGAGGTGCGTGAGCTTCCGATGGAGAAACGTCCGTGGCGACTGAGTGTCGATGCTGATGCGGACGCAGACTGGAAGGCGATGCGCGCCGGTGTCGCACCGCCACACAAACAGGCAGAGGGTGCGCGTCCCATTGCCGCGCCTCTTTCGCTCGGTGGGGTGCCGCCATCGGTGCGCGACTATTTCTCGCCTTACCTCCAGACCCTCGGTTTTGAGCCTGTCGCCGGCGGTACCGCCGGTGGTGGCGAAGCCACCGTATTGGTGCCAGGTGGAGCTGTCTCTGCGGTATTGGTATCGGGCGACATTGACATTGCGGCCACCGGTACGGTCACCGTTGTCGAGGGCAATGAGGTCCTCGCCTTCGGCCACCCGTTTTTTGGTGCCGGTGCGATATCGATACCCATGGCCAGCGCGACAATTCTCAACACGATGGTCTCGTCGATGCGCTCTTTCAAGATGGCCAACATCGGCCCCATCGTTGGCGAGGTGACTCAGGACAGGCTTGTGGCAATTGGTGGCGTGCTGGGACGCGTCCCCGCAACGGTGCCAGTGCGGGGAACCGTGGTGACCGCGAAGGGCAAGGAAACCTTCAAACTGGAGATCGCTCGCGATCAAGAATTGACACCACGTTTTCTGGCGATTGGCATGGCGAGCGCCATCGCTGGCCGTGTCGACACGGGCGTGCGCGGTATCGTCCACCTCAACGCCAAGATCACAGTTGACGGCATCGAGCCGGTGTTGATTCGCGAGGTCTACGCGGCCGAGCGGGATCCCAACTTATTCGTCTATGCTGCAATCGATGTCGCCCAGGCGTTTTCTGTGTTGTGGGATACTCCATTTGGTCCTCCACCCAGGATGGCGGTGGATCTCGAGATATCCTTTCGCCAAGATCCCATTCACGAGTGGGTCGAGGCGATCTACGTTGACCGTACCAATCCCAAACCTGGGGAATTCTTGGAGGTGGCGGTTCGTTTGCGCCGACACCATGGAGACAATCACGTGGAGCGTTTCCTTCTCGAGGTCCCAGGATCGTGGGCCGATCAGAGCGTTGAACTCTATGCGACGGGTGTGGGGGGCGCTGAGAGCCTCGCTGAAACAGTTGCGGGGGAGCCGCTGCCGACAGAGCTCGGTCAAATTGGTGACTGGCTCAACGGTCGTCGAGTGGATGGGCGCTTGTATCTGATGGCGGTGCGATCGGGCAGTGGCATGCGCTCGGGCGTCGTAGCGCTGCCGTTTTTGCCGCCCTCAGCCGTGGCCATTCACTCGAGCGATCCCACAAAGGAACGCACAAGTCGTGGACTTACGTGGGAGGAGTCGCGTGAGCGGCCAGGTGTTGTATCCGGACAAGCGAAGATTACGGTGTCGGTTTCGTCGAGATGAAGGAAGCAAAGATGAACCTACGGACATGGTTGGTATGTGGGGCCTTGGGATCGGGCCTTTTGGCACCGCGAGCGCACGCGGAGGGTGCCCGCTTTTACAATCTCGAGGGTTTTGGCCAGTTTCTCGATGGCAACCCTGAGAGCACGGCGATCACCGAGGACGGTACTATCGTCTTGCCGCCCACGGTGCGCGAGCGGTATAGCGACGCCGCCGCCGCCTTCAGTGCAGCGACCGCCCGTGGCAACGATATCGTGGTGGCTCGTGTCGACGATGGCGAAGTCTTTGCGATCGATCGGGCAGGCAAGACGCGGACGCTGTTTCGCGCTGAGGAGACATTGGTCACCGCCTTGCTTGATACAGACCGCGGGTTGTTCGTCGCCACGGGTGCACCGGCGAAGATCTATTGCGTCGATTCCAAGGGCAAGGTCACCACATTCCATACCGCTGATGCTGGGCATATCTGGGCGTTGGCCGATGGGCCGGGGGACACCCTTTTTGCTGCGACTGGGGAGCCGGGTACCGTCGTGCGCATCGATGCGAAGGGCAACGGCACCGTCATCTTTGAGCCGGAGCAGAAGCATTTGCGCAGCATCGTCTACGACAAAACGTTGGGGATTTTTGTGGGCGGCGGTGAGCGCGGCACTCTGTATCGCTCTGCGGACGGTAAGGCTTTCCGGGCACTCTATGGCAGCACTCATACTGAGATCACCGCGATCGTCGTGAGTAAAAACTCTGTCTACATTGCGGCGGTCACTGGGGCCGATGCGCTGGCGACCGAACCGGAGGAGAAAGGCAAGGGCAAGGGGCCAGAGGTCAGCTCGCAGATGATCGCGGTAGGCATGGACGGCAGCGCTGAAATCATCGCCGGCTCTAGCGACGAAGGGATCTTTGCAATGGTGGTCGACGACAAGGACCAAGTGGTGGTGGCAACGGGTGCCACAGGCCGTGATGACCCCCGCGGCAGATTGTACGCCGTCGAACCCAAGGAGCGGCGCATATCCATGCTCTATCAGTCCCCCTCCCGCCGTATTACCCATCTCGTGCCATTGCCACGTGGTGCCATGGCTGCGGTTGCGGCTGGGGGTGGGAGGATTTCTCATCTTTCGGGTGGCTACGCGCCCAAAGGGGAGTTCTTTACTTTGCCATTTGATGCTGGAATCAACGCGCAGTTTGGCAATGTGCGTGTGTTCGGATCTTGGCCCAAGGGCACGGCGGTAACAACCGCTCTGCGGACTGGGCAGACCCCCGAGCCCGACGAAAGCTGGTCCGATTGGTCGCAGGAGGTCAAGGCAACGGAGAATGGGCCTCTGCGGGCAACCAATGGCCGATATTTTCAGCTGCGCGTGAGCCTAGAGAGCGCAGGAGATCAGACTCCCATTGTGCATCGCGTGCGTCTCGCCTACCAGCGGCAGAACCTTCCGCCGTTTGTGCGGGAAGTGGTAGCTCTAAGCAAGGGGCTCGCTCTGTTTGCCGTCCCCTACGAGGCACCGAAGTCCAAGACGATTTCCCTGGGCGATAAGTCGAGCAAAGATGCCGAGGACGATGACGACGATAAGAAGAACGGCAAGAACGCGCGCGCGCGACAAACGGAGGAGACCGGTGCCTTGACGGTGCGGTGGTTGGCGGAGGACCCGAACGGCGATGAGCTGCGCTACGACCTATCGTTCCGACCCTTGGGGCGGTCTGAGTGGACATCGATGAAGGCCGAGCTTGACGATCCATTCTACACCATCAACTCGTCTCGCCTACCCGACGGTCACTATCAGTTCCGTGTCCGCGCAACGGATGCGCCATCCAACGCCGACGGAAGAGAACTCGACGACACGCGCAACAGCCCGGCGGTGCTGGTCGACAACACCGCTCCGTCAATCGACGCGTTGAATGTTACGGTCGTAGGTAAACGTGTGACTGCGCGTACGGTGGTTGCCGACCTGGTGGGGCCGCTCATTACAGCGGAGTATTCTCTCGATGGCCGAACCTTGCGCCCCCTTGTTCCTGACGATGGCGTGCTCGATGGCCCTGGTGAGAGCTTCACGTTGCGGCTCGGCCTCCTAGAGACCGGCGAGCACATTCTCACCCTTCATGTGGTCGACGAGGCTGACAACCACGGTGCTGCTGAGGCCCATTTTACGGTGCGCTGAGGTTTTTGCGTTGTTGTGCGAATCGGACTCGTCGACTCCTCCAATGCGAGTGCGTCTCTCGAGCGGTGAACCGCGGTTATGGTAGCCCAAGCAGAGACATCTGATTGAGCATCATGATGATTGCGTATTGACATCTTGATGTCTCAGTGCAAGCATGTCCTATGAGAACGACTCTCACCCTTGACCCCGATATCGCAGCGAAGCTCAAGGAGCAATGTCGTGTGACGGGACTTGCTTTTAAAACCGTGGTCAATCAGACCCTGCGCAGTGGCCTCAATGCGAAAAGGGCCTCAACTCCAACGGGGCTTTTCCGAGTGCAGGCAAGACCGTTGCGTCAGAAACAAGGAGTGGCCGTTGACAATATCGGCGAGCTTCTCGAACAGCTCGAAGGTCCCACCCACCGATGATTCTTGTTGATGCGAATCTTCTGTTGTACGCCTATGACGGCTCATCGCCATTTCATGAGCGAGCGCGGAATTGGTGGCAAGACCAACTGTCCAAACCCGATCCGGTGCGGCTGGCATGGAGTACGATCATCGCTTTCATCAGGATTGGTACTCACCCCCGAGTCTATGAGCAACCGTTGCAGATTGATGAGGCGGTGGCTCAGGTCGAAAGTTGGTTGGAGCGTCCAATGGTCGACACCCTCGAGCCCAGCACTCGACATTGGGCCATTCTGTCGCAACTGATCAACACATCACAGGCATCAGGCAATCTCGTCACCGACGCACATCTGGCGGCCCTCGCCATCGAGCATGGAGCAACCCTTTGTAGCTCCGACCGAGATTTCTCCCGATTTGACCAACTCGATTGGAACAACCCAATGGAAGGATGAACCGAAGAGTCCGCCGGGTGGTTCTCGAATCCCAACTCCGTGCTTCCAATTTCCGATTCGTGCAATAACGCATACTCGCGCCATAGGTCATGCCTCGGGCGTGGGCGTGGTTGTTAGAAGCCGGGGATGCTGAAGCGAATATTGCAACACTAAACGCTACGCATGATGGCGCTCAATGGACGAGCAGAATCCGCAGAACCCCCGTACATTCGCGCTTCGTTGTGGCGGAAGGCTTTGGCGGCTGTCGTCTTTGTGGCATAACTCGAGTCCATGACTGAACAGCCACAACAAGGATCGAGTTCTGCTCTCAAAGTGCTCGGCATCGTGTTTCTCGTGCTGCTTCTCCTTGCCATCGTCATTGTTGGCTCTTGCGTCTATTGCGTCGCGAGCAATCCCGACGTTCGCAAGATGACCTCGCTAATGGGCGAATCGATGAAGATGACCATGGCTGCCGCCAAGGCTCCTGGAACCCAAGAGCTGCGGGATGCTGGATGCGAGCAGGCTATGGTTATGGACATGCGAGGCTTCTGGGACAAGGTTGAAAAGATCGGCACAGAGGACGAACGTTTCGAGACGCCGGAGAAGCCAGCCGAGGAGTGGACCAAATTGACGGTCATTTGCCAGTTCACCCGCGAACCATCGCTCACCTGTGAACAAGCCGCTCGCGTCTACGTCGGGGCAGTGCCAGATCCGCCAGAGGAGTTTGGCTTGTTGGTTCGTGTGGTAGCAGCGCCCGAGGTGCGCGAGGCCTGTCAGGGAGTGTTTGGTCATGACGGCAGTCGCATCAAGGACATGGAGCATCCCCCCACTGCCCCCGGGTTCCAGTCGGGCAACGTCCGTTTTCGCACAGGCGGACAGCAGCCGGGAGGGCCAGGCTTGCCCCTGGAGGTGGAGAGGATCGACGAGCCAGCCGCTGCCCCAGTGCCTCTCGAGGTGAAAAGGGTCGATGAGTCGGCCCGTGCTGCAGTGCCCCTCGGTGCAAAAAAAGATGCTGAGCCGCCTGCGCCGAGAGACAACACCAGACAACGATAGAGCGCCGGCGTGGCGAGTTACGCAATCGTTAATCGCCTCGATTGCTTCCGATCCTCCGGGTGTGGTATCGGCACATAATTATTGCCTGAATCGAGCATACCAGCGGAGAATTCCAAAGGGGGTTCGGGCGTCCCAAAGGGGCGTCCACTCGACATTGTCGACTTCCAAGTCTGGATGAAACAAGGACGGACGGAGGATCCATGCGACGAAATCTTCTTCTGATAACCCTAGGTGTATCACTGATCGCTGCCTGTGGCGGTGGCCGCAAAGGCTCCAAGGGCGCACAGGCCGCTGAGGGCTCGGGCAAGGCCGGCGAGGCCAACCAGACGTTCGGCGAAAGCAGCGATGGCAAACCCGGTTGGATCATGCGCGGCAACGTCGCCATGGTAATGGCTGATGGCCGGCGCGTGTTCTACGCCGTTGGTGCTGCCTCGGGCATCAAGAATGTCTCCTTGTTGCGTTCCACCGCGGACAATCGAGGCCGCAACGAGCTCGTCAAACTCTTCGAGGTGTTCTCGGCGTCCTTGATGAAAGACTACATGAGCGCCTCAAGCGGCAGTGGTGAGGAGCAGGTTGTAGAGAATGCGATCAAGACCGCGACTTCGGCTTCCCTCAAGGGCTCCGAGATCGTTGACCGATATGCTGATGGCGACGGCACCCTCTACGCCCTTGCCGCTTTGGACCTCAAGGTTCTCAAGGATGTTCTTGCGGCCGAGGCCGCGGGTGCAGCGAAGAGCTACGTGACCAAGGTCGACGTTGACGACATCTTCGATCGCCACGGCAAAAAGCCAGCTCCTCCTCCCCCCCCACCAAGGGTTGCCGCCGACGATGTGCGCCCTGGTGTTGAGACGGAGTCGAAGGGTAAGCCGGACAGCAACGTGCGCCAACGCACCGGCGAGAAACCTGCCTGGATTGATGGCGAGGACGCCAACTTCTCCTACGCGGTCTTTCTGTGTGGCGTCGGTTTCGGCGGAGATCGCACTGCCGCTGAGAATGGCTCCTACGCTGCCCTCGCACGGATCTTCATCGCCCACGTAGCCTCGATGAGCCAAGATTTCATGGGCGCTTACAGCAAGACCGGTGCCCAACCGGTTGAGGTACAATCCTCAGAGACTCTCACCAAGGTCGCCACGGGCAAGGTGTTTAGCGGCGTGCAATTGATGGAAGTGTGGGCCGGTGGCGGTACGACCTATGCGTTGTCGTGCATGGAGCGCGCAAAGGCCAGCCGGATTCTGCGTGAGCAAATCGCCGAGCTCGATGACAAGGCCGGCGGCTACATCCAGAAGGCTCGCAGCGCCGACAAGGTGTTCAAAGTGTCCTTTCTTGGCAAGGCTCTCGATGCAATTCTCGAGCGTGAGGCCCTAAACAGTGAGCTGCGCATCGTCGATGTCGACGGCGTTGGCGTCTCTGGCCCGTATTCTCACTCCGATGTCGCCGCGGCGTTTGAGAGCGCTGTGGATGAGCTCAAGGTTGGTGTCGAGGTCAGCGGCCCATTCGAAGAGGAGTTTCAGGTTGCGTTCATCAAGGCGCTTACCGAGCGAGGTTTCAAGGTCACCGACATGGCCTCCGCCGATCCGGGGGATCAAGATGTTCTCCTTGATGTCATCGTCAAGGTCGAGGATGGCGGTAAGGGCACCGGCTCTACGAAGGACCTACACTTTGCCGACGCCACAGTGATCGTGCAGGTTAAAGCAGTTGCCGCCGGTAAAGTTGTCGGTGCGGTGGAAGAGCACAAACACCGAGGTCATCGCAACCTCGATGAGGCCAAGCGCGGAGCCGTGCGTGCGCTGGCCACGCAGGTCCTGAAGAAGGTCGGCGCAAAGATCGACGAAGCGATGACAGGTCGCTGACGTCGCGGGCGCGATCGTCTTGACTGACTCCCTGAGCGACAAAGCATAGCCTCCGAAGGCAGTCTGCCGTAGAGTGGACCGATGCCATCCAAACCTGGCGATGACAAGGTCTCCTATCTGGAAGCCCTGTGCGCAGCCGTGCCGTTCCATCTGGTGCAGGCAGTGCTGAAGCATCCTGTGGAGGAGTCGGTGCAGGGACAGGAGGTGGACGGTTCGATCCTCCATGCCAGAATCATTGGTGTTAGCTCCATTTGCGAACGACTTGCTGCCAAGGGTGCCAAGGCACTCGGAAAGCTCGGTGAGCTCCTCAACAGTGTTTATCGGCCGCTCCTGGAGGAAGCGATTGTTCCGTTTGGCGGCTACGCCCTTCAGCTCAACGGTGATTCGATGACCGTCATGTTTCGCGGCGATGATCATTGCCTGCGAGCCACTGCCGCGGCGTTGACCGCGCAGCACTTGATGTGTGGTGAGACTGGTCGAATCGCTGGCGGTGAGTTCCGTGAATTGATGTTTCGTGTGGGCGTTGCCCGAGGGAAGGCACAGCTCGTCATCGTCGGAGAAATGGCGCGTCGCATGCTGGTGCCCGCAGGTGAAGCGGTGCATGCGGCTGTGCAACTGCAACGACGGGCGAACGCCAATACCGTGGTTATTGGTGCCGAAATTGCCGAGGAGCTTGGCGATGTTGTCGAGGCTGCCGAGCATGGCCATGGCTTTGTCGTCGTACGGGGATTGCGCATTTACCCGCCCAGGGGGAAGTCCCGACGGGTCGGCGCGGATCTGCGCGATGGAGTTGACGCCAAGATTGCTCTGTTGGAGCCTTTTGTTCCACCGACGCTGGCAGCGTGGCTGCGTGGTTGTAAGCCTGGTGTGGATTTGCCTGGCGAGTTGCGCCGGGCAGTGATCGTCACAGCCGACGTGCGTGGCAGTGGCGCGACAATACAAGATCGACACATTGCGCAAGAGGTCACTCGTGCTTTGCTGCGCACCATCCGCAAACATGGAGGAGTGGTTTGTGGGATATCACCCACGGCCGTCGGACAGCGCGGTACCATCGCATTTGGACTCGAAGAAGCGAATGACAACGACTCTGAGCGGGCCATCGTCGCAGCGCTGGAGGCCGTCAGTCGCGCCAAAACCCTCGTGGGTGGGGATATCGAGGAGTTCGGTGTGCGCATGGGTGTACACCGTGGCCTGGTTTATGTAGGGGCCATCGGTAGCCCGAGCCGATATCAGCAGCTCATTGTCGTTGGTGATGGTACAACACTGTCGGTGCAGTGTGCCCGAGCAGCACCTGCCTTTTCGGTCATCTGTACGAGTACGGTTCTCCAGGGAATTGAGAGCCATTTCGTTTGCTCCGACCGTGGCATGCTCATGCCCAAGGGGGCAGCGGAGTCGATCACCATTCATCACGCGCACGCACCGAGGGAGAACGAAGCTCGGTTCGTGCAGGCCGGAGAGAAGACTGATCTGGAAGACGTTCGTCCCGCCGACACGGACGTGTTGGTGGCCGCAGTGGATGCTGCGGCTCGCGGCAAGCCACAGATTGTGGGCATTTGCGGTGATGCCGGCTCTGGCAAGTCCGATCTGGCAGCGCGGTTGATGCATCACTGGACGAAGAACGGTGGTTCATGCGTCATCGGACGTTGTTCCTACGCGACAAAGTCGGTGCCCCTCGCGCCAATTGTGCGGATGTTTGAGAATTTTTTCGCTATCGACACTGACACTTCGAGTGCGGAGCGACGCGCGAAGATCCGGGAGGGATTGCGTGGACTCGGTTTCGAGTCAGTGGTGCCGGAGCTTGTTAGCATCCTTCAACCCGCGCGCAGGCCAGACGGTACTACGGCAACTCTTCTTGATCCCACAGACCCCCATGTGCATGAACGAATCCTTGCGAGCATCTCGCAGTGGGTTGTGCTGCGGGCGCGGGCAACGCCGATCATGTTTGTTGTCGAAGATTTGCATTACGCCGACAGCCTCACCCTTCGCCTTGCCATGCGACTCACGGCGCTCAGTGGCAGGGTGCCCTTGGTATTGATCGGCACCTACCGGCCCGATCCTGTGCTTTCCGATCTTCGACGCGCTCTCGGCGACGAGGTCGAGCTGCGACGGTTAACCGTCAATCAGGTGGCGCAACTCCTCAAACAGGTTTGGGGTGGACGGTTGGTGGGGCGGGAGCTCGCGCAGTTGGTGAGTGAGCGATCCAATGGGTTGCCTGGCCTGGTTCTCGAGCTCGCGCGTGTGCTCGAAGAGCGCAATCTGCTCGAACGCGACGACAATGCCGTGCGCTTGGTGCAAACCGGTCGTGATGCGGCCGAAGCGATCGTGCCGGACGTTGTCGCGACGATGATGCAAGCGAAGCTGGCCAGCGCATCGCCGGGAGAGCGCCGGGTGCTGGCTGTCGCAAGTATTCTCGGTCAAGACGCCGACCGTAAGCTTATTGAGGCAGCGTTGGCCTCAAAGATGGCCGAACCTCTTGTCGAGGTGAGTTTGACAACTCTCGGTGAGAAGAGGTTGTTGGTTGCGACGGAGAGAGGAACTCTTTCGTTCTGCGATCCGGCGACGCGGGCTGTGGTGCTGGCGGCGTTACCCGAGGCGGAAAGGATGGCTTACCACCGTCGGATTGCAGATGCCCTTGAACCTTTGGTTCTCAAGGACCGCTCCGATCTAGAAGCGGCGCTTGGACGTCACCGCGCCAGTGCCGGGGACTATGGTGAAGCGCTTAGATGGTTGGAACGCGCTGCGCGGGCAGCTCTCGAGACCGGTCTCTATCGTGAGGCCGACGAGCTCGCCGAGGAGTGGCGTCGCGCCGCCAAGCGGTTACCCATGGAAACGCGGCCATCGCCCAAACGGTGGGCGAGGGTTGCTGTACTCAAGTTGGCGGCGGCAGCGCATCGTGGTGCACCGCGGCACACTCTGCGGCTCGCAAAGATTATCCGCGAACGCTTTGGCTCACTTCTTGGCGACAAAGGAAGCATCATTGTTGACTATTGGGTAGGCGATGCCCTGTTGCGTGTCGGCGACGCGAATGAGGCACGGCAGCGGTTGCAGGCGGTGTTTGCAATGGCGGAACAAACCGGCAATAGCAAGATGGCCTGTGATGCCGGTCGATTGTTGGCGTCGAGTTACAAACACGCGCGCGAACTCTCCGCAGGACACACCTGGCTCGACCGAGCAGAGGTGCATGTGGGGGAGGATACGCACGCGCGGGTGCGACTTGATTTGGTTCGCGGCAGTTTGAAGATCGATGAGGCCGAGTACGCAGCGGCTCGTGCAGTGTTCACCCGTTGTCAGGAGGTCGCCGAGGAGCACAATTTTTTGCAATTGGCGGCGTCGGCGATCACTAACACGGCATATCTGGATCTAATCACCTGTCGTTTTTCCTCGGCGCGCAAGGGATTCGAGCGCGCTATTGTCATCGATCGCGCTGTCGGCAGCTGGGCCGACGAGGCGACAGACTTGGTCAATCTGGGACAGACACTGCTGTGGGCCAGCAGCCCCGATGCGGGACGGTTCTATCTCGAACGTGCCCTGGCGCGAGCTCGCGTCCTCGACGAACAGCTAATCGCCGCAGAAGCGCAGGTTCATCTGGGCCTCGCCCTGGCGCTCACCGAGGACTTGGCCCACGGGCAATCGGTCTGTGAGGAGGGCGTGGAATTCGCCACGAAAGCAGGTTTGCAGGAGGTCGTCATTGCTGGTTGGTTGCACCTGTTGCGGATTGGTGTGTTGCGTGGATCGGCGGCAGTGGTGGATCGATACCTCAAGCTGCTAGACGCTGATCGCACCTACATGACGACCCCGCTATTTCAAGAGGCATTCTCTGCGCTCGAACGAGAGGCGGCACCGTTGTTGGAGATGTATGCGTAGGTGATGTGGCGATCGGCCTGTCCTAGAGGTGCAGCCCATGCGTGGGATCTTCCAAACCGGTATGAAGGTTGTCCGACCAACATGGTAAGGTGCCGCCGTGGAGTCCCTGTTGCCTCAACCAGATGAGCTGCATGTCTATCCGAGTCGTCTCGCCGCGGATCGTGCAATCGAGCTTCGGCCCGGGGATTGCGTGGGCACGCAAAATTTCACGACCTTTGGCGCGTTGTTGCGCTCTCTGGGTTCTCTTGGCGGCCACCGTTACGCGCCTCCTTTGGTTTGCCAAATTCTGTGCCGCTCGTTGATGGGGAGCGGCAGTGGCTGGGTCCGGGACGCTGCCCGTGACCCATTTGCCGTTCGGGCCGTCCACCGAGCGATCGTGGAGTTGCGCCAAGCCGGGATTACGGCGCGACATCTGCCCGGCGAAAGGATTTCGGCGAATCTCAAGACAGTTGCTGATCTCCTCTCGCGTTACGAGAACGCCTTGCAACGAGTTTCGCTCGCCGATGATGCTGATTGGGAGCGCACCGGCGTGCTTGCCACCTCCAAAGGCGCGGTGGCACCAACGTTTTCCCATTTGCGCAGAGTGGTCGTGCAGGGTGGGGCGACCCTCTTCGGATCTCGGCTCGACCTGTTGGCTGCAATGGCTTCTCGTGGGGTGCGGGTCGACGTGCGGTTGCCTTGGGACGGTGATCGCAAGGAAGCCTTCGCGTGGCCTGAGGCAAGTCTCCACAATCTGGAGGCGCGTGATACTCTCGACATTGGTGTCACTTTCGACACGCGGCAGGGTACGGGCCCCCTCGAGGAGTTGCGGGCCGCGCAGTTCACCGACAAGACTGCACCACAGGCACCGGTATCATTTCTGCGTATCGCGAGTCGTGCAGAGCATGGCCGCGCTATTGCCCAGCGCGTGCGCGGGTGGCTCCTAAGTGGTGTGCCGGCGGACTCGATCTGTGTGGCTGTTGCCGAATTTGACCAGCTCGGCCCGGAGATAACCGATGCATTGAGCGGCATCGGAGTGCCTGCGTACTCGCGACGCGGGGTTCGTCTGCACCGTACTGCCGCCGGGCGACTCGTGGAAGATGCATTGCGCATTGTCGATCGGGGATTTCCACGTGAGCCGTTGCTTGAGTTGTGGCGTACCTTGGGTCGGAGTGTCGACGTTCCGCACGGCGCGCTCAACTCGGCACAAGTCGCCGATCGAGTTCGACGCGCGGGGGTGCGCTCGGCAAGATTGTGGAGTTTTCGCGAAGGGCTGGTCAACCGTGCGTATCGCACACGCTCTTTCGATCGTGACGGTGAAATGCGTGAGGCCGTGGCTATTGCGGATGCGCTAGACGGCGTGATGGACAGGTTGGGGTCCTTGCCCCAGTGTGCTCCATTGGCGGAACAAGTCGATGCGCTCGAAGAGATGATGCGTGGTCTCGATATGTCGTTGCCTGCCATCAGCGCCCATTCTGGGGATCCCGATGGCGCTCAATGGGGTCGACGGGGGCTTTTGCGTGCACAAGCCAGACATCACGGGGCATTGACTGCCCTTGCTGATGTGTTTGTTGAATTGCGCCAAACGGCGCGAACTGCGCCATGGGCAGGCGATTGGGAGAGGCCAGAACTTTGTGACTTCATTGGGTCGGTGCTGAGTGAGCGGCGGCTGTTTCCGGCAGGCATGCGGGCTGGCAGCGTTGCGGTGTTGTCCATTGATGAATTGGTCGAGACCCATTTCGACAATGTCATACTTGCTGGAATTGACGCCGATGTGCTGCCGAGAGCGTCAGCCCCTGACCTGGTGCTCACTGAGGAGTTGCGGGTCGAGGTCAACCGTCTCCTTGGACCGCGGCTCTTACAATCTGCGCCGATGACGGGTCGTGGTGCGCTCCACGGCAGCGCCCGGGATACGTGGATCTGGCTGGAGGCACTGGCAAGTTGTCAGAAGCAATTGGTTGTTACATTTTCGACTGCCGACAACGACCCCCAAGGTGGTCGGAGCGAACTGGTGGATGAGCTGGTGCGAAGTCTAGGGACACCGGAGATAGAACTCACCGAACCGTCTTATGCCTGTGAATTTCCCGGCAAGAGACTGTTGCGACAACGTTGGAGTCTGGGAAGTCTTTCGAACGCAGCGCGTATTGCCACGACCCACAATCCGGGCAAGGCAGTTGCGCTTGATGCTCTGTTGCGGGGCCGTGATTCCGTCACCAGCAGCATTGAGCTACGGGTCAACCAAGAGAGGATCATCCGGGGTCCCAAGCGACAGTCGCAGCCCTTGAGCGGCGCACAGCGACGACGGGTTGAAGAAGAGGTTGTTGGCAAGGTGCAGAGCCCGTCGCGTCTCGATCTGTTGGGAATGTGCCGATTTCGATTTCTTGCCGGCCAAATTCTGAAACTCGAGCGGGAGCCAGTGCCAGCACTGGGAGCGGACGCGCGGGAGGAGGGCAGCGCTGGTCACGCGGCGTTGTGGGCGGTCTATCGCGACATTATCGGTTGCGGTGGGCTTACCATGGCAAGGATCGATCCTGAGGGGACTCGCGCCAGAGCGCGAAGCGTGTTTGATGCTCAGCGTGAAGTCATTCTCGAGGAGGTCCACGTTCATCCCTCGCTCGAAAGAGCAGTGCTTGAGGACGCGTGGGGCGCGGTAGAGGCACAGTTGGAATATGATTTGCGTCAGAGCAGTGAACTTTCGCCTTTGATTCTTGAGTTCGAATTTAATGAACATTGCGGCACGCCCCCCCTCGAGATTGAGTCACCGGATGGTCGCCGATTGTTGCGAGTCCGCGGCAGTATCGACCGTGTTGATTTGGCTCAACATGATGACGGCACAGAAGAATTGTTGATACTCGATTACAAGCGAACGCTACGGAAACGCAGTCCTGGTCGGCATTTCCAACTGCCTGTGTACGCACTCGTGGCTCGTCGTAATCTGTGTCCTGGTGCCAACAGCATCCGGGCGGGGTGGGTCGCGTTGCACAGTGGGCATCGGGAAATGGCAGAGGGAATGTCGGAGGAACCAGACATCTTTGCCGCGCAGCTTCGAGAGCAACTCTGGGGTCGGATCGATACTTTGGTTGGCGGTGATGTTTCTCCTGATCCGGATTCTCCCGCGTTGTGCCGTGCCTGCGACTTCTCTGGACTGTGCCGTTATGATGCCGCCCGAAATGTAGACCGAGACACGGATGACTGAAACAAGGCGAACAAACCACCGCCTGCTGCGAGCCAGTGCTGGCACCGGCAAGACCTATCAATTGGTGCAGGCATACATTTCCGAGGTCCATGGCCGCGGTCGCCGACCCGGTGAAATTGTCGCAATCACCTTCACGCGAAAATCTGCCTTGGAACTGCGCAGCCGCGTTCGCAAGGGACTTGCGAGCATGGGCGATCGGACCCTGCTTGCCGAGTTGGCACAAGCACCCATCTCGAATTTTCATGGGTTGGCGTTGCAGTTGTTACGCGGTTTCGGATTTGTGGCCGACTTTGCCGAGGGTATGGAGGTACTTGGAGAGGAGGGTGATGCGCGGCAGCTGTTCTTCGATGCATGTGAAGATGCCTGGTTTTCGGGCGATAGCCGCTGTGCTAAAGCGGTGGAGGCCTTGGCGATGCATTTGCCGGTTGACCGGGGTCTGCCACCTGCATTGTGGCAGGCGCTGTCTCGCGCTCGGGAGGATGGCAGAAAGATAGACGGTGCAGCTCTTCTCGGGCGATACGACACTGAGAAGCTCCAACAGACGTTGCATCAACGGCTGCTTGGTGTACGGGAGAGGTTGCATGAAGTGCGCGGTAGGCAATCGAGACTCGGTCGTGCGAGCATTGACGCGTTTTTGCAGCATCCAGTACCGGCAATCGATAGCGGTGTGGAGAATTGGTGCGCGGCTTGGCGGGACGCGGGATTGGTTCTCGATCGCCACACCACCATCAAAGACATTTTTACCAAGGACGACAAAGCCCTGTTCAGCAATTCGCTGCCAGCAACGCGAGCGGCGGCGCTTTGCAACGAGCTCATCCCACACCTAACGACGCTGATGGATGAAGCGTGGCGGGCATACGGCGTGGCAAAAAGGGCGCGGCGAGCCGTCGATTTTGCCGACCTCATTGAGGGGTTGATTTCGACCCTGGAAAATCGGGTGGATCTCCACCGTAGCGTACGCCAAAGGTTCAAAGCCGTGTTGGTCGACGAAGCGCAGGATACCAACCACCTGCAGCGACGATTGGTGCATCTGTTGGCTGGGCTCGCCGGGCCTGCGGCGAAGGACACCGAGCCGGCCTCTTTGTTCATTGTGGGCGATCGGAAGCAGGCCATCTACACCTTTCGCGGTGCCGATCCTGAGGCTTTCACGTCCTTCACCCGCGATTTGAGTGGTCTCGGAGGTCGCGAGGAGATCCTCGATATCAGTCGGCGATCGCGACCTGAGGTGGTCGCGAGTATCAACAGCCTTGGTGAACAGTTGTTTGAATCCTCTTACGAAGCCCTCAAGCCTCTCGAGCAGAGTGACGACGAGGATCGCGGGCCGGGCATGATTTGGCTCGAGGTACCTGAAGAGGGGTTGTCGGCAGTGCCCGCCGCAATGCGGGAGGCACGGGCAGTGGCTGCGTATGTGCGGCAACAGATCGACACGGGACAACACGCGGGTGATTTCACGGTGCTGTTGGCGTTCATGAGCCGGGCTCCCTTTTACGCGGCCGCTCTTGCCGAGCGGGGCATTCCGGCGGTGCTCGGTGGCGGAGGCGGTCTATTTGAACAGTCTGAAATCGTCGATCATGTTGCGTTGCTTGCCTGGCTCACCGACGGCACCGATCGCCTGTCAGCCGCAGTGGCGCTACGCTCGCCGCTCATTGGCCTATCAGAATCGGGGTTGATGGCTCTGTTTGGCTCCGCAGACTCGTCCGCGCGTTTGGCTGCCCTGCGCTCGGGAGACGCCTCTGGCATGGATAGCGGCGTTCCCGGGGATGCGATGATTGTTGCGCGACTGACGGAGGTCCTGCCTCAATTGGTCGCGGCAGCTGAGGTCATGAGCCCCGCCGAGTTGCTCGAGCACATTGACCTATTGCTCGATGTCCGGGCCGTTCTTCTGGCACTCGAGGGTGGGGAGCAGAAGGTGGCGAATCTCGATCGACTCTGGGAGCTCGCACGTACACTTGACGCCAAGGGGTCGAGCGCAACTGTATTCGCACGTTTGCAGCTTGAGAATATCGAGCGCGGCCACAAAGAACCGGTGGTGAGTGTTCCTGCAGCCGCACGACGCGCCGTGAGTGTCACAACGGTACATCAGGCCAAAGGACTCGAGTTCCCAGTCGTGGTGCTCGCGGACATTCGACACAAACCACGCAATGACGCGGGAGTGCTGCAGTACTGTCGCGAGGAAGGTTTGGCATTTCGTCCCTCGCGTCGCGGCTCTCGTCTGGAGACGTCGAGGTTCAGCCACGCTCGCAAGTTGGCTCGACGCGAGGCCGATGATGAACTCAAACGGCTTCTCTATGTCGCGGTGACCAGGGCCCAGCTTCAGGTCGTGATCGTCGGCACAGCCTCTGCAAAGAGTCGCAAGCAGGGCTTCGCCAAGTTGCTCGATCGGTGGCGGCCAGAGGCGGAGCGGCAGGGGGTGCTGGTTCGCCAAGAAGCCAACATTGGGTCGCCTCGGCCCTCTGCGCCGCAAACGGCCGTGCCAACGGATGCCGACGGCGCATGGGCTGAGACGTTGGTCGCGCATGCTTCCGCACGTGGTATAAGTCCTGGAACATCGCTGGCTCTGCCTGTGACCACGGTGGACACATTCATGCAGTGCCTGCGCCGTGGCTTTCTGGTGCACGACTTGGGTTTGCCCGAGCCTGCGTACGGTGACGCCAGGTTGCGTTGGCCGGCAGACGACGACCGGGATCCACCATTGGATCCTTTGTCCCGTGGACGATTGGCACACGAAGTGCTGTCAGCGCTTGATCGAGCGGCTGTGGCCGGCAGTCGCGAAGGTTTTGTCGACGCCGAGATCGCCTTGCATGGCTATGACCCGTCGGATCCGCGGTTGGCTGATGTGCGTCGGGATGTGTTGATGTTTCTTCGCTCAAGCCTTGGTGAGAGATTGCTGGGTCTAGGCGGTGAGGCGCGGCGCCATGAGATGCCCTTCCGCCTGGCCATCGCTGCGGACCCGTTTGTGGCCGTGCTGCACGGTCAGATCGATCTGCTGTTTTGGGATGAGCACGGTCCCATGGTGCTCGATTACAAACACGCACGTGGCGGCCCGGCGGGGGTGACGCCATTTGGCATGCAACTCGACGCGTACGCCCTGGCAGTGGAACGGCTCTTGGGCGTTGCGGGCGACATTCGGACGAGCGTGGTGTTTTTGCGCGGCGGTGGCAAAGCTTTCGACCGACTGGTCGTCCCTGGGATGCGCCGGGAACTCGAGGCCAACGTGGCGGCGGTGACGCGCGCCATTGCCACCCTTCGTGGTCAAGATGAACCGTGGCCCGGACGGGATCAAACGGTATGCGAGAAACTCGGTTGCGGTTTCCTTTTTCGATGTTATCCGCAGGCGCATGCGGTGTCTGACGCGACGACATCCGAAGCGTTGACCTTTGATAAGCATGAGAACACTGCCAAGAGAGGGCAGTTGTCTTTGTTCTAGGGCTAGGGGCAACTCCCAAGATCGTGTATTTACCAATGTGATTCAACGCGTTTACGGTCGCGGTTCGCTGCGCCAGGGAATGATTGCTGATGTATCGATTCGTTTTGATCTCCATGTTTGCCACGGGTTGTGCCGAAGACACGAAGACGTTGGTTGAGTTCTGCGCTCTGCCCGCCGATGATGCCCCAGTGCGTGGGGCTGTGGATGCGCAGGTGACCATCGTCGGATTTACCGATTTTGAGTGTCCCTACTGCGCCGCTGCGAGCGTTACCCTCGACGAGTTATTGGTTGCGAACCAACCGGACGTGCGCCTGGTGTTCAGACATTTGCCGCTGACATCCATCCACTCCCGTGCCATGGACGCGGCGATCACTGCGCAATGTGCCCACGCCCAAGGCTTGTTTTGGGCCGTGCATGACGAGATTTTTGCGCACCAGGACCGTCTCTCCGATTCCCAGCTGCAAGTCTACGCGACCGGTGCGGGCGTGGACCTTGCTGTGTGGCAAAACTGTATCGATGACGCTGCGCCACGAAAGCGAATCAACGCGGACTTGGAACTCGCGTATGCTGCAGGCGTGTCCGGAACCCCCACCTTCTTCATTAACGGTGAGCCGTTGGAAGGGGCGCAGCCGCAAAGCGGCTTTCAATCATTGATCGACGTTGCGAAGACCAAGGCGCAGCAGAGTGGGCTCGGCCCAGAGGCGTACTACGGATCGTTGGTGGATCGACCATGCGAGTGAAGCCTCAACTGCCAGAGGTGCGAGGGAGCAATCAATCTCCGGGCGGCGGTCCGTCATCGGCGTCAGAGCCATCGTCGCCATTTGGCGATCCGTCATCCAGCATGCAGTTGTCTCGCCGCACCAGGCGGAAGGCATCGTCGAAAACCTCCAAAGTGTAGCAATCGTCGGGCACTGCGAGACCACTGCGGGTGGTGAGGGCTATCTGCTGCCCGGTGTTGCGACGCCTGACCACGGTGATGAAGTTGCCTTGATTGAACTCGATGACAGTTTCGTCTCCGACGGCCAGCGGTTGTGACAGAAGATCGGCGAGGTTGGCGTATGCTTCGCCGGCGTGGCAATAGAGATGTAGTAGCTCATAGAAATTTGGGTTGTCAGGGCTCTTGCTGCAACGATTCCACACGGTCAGTTGTGGGTTGAGGGGCAATGTCGGTAGCTGTTCGTCGCTGCAGGTCGTTGACACCATCGCGATGAGGACAAAGGCTGCACGTTCTGTGATCGAGTGTCGCATGGCAGCCTCAGAAAACGAATGCCAGCGCCGTCTGCATGACGAAGGAATGCAGGCTCGCAGCCTGTACAAAACGCAATGGGCGCTCGACGATTTGTTTGTCACTGTTGTACGCTGGGGGCCCCTTGAACGGAATCTCGTGTGCGTACTCGAACTCTCTGTACAACTCGCCCTCAAAAATCAAGCGTAGGGCTAGGTGTGCCTTGGGAAACGACACGCCCACGGTTCCGCCCACGGCACCCGATCGCACAAAATCGAATCCGGTCTCGGTCGCGTCATCGGTGCCAACGACAGCACGAAGTGATCTGAATTCCAGGAGATTGATGCCCAAGGAGACGGAGGCGAAGAAGACAAACCAGGAATGCCCGACCGCAAGCTCCCAGCCTCCTCGCAGGCCCGCATAGCCGCTGCGCATCGACAACTCGTATACGTTGGGGGCGCCGCAATCGAGGTTTTCTCCCGTATCCGGATCGGAACAGATGGGTTCGATATCCTCAGGTTGGTAATAGTTGTCCCAACTGTCGCGAAATTCGCCGATAGCAACATCCTGCCAGACAAAACCAACAACGGGATACCAGAAGAACCCGGTTTTCTTCGGTGCGGAGTACAGAGCTATACGGAACCCCTGCTGTGTGGCGCTGCCTGCGGCGACTTTGACGGGCTTGCCGTATTCGTCTTCGTAGCTGGAGGCTACCTCGGCGAAGCCGGTGAATGCCGCGACCTCGAGGCCACCGAGAAGCTTGAGGTAACTGTAGAAGCCATCGAACGGGGGTGACGCACTCTCGGTGATGAGTCGCAACTCCTCCCCACGTGGCTCAGTGGCCAGCGTCGTGCGCCAGTCGTTTCTGTGGGCAGGCGACAGTGGCGCAGAGGCCACTGATGAGTGGTCAGGTTCGGCACCGATGGCTTTGGCCAGTCGTGGGGCATCTCGGGCCATCTCAAAGGAGACGCTGGTGAATAGGGCTTCGTAGACATCGGCATATGCATCTTCGATGTACTGTGTCCGGTACCACGAATAGAACAGACACCAGTATCGATCGTAGGCCGTGCGGTGATACTCGGCCAACAGCCGGTGGTCGGCGTCAGTGACTCGCACTTCGAGCTCGGCACGGGCTTGGCCCCACACAGGCACAAACAATCCAACTAAGGGAGGCACAATGACGGGTAGGGCGGCCAAGGCATCGAAAACGACGGTACGCCCCGTGGTGTGCGACGGAGCGATCCTGACATCGACGTGTAGATTGTATTCGCCCAGGTAGGCACCGTGGTCCCCGAGCTGGTTGATGGAACCAAAGCGAACCGACTCGCGAAGGTAATCGGTGAACGAACGGCGAAGGGCTTTGACAGCGGCTTTGTCGCCGCTGCTGAGATCTTCGACATAGAACTCATCAATGACCAAATCGACGCCGGACAACTCGGTAGCCCGATCATAGCTCTTTGGCGGTGGTGGTACGACCACACGATGGGCGCAACCGGTAGCGCTCACCGTTACGAACAACGCAATCAGGCAGCCCGTAAGGACGCAGGGGTGTTGCTGTGTGAAGAGCATTGCGTCGCTTGTTCGCTTCGTTGGTTCACGACTCATCGTCATGGTGCCGCACACCGTAGAGCGTGTCCGGCTCGGTCATCTCTTCTTCCATATACCCGGAGATGCGGATGTGATCTTCCGGACGCAAATCAATAAAACGGATGTGGGTGCCGAGGTCGTCGTCCTGCTCGGCTGGCACGATCTCGCCTCTGACTTCTATCTGCCATCCTTGGGGTAGGGTGAAACGAAGTTTGAGGCGGGTACCTGGCGGTCGGGAAAACCCAAGGTCGAGATACACGCCGCCCGGAGACAAATTGCCGGCCCGCCTAAAAGTCATCTCGTTGCCCAGTTCCTCTTGGAGCCAGAGATCCACGGTGCACCTGGTGTCGAAGCGGCGTTCGGCTTGGCGTCTCGCGGTTTCCCGTCTCTCTGCAGAGATCGTGCTCTGATCGCTGCGTCTTTCGTCTTTGCGCCGATTTGATGGCATAACAGGGAGCATATAATCGCAGCGTCCGTTCATCACAAGCCATCGTCACCGTGGTTTTGGTGGTCACGGGTCGCGGTGCCGTCGACATGGAGCATACGCGAATGTGCCGGGGACAATCGGTGGCAAAAATCGCCGAAAACTCAAAATCCCATTGCCATCGGCGGGCAATCTCCGCTAGTTTGGCGGCCGCGTTGGGGCATCGTCTAACGGTAGGACGACGGACTCTGAATTCGTTAGTCGTGGTTCGAATCCACGTGCCCCAACCATCTTATTGAGACACCAATCTCCGGTTCTCCGGTTCTCCGGTTCTCCGGTTCTCCGGTTCTCCGGTTCTCCGGTTCTCCGTCGAACTGGCTGGCTTCTTGGCCCCCAAACGATGTGCATTGCGCAAACCCACTGGCCTCGGCATTGCGAACGCCGTTGCTGTCTATCTGATGCGTGTGGTGTGTCCCAACTTCCGCAAACCCACTGGCCTCGGCATTGCGAACGCCGTTGCTGTCTATTTGATGCGTGGTGGAATGGTGGAGCTGAGGGGGATCGAACCCCTGGCCTCGGCATTGCGAACGCCGCGCTCTCCCAGCTGAGCTACAGCCCCACTTTGGAGGCCGCTCTGTAGCAAGGCTGGGGCATCGCGTCAATAACAATAGCAACGCTTGCACCTCTCGGTGGCAGGCGTAAAATGCGCGCCAGCTGAGGAGGAACGCATGAAGTTGTCGAGTGTGGTGGCTGCCCTCGTTGTTTTCACCCGCGTCAGCATCGGTTTGGCCAATGACAAGGCCGCCCAAGAGCATCGTTGGGACCTGCGGCAGATCTATTCATCTGATGCTCATTGGAAGTCAGCGCAGCAACGATTGCTTCGCCGTGTTGACGCTCTTGACATGTTTTCGGGGCATCTGGGTGATGATCCCGGTACCTTGGCGGCGGCAATGGAGAATCTTTTCGACATCAATCGAGAGCTTGGTCGAGTCTACTCCTATGCAAGCATGAAGTCAGACGAGGATACCCGCGTTGCATCGACCCTGGAGATGAAGGACCAGGCTTTTGCTGTGCACACGGCATTGGCACAGAAGGCAGCATTCTTCGAACCGCAGATACTCGGTTTGGGGCGGGAGCGAGCAGACACCTTTCTGGGCGAGGAACCGCGACTCGAACCCTTTGGGCATTACATTGACAACATTCTGCGATTGGCACCGCATACACTCGATGCCAAAGGCGAAAAGCTCGTGGCGACGACGTACCGGATGGCGGATACGGCCTCCGATTTGTACGAGATCTTGAGCTATGCCGATATTCCCTGGCCGGAGGTTGAGCTGTCAGATGGAACACGAGTGCGCCTGGATCAAGCGGCGTACACGCGATATCGCGGTGCGGCAAATCGGCACGACCGCAAACGCGTGTTTGATGCGTTCTGGGGCAAATGGAAAGAGTACGAGCGCACATTCGGTGTTGCTTTGTCTTCCCAGGTGAAAAAGGACATCGTCTACAAACAGATTCGCGACTACCCTAGTTGCCTGTCGCACGCTCTAAGCGTCGACAATGTTCCTGAGCAAGTCTACCGTGCGTTGCTCAAGGCCGCCAATGGCAATCTCGGTACTCTGCACCGGTATTTGAAATTGCGGCAGCGGATGCTCGGTCTCGAAGAGCTTCGATACCATGATCTCTACACTCCACTGGTCTCGAGTAAAGAGACATATCCCATAGGCAGGGCAAAGGAGCTGCTCACGGTGGCTCTTGCACCACTAGGCGAGGACTATGCGGCGGCGATGCGCAAAGGTTTTGCCGACAGATGGATGGATGTTTACCCAGGGCAGGGCAAACGCTCGGGAGCTTACTCCAACGATGCAGCGTACGATGTTCACCCATATGTGTTGATGAACTACAATGATGACTACGAATCCGTGTCTACCATGGCTCATGAGTGGGGACACGCGATGCATTCCTATCTCGCGAGCTCCACCCAGCCCTACGCGACGGCCGACTATGCAATCTTTGTTGCGGAGGTGGCGTCGACATTCAATGAGGCCTTGTTGCTGGATCACATGCTCACGGAGGCGAAGAGTGATGATGAAAAACTCTATTTCCTGGGTTCTGCCCTCGAGAATCTGCGGCAGACGTTTTTCCGACAGGCGATGTTTGCCGAGTTTGAGCTCGACATCCACGAGCGAGTCGAAAAGGGAGAGTCGCTCTCGGGCGAGACGTTGACCAAAATTTATGGCGACTTGCTCAAGCGCTATCACGGTCATGACGAGAAAGTGACCATCATCGATGACGCCTACGCCATCGAGTGGGCCTACATCCCGCATTTCTACTATGGCTTCTATGTCTACAAATATGCGACGTCGCTCGCGGCGTCAGCTCTGTTTGCGCAGGCCGTTGTCGAGGGCAAGGAGGGAGCAAGAGATCAATTCGTCGACGTCTTGAAGGCCGGCGGCTCACAATATCCCTATGAGCTTCTGAAAGACGCTGGCGTAGATCTCTCATTGATGCAACCCTACGAGGCGCTCGTTGCTCGCATGAACGCGATCATGGATCGAATTGAGGGTCTTCTCGATCGTCGTGGTCGCTAGGCCGCAAGTGGTCGACAAGCGTTGGGTCGAGCACCGCACTCGACAAGGGTTTTCCCATGCCTGAGTTGGTGAGGCGGCATAACTTTGGCATTGCCCAAGGTTACGAGCTCGGTTGGTCGGTCGTTGGGCAGCCATGGATGAGCGTCTTCGTGTGGGTCGTCGGGCATGTATTGATTGACTCCGGTCTTTCGCATCTGCGTCGTCAGGTGCTCGAGTTGGCTCGTGCCCATGAGATTGAGGCGGTGCTGCTCACGCATCACCATGAGGACCACAGCGGCAACGCAGGCGCACTCAAGGCAGCTTACGGCCTTCCTGTTCTCGGACACCTCGCCACACAAGAGAAGCTCGCCACACCTTTTCGTATCTTGCCATACCAGCACTGGGTGTGGGGACCGGCAGATCCCGTTGGGGTTACGGCGGTTGACGCACCATTTGAGGCCGGTGGTCATCGTTTCGAGCCCGTTCACACGCCCGGACATTCTCGCGATCATACGGTCTACTGGATGCCTGAGCATGGCTGTATGTTTTCCGGCGACCTCTACTTGGCTGATCGGATCAAATACTTTCGCTGCGATGAGGATATCGCCGAACAAATAGTGTCGTTGAAGAAGGCGGTGCTCTTTGATGTTGATGTACTGTTTTGTGCCCATCATCCACAGCGAGCAGGGGGGCGCGAGCGATTGCTTGCCAAGCTGCAGTTCCTCGAGGAATTCTATGGCCGGATCGGGCAGGCGGTCGATGCCGGATGCGATGGTGTCGAGGAGCTCATGCGCCGGGCCGCCGTTCTGGAATCTTTAGGGGTCAGGGCATTCACCTTTGGCAACGCGAGCGCTCGACAAATGGTGAAATCTGCCGTGCGGTGTATCGAGCGCACCAGGGCAGTTGATCTGCAGGGATAGATCAGCGGTCCAACCGAATGAGTCAGAGTTGGAATTTGTGGAGACGACCACAGGGGACGCGCAGGAGGGCAAAAAGTTGCCGCTGGTCGTGGCGATACATGGAAGAGGGGATTCGCCCGAGCATTTCGTGCGTTTGTTCGATGAGTTGCCCGTGTCCGCCCGGGTGATTGTCCCCAGGGCCCCGGTGGCATACGGGCGGGGTGGATCGTGGTTTTCAGGTGAACCTATGGATTCAGACACGACGGAGATGTTGGCTGGCATACGCGGTTCGGCCGGTCGTTTGAGCAGGTTGATCGCAAGGCACAAAAGATCCAGGGAAACCTGCGGTAATCCCGTGATCGTCGGCTATTCCCAGGGTGCGGTGCTGTCGTTGACCCTTGCGGTCCTTCATGCCGATGCGGTCGGCGAGGTCATTTTTGCAGCAGGCTGGCTGCCCCCTTCCCTCTGGCCAGCAACATTCACAGGTGTTCCGCCTCCCGTGGTCGCTCTGCACGGCCGTGACGATCGGTTGCTGCCGGCTGCTGAAGCGCGCGCTGGAATCGCACATTTGCGTGACGTGGGTTTTGACGCGACCTGGCGCGAATATGCCGCTGGACATGCCCTGTCCCCCGAGATGCGACGGGATTTTCGGCGAGCGATCGCGCGCGCAGTACAACGTGCGTGCCCCGATAGCCGAGCGACCGAGCGGATCCACACCGGCCGGTGAGAGCTCAGGGACTCCACTCCTCTTTTAGGGTGCGGGCCTGCAGGGCGGCCATTGCCTCGGGGACGGTCTTTCCCTCGTAGATCACGTTGTAGACTTGCTCTGTGATCGGCATGTCGACCTCCCGTCGCAATGCCAGCTGATGTGCTGACTCAGCGGTAGGCACGCCCTCTGCTACCTGGCGCATTTCTTTTTGGATATCGGCGATGGCGCGACCCTCGCCAAGCATTTTGCCGACCTGACGGTTGCGGCTGAGATCCGATGTACAGGTAAGTATGAGGTCACCAACGCCTGCGAGGCCGAGCATGGTCTCCGGTCGGCCGCCCATGTTGACCGCCAAGCGTGACATCTCTGAGAGGCCGCGGGTAATCAAGCCGGCTCGCGTGTTGGTGCCAAACCCGAGGCCGTCACTGGCACCGACGGCAATTGCCATAACGTTCTTCAGTGAACCGCCGAGCTCGACTCCGGTGACATCGTCGGTGGTGTATATCCGGAACACCTTGGTCGCCAAGACGTCCTGCACGCGCCGCGCGGTTCCCAGGGTCCTGGAGGCGACGGTAACATTGGTTGGCATGTTCTGTGTGACTTCGAGGGCAAAGGACGGGCCAGAGAGAACGCAGATATCGCGGTGAGTTTTTCCTGGGAGCTCCTCAATGAAGACCTGCTCCATGGTTGCGAGGGAGTTGCGTTCGATGCCTTTGGAGCAGATGACCAGCGGGATTCCCGAGGGTAGGATGTCGCGCAGCTGCACCAGATATTTGCGCACGTATTGTGCTGGGATGACAAACAGCAGCATCTGGGACTCGTGCACAACTTCTTCGAGATCGCCGGTCGCGTGGATGTTCTGTGGGATCTCCAGTTGGCTCATGTATAGCGGATTGCGTCGTTCGCGATTGATGCCGGCGACTACCTCTGGTTCGAGCGCCCAGTGTGTCACGTTGTGGGAGCGAGTCGAGAGCAAGTAGGCCAGTGCTGTGCCCCAGCTCCCTGCCCCCAGGACACCAACGTTCAGCGATTCATCGGACATGGTCCCCACCTCATGTTGATCCCTACATCATGTTGATCCCGACATCATGTGGGTATCCTCCATATCACTGCCACCGGCCGCGAGCCACGGGCGAGACCTCGGCCGAGTTTGCCGTGTCGCGTCAGGCCATTTCCTCCACGACTATTTACGCAACCAATTGGGATCGACTGCGATAATGAGATCGAGAAACCTGATTCTCGAAAATTCGCTCGGTGTTGTGTTAGCGAGGAGCAATCATGTCAAAGCTGACGGTAGATGAAGTTCGCGGCAGATCGGTCGCCAGGGAGCAAGAGCAAGAGCAGCTGCAGGTGCGTCGCCGCCAGGAACTACATCAGTCCAGTCAATTTGATCGCAATGGCCCCGCGACGGTGATGGGGATAGGCAAGACCGATCTGTCGGCGCTCGGGAACGGTACGACCCAATCATTGAGTGACAAACCGAGATTCATCAATCACACCTTCACCAACGGCCAGAGAATCGACATTCCACGCCTCACAGAGCGGCAACAGGTTGTTGTCGATGAGGCGTTTGCGCGACTCGCGCCCAGCAGTCGTGAGAAGCTCCAGAAGATACTGATGGATCTAGGCAAAGCGGCGTGGGACGAGGATGAGGCCAAACCCAACGGAATCGAAGTCAACAGTGTTTCCACGGATCTGCAAGATGCCACCAACATGACCTATGAGCAGTGGATGATGTCAGAGGGGAACGACCAGCGTGATGGGGCGAGTGAGACCCTCATCTTCGAGGGGGTCTGGGGCGTCGAAAAGAATCTTCACAATTTCTTCTTCGAGGTCGCGGAGCGGGAGCAGTTCGGCAACGAGACCCGGGCGTATGTCAACGAGCTCGAGGCGATGCTCGCCGACTGGCCAGACGACGGCAGCACCGAGACCTTCAGCTACCGAGAAATAACGATAGGTGAGGATGGCAAGGCCACCATCGTCGATCACAAAGATGAGCAACTCACCAAGGAGGAGGCGCAGAAGTTGTTGGATCGTCTCGAACCGCAAGCGGAGGCGATTGCCTCCGTCGTCAATCAAGACATCTACAAACTGCAGTATATGGTCGAGCGGTATCAGCAGCTGACCAGCACTCTGAGCAACATCCTCAAGAATCAAGACGACACTCGCAAGGGCATCATCAACAACATCCGAGCCTGAGCACTCGTCACACCCATTCAGCGCTGGCGTTTTCGTCTGCTCTTCTTCTTCTTTGAGCGAGACGCACTTTCGGCTCGGTCCAGGAGGCTCTTGGCTCTTGCTTGTTGCGTATTGCAGGTCTTTGCCAAGGAATGCAGCCAGGCGAAGTCTCTGGCGGAGGGATTGGCCCGTTTCCATTTCGGGTTGTCGGTGACGTTGAGATGCTGTGTCTGCTCGAGGCACTCGGCGTAGCCGCCTACCGCGGTCCATAGGGTCTTGATCTTTTCCTCAGGAGTGGTTGCGCTCTTGGCTGCGTTGAGGGCGTTCTTGGCTTCGCCGACCCGCTTCCGAAGACGATCGATCGCGCTTTTCCAATGGAGGGCGGGGTTCGCTTTGGCGAGGCGCTCTTTTTCCCCGTTACAAGCTTCGTAGAGCTTGCGCACCTTGAGCTCGCCGAAAATTGTCTTGAACATGATGGAACCATCGAATCCAGGTTGATCCCGGGTGGTGCTGATGCTCCGCTCGCATTCGGTGAGAGCTTCCAGCGCGGGTCCAATGAGCGCGAGTGCCGCATCGGCGCCTGCGCTCGCTTTCAGAGCTTCGACCGCTCGGCTTGCGGCTTGGGCGGCCGTATCCACACCCTGTTGCCATTCCAAGGTGGCCCGTAGTTGGTCTGCTCCGGCTCGTCGCATCTCGCAGGTGAGGCCTGCTTCGTCGAGGGAGACGTCGCCGAGACCGCTTTGAATCTTCAGCTGATCGTTGTAGCCGTCAGCTTCGCGGTATCGAGTGATGATCTCGGTGCACTCTGCGAATCCTGCCGCCGCGGCCGTGGAGGCACCCATGCGATCCTTGAGTCCCGTGTCGCTCTTGGCGGCCGTTTCCGCCGCGAGCGCTCGGTTAATGGGAGGCACGAGTTCTCTCGACAACTGGAGGAGCCAATCAAACTCGGCCGCACGAGTCTTAAATCGGCCAAGCGCTTCAACGATTGGGGGAACAGAATCAGAGTAGAGCCTGTCCTCCTTGAGTGTTTCGCCCCCTGTGAGACTCGCGTTGAAGGATTCAGTTAGGCTGTTGAGCTCCTCGAGGAGTTTGGCCGAGGGTCCGTCCTTGGTGAGCTTTATGCAAAGTGACTCACCACGGTCAATATCACCGCGCAACTTCCCGAGGAGGTGCTCCACGCGGTCGCGACGTCTTGCTGCCACCAATGCTGGCCTCGCTTTTTCCGCTGCGCGATTGACCTCTTCAAAGTCGGGATGGGAGCGCGTGACTCCATCAACGTTGGCTATCTCGTTGTCGAGCGCCTCAAGGATCTTCTCTGCAAGGTCAAAATCTCTCTTCTTGAGGGCTGTCTTGTAGTCGAGAACCATGCGGGTGAGCTCGGCGACACCCCGTTCCTCCTTGGGCAGGTCGGTGCGAGCGGCGCGGTATCCTATGCCACAGCAAAGGCACTGCATGACCGTCAACGCCGTCATGAACTGTTGCCAAAGCCGGGTAGGGTGACTGCCGGACGTTCGATTCCCCTGCACCGGTTTTGTCCCCATTAATATGCGGATGCTGGTGCCGCCGCCTTCTTCCTCTTGGTCGCCAACATCTTGATACCGACGATGATGCCGGAAGCGATCAACAACAGTGCGACGCCAAGGACGGGTCGGTAGACCAACCAAGCAATGGCGATGGTGACCAAGGTCAGCGGCGCTGCCACTGCAAATGCGACAATGCCGAAACCCATCCGGAGAATATCACCAACGATTGGTACAACATCCGCGACCACCGCGATGGGCCTAAAGACCATGCTCACGCCTGCGAACATCAAGATGAAGCCGATGATGCGCAGGATCCAAGTGAAGACGACGTTTTCCTGCTGCGCCTGCTCGAACATCTGTGCTGCCGACACGGTGCCCATTTGCAGACGCTCGAGAGCTTTCCCCGCCTTTGTTTGGTAGGGCTGGAAAGTGTTTCCCGATTGTTGAGAAAAGAGACTGACCTTGCCCTGCGGAACTTTTGTGAAGGTGATGCGAACGTCGCCCACCTCAGGCGAGCCCGGGTTGCTGCCGATGTAGAGGGCTTCGCCGTAGACTTGACTCTTGGATTTGAGGGGCGGCGGCAACCTGTCGTGTAGCTGTGCGGTGTACCTGACGGTTTCCGACTTGGAGATGGCACCCTTGAGATCATCGGAAAGCTCGAATGCGCCCAATGTGACTTTGCCGGCAATCCAGGAGTCGTCTGCATAGGGCATGCTTCCCGGGTTTTCGTGACCTTCGGGCTTTTTGAAGGAGCTCGAGCTAACCGCGGAATTCTTCCACTCTTTGGCGTAAGTGTAGGTTGTGACGGTCTCTTCTTTGCCGCCGACCTTCTTGTTCTTCTTGCTTTCTTGGCGCTCAGTCCATTGGTACATCTCGACGTTTCGGGACAGTCGGATTGCATTTTCTTCGACAAGGAAAGTCGGATCTTGCAACCGGTCAGTGGTCTCTGCGTCCCCCGACATGTGAACGAGCTTGCCGTCGTTGGCCTCGTCGACCTTGTCTGCCGCTATCGAAACAACGGAGGTGGCACCTTCCTTGAGACTCTTGTAGGTCTCGACGGAGTTGCCTTCGTTCCACCACAACACGGGGAAGGCCACAATGAAGAGGATGATGCCTACCACGACACTCTTGAGCGACTCTGTGATGCGGCCGAGCCAACCGTGCTCGGTGACTTCGGAAAAGCTGTGTTCGGACATGAACCATCCCCTTTGGATGACTGTTTGGCGGTCACACCATAAGTGAGTCTAGAGTCGGAGTAAACGCAGCTGGCAACCCGCCGCAGAAGTGATAGAACCCGCGTGGAGGTCCCTATGCACAAAAGTACACTCATTGTTGTTTGCGCAGCCAACCTGTTTGCGTGCACCCAAGAGGATCCTCCCAATCCCTATCAAACAATGTGTACCTGGGGGACTGGTGGCTGCAATTGCAACAGAGACGGCACCTGCAACCCAGGCCTTGATTGCATCGACCGACGCTGCATGGCTTCGGGAGACTACGACAGTCGCAGCGATGGCGGTGGTGACTCGATGACCGGTGACACGAGGATCGGTGACTCGATGACCGGTGACACCAGGGTCGGTGATTCGATGACCGGTGATACCAGGGTCGGTGACACCACGGTCGGTGACAGCTTCGTGTGCCCGTCATTTTTCGGGCTCGTTGTCATCAATGAACTGTTGCCGAATGAGCCTGGCAGCGACGCGGAGACATCTCATTCTTTTGTCGAGCTGCGCGGGGTTCCGGGCACGGACCTCAAAGGATTGAGGATGGAGCACTTCAATGGCAATGGCGGGGTTCGGCTGTTCGAGCTGCCACTTTCGGGCGTTATCCCCAGCGATGGCTACTACGTCATGGGTGAATCCGGTGTACCCAATCTCGATCAGCCTATGATTGAAATGGATCTGCAAAACGGTCCCGATAACCTGCGGCTGGTGGACTGCCTAGACCGAGTGGTCGATGCGGTTGGCTATGGAAGCTTTGGGGCGACTGACGTCTTTATTGGGGAAGGCATGGCGGCGATTGTTCCGGCTGAGGGCCAAACCGTGGGCCGCTGTTTCGCCACCCACTTCACTGACTCTGACAGCAATGACAACGGCTCTGACTTCCAAGCCTACGTGGCACCTGCGGTGGGCAACGACTATTCGGCGATTGCCGGGTTGCCCAACTCCTCTTGCTTCTAAATCCATGTTGTTGGCTGCCATGAACGGTTGTAGCATTCTCGACGGTGGTAGGTGTTTCAACGGTTCCGTGGTGGCAATGGTAGATGATTGATGGGTGACCAACCCGACACAAACGAACTTCCTGAGACCTACAATTTTGTGTTGGTCCTCGACGATCCGCGGCGCGGGTTTGACGTCGCGGCGGCTGCCATTCGTGAGATCAGGGAACGTTACGAGCCGCACGAGCTTCTGAATTTCGATTTCTTCTATGCCCCTGGAAGTCCTCTGGCGTGCTTGGCACGCTTCGACTGGGCGATGTTTGGCCCCGATCTCCCTGTGGAGATGGAAAGGACGGCACAGAAAGGCCATTTCCGGTTATTGGAACCCATGCAGTTGTCAGCCGTGGAACGCCGCAGTTTTGTTGAGCGGTTGAATGCCAGGTTGGCTTGCCGACATCGATGTGTAACTTCTCCCGGTGCAGCCCTTTCCGAATTGAGAAGAACCATCATGGGTGAGCCCAAGGTGGAGTTGGGTGCGGTTGATCCCAACGCCATTCTGCATCTTCGCGTTCAGTTTGCGTCCCCTGAGGAATTCCTCGATGCGTATGCAACGACGCCCCTCGGTCGCGGCATCTTCATCCCAAGTGAGGCACTTCCTGAGGTGGGTCAGGCCATCAAGCTGACCATCGAGACAGCCAGTGGACAGGGACCCATCTGCTTGAGTGGTCGCGTTGTCTATGTTCGCGATCAGACTGTCGCGAGATCGCAAAAATCCAAGATGGGCTTTGGTGTCGGATTTCTGTTGCCGCCGACTGAGCAGAACATGTTTGAGTCGTTTCAAAATGCGGTGCGACGTGGGGCACCATGGCCCGAACGCTCGGGACGCCGCTACGAAAGGTTTCCCATTCCGTTGCGAGTGGAGTACGAAATCAATGGTGAAGCGAGACGGGAACACACGGTCAATTTGAGCCGTGGCGGCATGTTCATCGATTCGTTTGACCCCCCACCCGTAGGCTCCATTATCAATTTCGATGTATTTGCCACTGGGAGCAAAGAAAAGGCCAATTTAGCAGGCACGGTCGTCCGTTCGGTGGACGTCAACACGGCCACTCGGGAAGGTGGGCACTGTGGAGCGGGAATTCGGTTTATGGAGTCGCCAATCGACGTGCTGAGTCGGCTGTCGCACATATTGAGCTCGGTTGACATTCCGTTCACGCGGCGGGCGCTTCTTGCGGACGATGACAGGTTTTTTCGCACGGTGATCGGCAATATCCTCCGGCTTGGAGGTTTCCAAATTCTCGAGGCCGCGGACGGCGACGCGGCATTCAATCTGCTCTTGGAGGAGCTTCTCGACCTGGACGTTCTGCTTCTCGACCTCGTGATGCCAGGAATTTCCGGACCGGATCTCGTCGACAAGATTCGACGCGTCGGCGGTGAGACGGACCTCAAGATCGTATTCCTCACGGCAACCAGTGTGAGTGACGTCGAACACCGGAAGTTGTTGGAGTACGGCGCAAGCGATGTCCTACACAAGAGTCTTAGCCCGGAAGAGGTCCTCTTGCGCATCGAGGCGTGTCTCGAAAAAGAATAGGGCGAGTCTTCCTGCGATCTGAACTATGCAATTGCGTCCAAGTGCGGTATTGACACGGAGGCTGACGTTCGAACGTTGGAGAGTGACTGGCTTGCGTGGTGATTTCTGTCATCGGCACCCAAACGGTGAGTTTGTGCGCTCGCTAGTGCTCTCCTTGTTCTTGGTGCTGCCCGGCTCTGGCCTCACGGCTTTGATTCATTTTGCTGCAGTCCCGCACGCGGTGTGTGTGGAACACGGCGACTTCATCCACTTGCCACCTGATTGGCCGGCCGTCGGGTCGGCACTACAGCGAGACGACGGTACATACGCGGCCGTGGGTGCTTTTGTTCCTGCCAACCACGCCCATTGTGGATTGTCTGTCAGTCTCCGCCAGGAATTCGACGATTCCCACTCCAGCGAGGTTGCGCTATCCGTCGCAGAACCCTTGTCGGCACCTGTTCGTTGGCTTGGTCCGCCTTCTCGAATTGCAGTTTTCCGCGTCGCACCCAAGCAGTCCCCTCCATTCATTGCATGACGTTGAGTAAGTAGATCCGTTTCGGCCGCCCGACACGGCGATGATAACCTCACGGAGTGAGCACACCGCAACCAAGAGGCGATGTGTGGCACCCACGTTGGGCTGTGCGGTCGCAATGGAAACCGTCATCTCTTCTCATATTGGAGGATATCCATGCGGGTTAATTGGTTTGCGTGCGGCGGAGCGCTCGCTGCTTCTCTGCTGGGCGTGACAACGAGTCGTGCCGAGGAGGCCGATACACCATCCGACGCTGATTTCGCTGCGGCGATTGCCGCAGATCAGGCAACAGCATCTGAAAATCCACCAGCAACCATCGTCCCGGCAACGGTGGCCACGGTGGTTCGTCAGATGAATCCTGACATCAGCTTGATTCTAGATGCTGGGCTGGCCTGGTTTGACGTTTCCGAGCATCTGCGTCAAGGCGGTCATGCGATGGATGACAACGGATTCGCCATACAGGGTTTGGAGTTTGCGGCCTCTGCATCGGTGGATCCATTTTTTCGCTTCGATATGAACTTCGAGCTCTCTCACATGCACCTGGAGGAGGTCTATCTGACAACCTTGGCGCTTCCCTGCAATCTTCAGGCGCGACTGGGCTATTTCAATGCACAGTTCGGTCGGCAGAATCCACAACATCTGCACACCTGGCATTTCACCAATCCACCCTTGTCACAGACCCGCTTCATGAGCGAGGAGCACTTTTCCGGACCGGGCGCTGAGGTCTCCCTTCTTTTGCCATTGCCATGGTACGTGATGGTTTTCGGCGAGGCCTTCGGCTCGATTGGCGAGCTGGCGTTGCGTTCGAGCACATTCGGTGCGCCACCTTTAACCAAGAGCGGTCGCATCGACGGTTTGGAAGACTTTGTCTATGTCAGCCGCATCGTCAACTTCTTTGCGTTGTCCGATGATTGGTCTTTGAACTTCGGCGTCGATGGCGCATGGGGCCAGAGCCCGTACGTGCCTGACAATCGTGCCGACCTGTTCGGTGCGGATCTCTATTTGAAATGGCGACCCATCTCGACTGGCGATGACGACATGGCGGTTGCGCTGACCGTCGAGGGTGTCATGCGAGATACGCAAATCCCCGGCGATTTTGTCAGGGACTGGGGTGGCTACGCGCAGTTGGATTTCCAGATCGACCGTTCTTGGATTGCAAACGTGAGAGCGGACTACACAGGCAAGCTCAGTGGCACGCCTCTTGTGGGCACCAACCTGGCCGGGAAGCAATGGCGCGGCTCTGGTGCAGTGACCGTTCTGCCGAGCCACTTCGCGAAGGTGCGCATACAGCTCGACGTGGGCAAGGACAAGCGCATGCCAACGTACTTTGCTGGCTTCTTCCAAGTCGAGGTGAGCGCCGGCGAACACGGTGCTCACACCTTCTAATAGTGCAGGAGTTAACCATGAGGTTTGTCTCTATAGTTGTTCTATCTTTCACGATGGTGGTCGCGCCCAAGGACGCCGTGGCCAAGCTTCGGGTGGTGGCAACGCTGCCGGATTTCGCCGCCATCGCCCAAGATCTAGGTGGCGAACGGGTCGATGTCGAAGCTCTGCTCAAAGGTACCCAGGACCCACATTTTGCGGACGCACGGCCTTCGATGATTCTCGCGGTCAACCGGGCCGATCTCCTGATTCTCATTGGCCTGAGTCTGGAAGCCGGGTGGCTGCCCGTCCTGATGACACAGTCGCGTAACCCAAACATCCAAATCGGCGCTCAGGGATACCTGGACGCGTCGCAATTCATCACGCCCAAGGAGGTGCCGGCGAGGGCGGATCGGGCCATGGGGGACGTGCACAGTGGCGGCAACCCGCACTTCTATACCGCGCCGGAGGAGTTGTTTCGCGTCGCGCAAGCCATTGAACAGAAGCTCATCGAGCTCGATCCGGACGGCCGCAACTACTTTGAAAAGCGTTGGCATGAATTCTCTGACAAGTACTCGACGAAGAGCGCCGAGTGGAAAACGCGACTCGCCCCTTATGCGGGCACCCGAGTGGTCGTGTACCACCAGAGCTGGGTCTACATGCTCGATTGGATGGGTTTCGTCCGTGTCGGAGCCCTCGAACCCAAGCCGGGTGTTTCGCCCTCACCGAGGCACGTGAGTCAGCTCCTCGGCCAGGTGAAGTCTCAGGGAGTGAAGTTTGTGTTCCAGGAGGTCTATTTCCCTACCAGCCTTTCGCGCGTATTCGCCAACAAGGCGGGTGCCAAGCTGCTCGTCTTGCCGTCCATGGTCGGCGGTGCTCCGGATGTCATGACCATCTGGGACAAGTTTGATCGCATAGTCGACGAGATTGTGGGTCGAAAATGAACGAGGAGATGTGTGCTGATTCAAAGAGAGGAGTGAGAAGTGATCGAGCTCGAGGATGTCTCCATCGGTTATTGCAAGGTGCCTTTGATGAATCATCTGTCACTGACGGTCCAACCTGGGGACTTCTGGGGAATCGTAGGCCCCAACGGCGCCGGCAAGACCACGCTCGTCAAGACGATCGTGGGCCTTATTCCTCCAGTGATCGGCAAGGTTCGCTTTGACGGCCGCACACCGCGGTTCGGTTATGTGCCCCAGCGTTACGCGTTGAGCTCCCAGTACCCACTGACGGCCTTCGACGTCGCATTGATGGGGCGCTACGGCCAACTCAGAATCGGGCAACGCCCAACCCGGCATGATGTCAAGCGCACCCGTGATGAGCTTGATCGCATCGGCTTGGATGCTATCGCCGGACATCCCTTTGATGCTCTGTCTGGCGGGCAAAGGCAACGGGTGTTGATGGCACGGGCGCTCGTTTCGGATCCCGACGTTTTGGTGTTGGACGAGCCCACGAGCGGTCTGGATCTTCCGGGGGAGGAGGATATCCTGGAGTTTCTGCGGCAACTGCATGCCGATCGTAAGATCACGGTTTTGATGATCGGCCATCACATCAGCAAGGTGGTGCGGGTGGCGGATCATCTCTGTCTTATCAACAAAGATGCCCAACTCTTCGACGCCGGCCCCATGGCAGAGCTGTTGACCGAGGAACGTCTCAGTCATCTCTACCGCCGCACCATCCAGGTCCAACGTCAAGACGGCAGTTACCACGTATGTGCTCGAGGCAATGAACATGAATGAGTCTGTGTCGTTTCTGGATAGCTGGTTCGTCTGGAGGGACGCGATCATCGTTGCCGTCATTGCGGCGGCGACGCTGTCCTATCTGGGCGTCTGGATCGTGCTCAAGCGGGTGGTCTACGTGCCGCTTGCACTCTCCCAGGTCTCCTCTGCCGGCGTGGTGCTCTCGTTCTTCCTTTGCGGATTGTTCGATATGCACGAAACAGCGAGTCTGCCGGACCCGACATGGATGGCGCTCTTTTTGGCGCTTCTGGCCGCCGGCTACTTTGCCCGACAAGGTCAGGAGAGCAACAACGCCACGGTTGTCGCATACTTGATTTCATCGGTCGCGGCTCTGTTGCTTGCTGGATTCATTCGTCAGGACTTGCATGACGTGCAGAGTATTCTCTTCGGCAGCGCTGTGTTGGTGGAAACCGTGCAGATCGTCAATGTCGGCGCGGCCGCCGCACTGGTGGCAGTTGTGCACATTGTCTTCTATCGGCGCTTTCTCTTTGCAAGTTACGATCCGGACACCGCAGGGGCCTCGGGCATTCCGGTGTATCGATACGAGGTGCTCATCTACGTCACGGTTGCCGTGGCGATTTCGGCGGCGACGCGAGCGATCGGTGCTTTGCCTGCGTTTGGCTTCGCGGTGTTGCCGGCGATGGCTGCTTTGCGCTTGGCCCGATCGATGTCCGCGGCCTTCGTTGTCGCGACGTTAATCGGTGTGGTTTGCGCCGCGTTGGGCTACTACCTCTCTTTTGTCCTGGAGTTGCCGACGGGCGCTGCCATGGTGGGATTGGCCGGAGCCACCTATCTCGCTTCGACAGTCCGACATCTGCGGCGTGGGAGCTTGCGGTAACGGTGGAATCTCACCGCGACTTGGGGGCGGTCAGCGGTTTGAAGGAGATCGGCGCTTGTTTTGCTGCTCGAGTGGCGGCGACGGCCCCGCGGTAGAGCTCTTCCTGGATACGGATTTTGGGTTCCGACTCTGGCACGCGAGTCCATGTACCGTCGGATCTGAGCTCGTGTGACTTGGTGTTGTCGGCGAAAAATCCGTTGAGGACGTCGATGATCCGGCGAGCGATGCGCGAATCGCGTATTGGGAAGAGGAGCTCCAGGCGTTTGTCGAGGTTGCGGGTCATCCAGTCGGCACTCGCCAGGTACACCTCTTCATGGCCGCCGTTGCGGAAGTAGTAGATGCGGGGATGCTCAAGAAAACGGTCGACAATGGAGCGGACTTCGATGTTTTTGGACACGCCTTTCACGCCTGGACGAAGACAACAAATGCCGCGAACATTGAGACGAATCCTCACGCCAGCGCTGCTTGCCTTGTACAGCGCCTCAATGATGTGTGGATCCTGAAGTGAGTTCATCTTTGCGATGATGAGGCCTGGATCATCCCGAGTCGATGTCTGGATCTCGCGATCGATGAGTTGCAGAAACCGCTGGCGCAGCTCGGTTGGGGCAATCGTCAGTTGTGACAATGCGACCGCCTCCGAATAGCCCGTGAGCAGATTGAAAAACGCTGCGACGTCACGGCCGATGTCCCTGTTGCTGGTCATGATGCCCATGTCCGAATAGACCCGGGCTGTGCGGTCGTTGTAATTGCCGGTTGCTAGATGAATATATCGGCAGACTCGGGTGCCCTCCCGTCGAACAATGAGCAGAGCCTTGGCGTGCGTCTTGAAGCCCGCAATGCCGTAGATGACGTTGACGCCAGCGTCTTCGAGGTGACGGGCCCAGTTGATGTTACGTTCCTCGTCGAAGCGCGCCTTGAGCTCGACGAGCACAGAGACCTGTTTGCCATTTTGCGCCGCCAGCTCCAGCGCCCTGATGATCGGGGAATCGCCGCTGGTGCGGTAGAGAACTTGCTTAATGGCCAGGACATCGGGGTCGGTTGCTGCCACCTCGAGCATGCGCACCACGGGCTCAAAGGATTCGTAGGGGTGGAACAAGAGAACGTCGCGATCACGTATGGCAGTCCACAGGTCTTCAGCGCCGAGAAGGTCCCGTGGCGGTTGCGGCTGCCACTGTGGATCCCTCAGGTTGTCGAAGCCACGACGGCCAACGACCTCCATAAGGGCGGCGATATCGAGCAGGCCATCAATCTCGTAGACCTCGTCATTGCTGAGCTGCAACCAACTCACCAACCACGCGCGCAGTGCGGGGGCTGGTTCAGCTGATATCTCCAGGCGCACGGTGGCGCGGCGACGCCGGGACAAGACGGCCTCCTCCATAACCTGCAAGAGATCGCCAGCGTCATCGTCTTGAACGGCGGAATCGGCGTCTCGGGTCAAGCGAAAGACGGTGGTCGCCAGCACCTCACCGCCGTCGAAAAGAAGACCGAGGTTGGTGGCGACCACGTCTTCGATAGGAGCGAGCCGCACGCCTTCTTCCGCTGGTATGGTGACGAAGCGATTGAGCTGGGTGGGGACCGGCACGACAACAATTCTCGGCTCAGTTCGCTTCTTTTCTCCGTTGTCGTAGTGCAACAGCGCTGCAATGTGCAGGCGCGCGCCCGGTAGCAACGGCATCGGGTCCAGCTCCTCGACTGCCAGTGGAGTCAACACGGGCAAGACATCCTCGGCAAAATAGCCACGGAGGAATTGACCTTGCTCGGGGGTCCAATCGTGCCGATCGAGGAGTCTGAAGTTGTGGAACGCCAGCTCGTCACGGACCGCCCGCAGGGCGTCGGATTGTTCCCGAACCATGCGATGGGCCCGCTCTGAGATGGCCTTGAGCTGCTGCAGTGGGGTGATGCCGCTCATGTCGCGCTTGCGAATGTTCGCCGCGCGTTGCTGCATGAGACCCGCTACTCTGACCATAAAGAACTCGTCGAGGTTGGTGCTGACGATAGCAAGGAACTTCAGCCGTTCGATGAGGGGGACTGTTGGCGATTGCGCCTCCTGAAGGACTCGCGCATTGAATTCAAGCCAGCTGAGCTCGCGATTGATGTAGTGCTCTTGGGCCCGGAGATCCTTCTTTGCCATGAAAATCCTCGAGAGTGTTAGTGCCTGGTTTTGGATCGGCGCTCTTTGCCAGTGGGAACGCCTTCTTCCAATCGCACTCGCATCCCATACACCTCATCGAACAAATCACCCTTGGAATTGACAGCCTGGCGTTCCAGGGTGAGGTCGGCGACGCCCCTGGGGCGAATGACAAATTCATCGTCGCTGCGTTCGCAGTCAAACTCGCGGAACTGCTGGGTATGTGCGCGGTCGAGGGCGTCGGCCACTCTGAGCAGCGCGGCCAATTTGCTGACGACCATGCGGGACTCTCGGGGTAGGCCCATGTACTCGATGTGGGTGTTCTTTGGAGAGCCGCGGCGGTGGTAGCGGGCGATGTGGGCAACAACCAAGGTTTCCGCACGGGTGAGGCCAAAAATCTCGGAGTTGGCGACGAGATAATAACTGTGCTTGTGGTGCGCGCGGCTACCGACGAACCCGCCAACCTCATGTAAGAGCGCTGCGACTCGCAAGAGCAACCGATGACGGGGGCCGAGTCCATGCTCAGTCTTGAGTTCATCGAAGAGGCGTACGGAGAGGCTGGCAACGTGAGCGGCGTGGTCTGGAGCCGCGAGGTACTTCTCCGACAGCGCCTGTGCTGAGTGGATGACCCCCTCTGCAAGAACCTGATCTTCGTAACCCGCGGCCGAGCGCGCGAGGTCAATGATCAACCCATCGCGCATGGTGATTTGCGAGACCAGAGCCCGTGGCGCCTGCGTCGTGAGCAGAAGAGCGTGGTAGACCAACAACGCGGGGACGAGAGTTTCTGCATCGACAAACGGGACGCCATATTCTTTGGCAATATCGCCGGGCCCCATGGCCCGAAGTTTTCTCACCAGCATGTTGAGGTCAGCGCGACTGATGGAACGGAGATTGGGCGAATCGGTCTGTTTTCCGAGGTGTCGTGCTGCAAAACGGGCGTCACCGCCGGCAATGACCAGGGCTCGGACCTTCTCGAGGTGCAAGGAGGTAGTGACCGAGGCGATGATGTTGGTGACTTGCTGTGCGATGAGGTCGACGGCTCGATTACCAGACTCATTGTCGGCAATCGTCTCCAGGAGGCGAATGGAGCCAAGTTGCAGGCTCTTGGAATCGGCGATCTCGCCGTTCTTGAGAACGGTCAAGAGCGTGTTGCCCCCACCCACATCAGCGATCAATGTGTAGCTCTTGTTTATGTCGAGGGTATTCCCAACAATTTGGCGCAGGGCCGTAAGATTGAGACGGCTCTCCTCCGACGTGTCGATGACCTCCACCTCTATTCCTGTGGCGACCAAAACGCGGTCTACAAAGTTGTCAGCATTGCTCGCCTCTCGCACCGCTGACGTGGCCACCGCGCGCACAGTGTCGACTCGGTAAAAATCCAGCAGACGGCGATAGTCGCGCAGGATATTGACCGTGGCACGCATGGTGCGGCTGCTAATCTTGCCGCGTCGAAAGGAGTCTTGCCCCAAGCGAACCGTGCGGTTGAGCTGCTCGAGGATCTCCACCGCGCCCTGGTGAGAGGCCTCGCCGATGACCATTCGTATGCCATTGGAACCGATGTCAATGGCGGCGACGGTCTTGA
>MGST01000041.1:0-15487 GCA_001798605.1 Deltaproteobacteria bacterium RIFOXYA12_FULL_58_15 | reverse complement strand
GACGGGTGAGGTAGCCACGACGGGGGGCTTGGCCGTGATCGGGGCGTTTCCATGGGATGATGGTGTGACCATGGAACGAGGTATTCACACTCCAGGCGGTTGGTCAATCTGCCGCGGGGCACAGACATGGGAGAGACAACGATGGGTGGACTGTTCGGTGGGGTCGATATTGGCGCAACCAAGCTGCATGCGGTGATCGCCACCGCTGATGGAAAAGTTCTGGCACGAGCTAGAAAAAAGTCGAAGGGAAAAAAGGGATTCGACGTCGTGATGCAACGGGTCGCGGCAGTGCTGGAGAAGGCCTGCAGCGAAGCCAATGTTGCAATCGGGGACCTTGAGGCTGTTGGTGTGGGTGCCCCCAGCCCTATTCGCCCCGATGGTACAGCGGTGAATGCGACCAATCTCGGTTGGAGTGATGCGGCGCTGGCCGCTAGTCTCATGAAATGCATTCCAAGACCGGTGGTTGCGGAGAACGATTGCAACCTGGGCACCCTCGGAGAGTTTGTCTACGGGGTGGGGCAAGGGAGTCAGAGTCTCGTGGGGTTGTTCGTTGGAACGGGGCTCGGTGGTGGCATTGTCCTTGGGGGAGAGATGGTGCGCGGTCCGCACCACCTGGCTGCCGAAGTAGGCCACATGATCATTGAGGCCAAGGGCCGCAAGTGCGGCTGTGGCCACATAGGCTGTCTCGAGGCGTATGCATCGAAGACGGGCATGGGCAATCGCCTGCGTACCGAGATCGAAAAGAACGGTCGCTTTTCGTTGCTGCAGGAGGAAGAAGGGCTCGATCTGCGAAATGTCCGCAGCGGCATTTTGGCTCGAGTATACGCTGCGGGAGATGAAGTTGTGCGAGAGGCTGTTGGCGAAGTGGCGTGGTATCTTGGACTCGGGGTAGCAAACCTCATCACTCTTCTGGGACCCGAAGTCATTGTCCTCGGTGGTGGCGTCCTGGAAGCCTTGGGTGAGGAAATGTTGGAGTCCATTCGCAAGTCCGCCAAGGCCGCGACTTTCCCCGAAGTCGCATTCGGCGACGTCAAGCTCGTCCTCTCCGAGCTCGGCGATGACGCCGTTGCTTTAGGAGCCATAGCCTACGCCCGCTCACAACTGAGTTGATGGAGCGCTTATTATTTCGTGTTTTCGATGGATTCTTCTATGCGAGATTCTCAGGATTGAGGGGTTTGAGAGCTTTGGGCACGAACAGTCCGTTCTTACGGATCAACTTGCCGTCGAAGTAGATCTCACCGCCGCCCCACTCGGGGGTTTGAATGAGCACCAGGTCCCAGTGCACTTGTGAGCGATTGCCGTTGTCAGCCTCGTCATAGGCGTTACCTGGGGTGAGATGGATGGAGCCTGCGATCTTCTCGTCGAAGAGTGTATCCAGCATTGGTTTGGTGACGAAGGGATTCACGCCGATGGCAAACTCGCCAAAGTAGCGGGCACCTTCGTCGGAGTTGAGAACCTCAACCAGGCGGTCGGCAGGGTTGCCCTTGAATTTGGTGATCTTACCATTCTTGATGGTGAACTCGAGGTCTGAGAACTCCGTTCCGAGATAGAGACTACGGGTGTTGTAACGAATGGTGCCGTTCACTGACTCTCGAACGGGAGCGGTGAACACCTCGCCGTCGGGAATGTTGAGCTGTCCGTCACATGGGATGGCCGGCAGGTCCTTGATGGAGAAGCGCAGGTTGGTGCCTGGACCGACGATGCGGACTTTGTCTGTCTTCTCCATGAGGTCCTTCAAAGGCTGCATCGCTTGCCCCATCTTGGTGTAGTCGAGGTTGCAGACGGAGAAGTAGAAGTCTTCGAAAGCCTCTGTAGACATTTTTGCCTGTTGTGCCATCGCCGAGGATGGCCATCGCAATACCACCCACTTAGTTTTGGGAACCCGCACCTCCAAGTGCACCGGTTTCATCCAGTGGGTTTGGAAAAGCTTTAGCTTGTCGGCGGGTACGTCACCGAACTCGTTGATGTTGTTGGAGCCGCGCAAGGCGATGTAGGCCTGCACCTTCTCCATGCGGAAGCGTTCCACCTCACCAGCAAGCTCCATCCCTTCTTTCTTGGCATTGCGGAACAACTCGCGCAGGATCTTGTTGTGTTTTACCGTGACCAACGGAATTCCGCCGGCATTTGCTGCCTCGCGGACGAGGAGGGCAACCATCTCATCGGGAATGTCTGTGGCTTCGATGAGTATCTTTTCGCCCTTTTTGATGCGGCAGGAATACTTGATGAGATTCTTGGCCAGTTTCTGCATGCGGGAGTCGTGCATCGGATGATTCCTCTTGTGCCGTGATTGGTGTTATTCCGTCGGTGGTATGACCCGAACAATGATGTCGGCCCCGCCACGCAGCTGATCCGATACCGATGCCACGCCAAGGGGGCCATCTTTCACGATGTCAGGTGCGGCGAAGCTGGGGCTCTTCCTGGTGCTGGCAAAGGGAGTCAGACTGCGGCCCACGTTGCTGTTGAAGCGGTAATGTAGGCTGGCACCGGGGCCACCGGTGAGGTTGCGCAGCGCCGCGACGTCAAGTCGGCTCATCCGCGACAGTGGCTGCAACTGGCCACCGGTGATGTCGGCCACGGCACCCGGTCCGTCGAGGGCGAGGGATGTGTCCCCGAGTCCGATCTTGAGGCTGCCGTGATCGACGACGAAGCGCTCCCCTTGCCCGTCCACCGCTGCCCAAAATGCGGTACCGCGCACACCAGCGACGGCGTTGGTGGTGGTGACCTCGAAACTCGCTTCGTTGCCGAAAAGACCCATCACGCCAGCCCAGATTCGGCCCACCTTGAGCTTGAGCTTGGTGGTGCGGTTCGATGCTGGTTGTCGCAAGGTCACGGTGCCGAGTCGCACCTGCGTGTTGGGGGCGAGTCGCAATTGCGATCCCGACGGCAGGCGCAACGTTGCAAAGGAGTCATCGTGGGTGATGATTGTCGTGCCCTCATCCACCTCATCAAAGCGTTGCAGGGCGATCATGTTCTTGCCGGTGTCGACTTCCACCTGGCCAATGACGGAGATTGCGGTTGCGGGGTCTTGAACGGTCAGGGCAAAAAGCAATGTGATCGGTATCATGATGTCACCTCAATTGTAGGTGGCGCGGACGCCGACGGTGGCTTGGTGGCGATCGTAGGATCGCACCTTGCTGGAAAGATTGGTTGCATACCCATATTCAGCAAAGAGCTGGATAGACTCGAGGCTCAAGGTCAAGCCGAGCACTCCGTTGTAGGTTGATTCTTTGAGGCCTTGTTCAAATTCTCGTCCCTGGGCGGTGACGAGCAGGAAGCCGTGCAAGTTGTCACTCAATGGATACTGGGCAAGGATCGTCCCTCCGACTTCCTTGAAGTTGGAGCGAAGGTTCAGCGCATCAGTTGGGTCGCTGCCTCCGGTGTTGTAGCGGCCCGTGACGTCCAGTGTCAGCGACAGTTTGTCGAGCGAGATGTCGTCCCGCACCGCTCCTTTGATTGTGGTGTTGCTGTCAGGAGCAAAATCTTCCTCGGGGAGGCGCAGATCAGCACCCACGAGCAATCTCAGTCGGTTCATTTTGCCCAGCGGATAGGCCGCCCAGATGTTGGGATTGAGGGTTCGTTGTAGGTGATTGTCGAAAAGATTGGTGAACAGCTCTTCGTAACGCAAATCGATGGCTGTCTGCAGTCGACCGGAGTTGAGTCTACCCATAACACCCGCAGTGAGGGTGGTGGGTGTGAGGTCGCCCACTTCGTCCTGTTTGTGCAGAGGCATGAAGCTGTTGAGGCGAGCGATCACGGTCAAAGCCTCGCGGTAATCAAGGGCAACACCGGCGTCGATATTCGCCAGGGTCGCCTGTCGATTGGGGACATCAGGCACCAAATCAGGATCCAGGCTGACATTGGAGTCGTAGACCAACGCCATGCCGACCCGCAAAGTTGGGTTCCACGACGATTGCTTCGGTGCTGGCTGGCTGCGGACGTCTCTTTGCAACTCGAGTGCCGCGAGGTACGATGGGTGCCGAGCCAAAACACTGTCGAGAACGTCCTGGGCCTTCTCGGGGTTTCCCGTATGCCACAGTGCCCGGGCCAGTGTGACCATTGCGTCGTCGTTGTGTCGGTCGAGTTTGAGCAAGCGCTCCAACAACGCGATCGCTTGCTCGGGTTGTCCGCGGTGCAGGGCCACCAACGCGGATGCCTCCAAGGCGTCAATGTTCTCTGAGTCGATGGCAAGCGCGTCCTCGAGAGCGGCTGCGGCTGCGGGCAGGCGGTTCTGTTCCAGCGCAATCTTGGCCTCCTCAAGAAAGGGAAGTGCGTCATCTTCAGCGGTGGCAAGTGCCAAGGTCAAAAATAGAAAGGTCATGGAAGGCTACTCCCTCGCGTTATCATCACAGGGATGATCTCGGTGACGTAGGGGTTTGCGAGTACCAGCACCGGAGATTGGTAGTCCCAATACCCGAGAGCCACATGGACGGTTGCGAAGACCTGATCCATGACCCACCGATAATCGAGCTCCCGCGTGAGGTCTTCGGTGTCGAGAAGCGCCACATGTTGTGTGCCATCATCGCTGAGAACTGCGACAAAATCTCCGTAGGGAGACATGGCCGCGGAAAGGATCGGACCGTCGGCACTGTGGGCGGAGGTTGTGCAACGGAGCTCAAAGCCATTGCCTGCCGCCTCGACGTTGAACAACGACAGGGTTTGGGATGCCTGGTCGTAGAGCAGTCCGGCCAGGCTGCGGCCGCCAGTTGTTCTCGGCCACACACCCAAGAGCTTCGTGCGATCGCTCCGGCAGTCGTCGCCAATGACGGTGAGGGATGCGATCTGTGCCACAGGCTCGATCTGAAAGATCTCAAGCTGACCGGTTATTCCTGCGACAGCCAAGTTGTTGCCGTTCGCAAAGAACTCGAGGGCCTCGATGGGATTGATGAACCCCGTTGGCAGGGTGATGGGTGTCGGAGTCACCGACGTGGCATACAAGATCTTAGGGCCATTGGCATCAATCGCCAGATAACGGCCGGTCGGGTCTGCGGCCATTGCCCCCAAGGGAGCTGTGAGCCAATCGATGGGGCGTTCAGGTTCGATGGACGGTTGCGGCGAGCTCTCGGGCAATCGTATCTCGAAGAGTATCTCACCATTGTGGGCGATGGCTCGTTGGCCCCCAGGTAGGACTTTGGCTTCCACGGGCGCTGTGCCGGCAAAGAAGGTCATGGTCGCGAAGAACGGATGGAGCCTGGTGAGTCCTGCGCCCTCCCCCATTGTTGAACGCACGGTGAAGATCCCGACGGGGGAATCCAAAATTGTCGATGGAGCACTGCATCCGGAAGTGGCATCGCAAGATGTCATTGACTGGAAGTCCGACGACAAGAGGCGTGACGGGTAATGCGGCCACACAACGAGCTTGGTGGCACCGGGTCCAGACATGCGTCCGTGGGCGCGCACCGTCACGTTGAGCAGCGTCTGTGGGGAGTTCAGTGGACTGACATTGCGAAGCTCAAAACTGCTCGGCACGCGAAATACCGCCAAGGAGGGTGTCGAGCGCAACAGCTCCGCACGGACGCCGCCGACGTAGACTTCGTCGTGGTTGCCGCCGGCGAAACCGCTGCCAAAGACAACGACCTCCTGGCCCGGCTGTGCGGCGCGCGGCTCAATGCCGACGACCTGTGGCCCGGCAATCGCGAGGTCGACGATGTAGCCACCAGCGGGGAGTGCGAGTCGGGTGCTCCAGTTGATGGAACCGAGGTCATCGAGGCCAACGACCCGAACCTCCCGTGTCAACCAACTGTTGACCGCGGCGTAGAGAATTCGATTTCCCGTGTCGATGGCGAGTCGAGAGAGGTCCTCGCCACTGACGACGGCGATGTCACCCGATGCTGACGGGCCCTCATTGACCAAGCGCTCGTTGATCCGCACCACAGAGGTGAGCGGCTCGGTGTATAGCTGCGACCAGGAATGCAAGGCGACGTAAGTCGCTCCAGTGGCGGGGTCAATGGTGAGGTCGCCAACGCCATCAATGAGTCGCCCCGGTGCCAGGATCCATGGTGCCCCACGATCCAAGGAAAAGCCCAATTGCCAACCTCCAGCGACCCCGCCAGTCGCCACAAAAGCGGCGAAGTTTCCGTAGGGGTCGAGGGCCGCGCGATGGACGTTGACCTCCTGAATGCCAAGATCAGCACGTGGGCCCTCGAGGAGGCCATCGGCGCTGGTGGCGTAGCGGGCGGCGCAACCGTCGCCGAGAATCGTGTACCATCCTGTGAGAGGATCGCTGAGCAGAACCGTGGCACCGCTGCAGACCGCATCGGGGTCGAGGGCGAAGGGGAGAGCGGCATTGGCGTGCCATGCGTCAAAGCCGACTTCACAAAGTAGCGGTGACCCGTCGGCGAGGCGCGCGAGCAAAGCTACGCCCGGACGGGACCCATCGGTTGCTGCTATGATCTGCCCGTCCACAACGGTATCCACCCCACAGGGGTTTGTTATCGTGCTGGCTTCAACGGCTGGGAAACGTTGGATGCCCGTTTGTCCAAGAACGACGATGGTGTCGGTGATCGGCTCCCACAGCACTCGGAAGAGGGTGCCAATGTCGTCGGCAATGACCAGTGTCTCACTGCTGGTGGGTGTGAGAACCGTGAGGCGATCATTCTGCAAGGCAAGCACGCTGGGCGGTGGGCTCACCTCGACACGGGCGGTGGCGCTCTCTCCCTCTCCAAAAGGTGCCGAAACCGTTAGATCCGCTTGCCCTGGAGCCAAGCCGCGCAGTCCGCCTTCGCTGCCGCCGTCCATGGCATTAACCAACGGATTGCTGCTCGCAAAGGTGTAGTCGAATGGGTTTGAGGGGGTGGGTCCGCCCACGAATGGTGGGGAGATGTTCGTCGCACCCCAGAGTTCGACGGCAATACCAAGGGGATTGCCGAGCCATTGGAGGGGCATGTCCACCAGTGCGAAGGTCAGGCCGCTGCTCGGTGGGCTCAATGCGTCCTCTATCCAATCATAACACTGACGGTCGCTCCTGAACCCGGCCACCTTCATTTGGACCTCGATGATTCCGGGTGAGAGTTGACCCGAGAGGTGAATGGGCACCCACAGAGTTTCGACGATGGGAGCGTCGAGGGTACTCGGCGGCAGCCTGGCGATGAATGGTCCGCCGTCGAACCACCATTGAAAATCAGTACTGGGCTCACCCGCGATAGAGAAGATCAGAGAGTCGAAGTCCGGTTGCAGGTTGCACAGCCAATTCTGAGGTGCCGGTTGCGTTGAAAGATTGACCACGTCGATTCCCAACAACATGCTATCGCTACCTGGGCTCGGGTTGGGTGGGAAGGTTCTCACCCCCACCACCAACAGCCCAGAAGGCGGGTCGGCGTGGTGGCGCAAGACTTGGCGTGGCTCAGGGGCAAATGGGTTGCCCCTTGCGTCTGTCCCCGTGACCGAGATTTCAATGTTTCCCTGAGTGGGTTGCCAAGAGCTGATCGTGAGGACACAGGAATAGGTGGGGGTGCCTGTGCCTGTTGTCGATTCGACAAAGGTTGTGCATGCATATCTCCCCTGAGATTCGTCTTCTGCCATCAAGGTCAGCGACTCCACATCCAGGGCCTCGCTGGGATTGAGGGTAACTGTGATCGTCTCAGGTGCGGCTGTGTCCACAATGAAGGGTGGCTCGAGCTGCAATGTTGCCAATGGCGGTGTGACATCCACCTGGAGGACGGCTTGGGTGCAACCGAGCGCGGGGATCTCAGCATAACGAATGACGACATTGACAGTCCGATCGCCTGCTACATCACCGAGCATCAAGGTATCGCATGCCCCCCACCTATCGTCCGGTATGTCACAGCTACTGGCGATGGCACATTGGAGAGGGAATTGCGGTGCGGCGTTGAGCTCGGCGGTCAGGTCGATGGCCAGCGGATCATTGGTCGCTACCGAAAATGGAACTGGGAGTGCTGGCGCGTCTCCCAAGGGGATCTCGCGGGCGACGGCATCGTCGTAGAGGCCGAGGTCTATGGAAAAGGCCTCGGCCGTGTCAGGGCGAATGAGGCTTGCCGTCAGGGATCGGCCTTGGGGGATTTCGAAGGTCACATGGGTGGTGAAAGACTCATCGTCGTTGTGGTGTCCGGTGGCCTCATCGGTGATGGTCAGGGGTATTGGGCGTTCCCAGGACACGCTTTCGCCGGTACTCGCGTCGATGAGAATCGGTACCACTGAGCCTTGACGTAGGGCGACCGCTTGTGGCTCGATCTCGATGTCGTTTTGGCCCGCTTGGGGAAGAAAAATATGAGTGCCCTCGAAGCTGCGCCAACGGTTGTCGTCCACCGCGAAGGTGGTGGCGGTGAGGCGAGTCTCGACCCCGGCCAAAATGCTCAGGCGCACCAAGCCCTCGGCGTCGGGGATGCGGGTGATGGTGGAATGGCCTTGGGTGGCACTCACTTCGACATAGTCGAAGAGTGAGCCGGCGAGTTGTGGCATCTCCAACCGCAGCGTGGTCGACACGAGGTCTGGTGGCGGTGAGCAAGCGGCCGCAATGGCGATCCAGGACACTTTGACGAACCAACTGTGTTTTTTCATATGACTCTCGTCTGAGTGGTCTCTAGGTGAAGACGCGCATTTAGGGGCTGTTCGATTTGGTTCAAACCGGACGCCGAGCGAGTATGCCCTTCTGTGGACCAATTCGCCAGCGTTGAGTGTCATCACCTCGCACGCAACGGTTGTTGCGTGTAGCCGAGTTTGATACCTCTAATATGCCATGACAGCAAAACGACGAAAAACTGCCCCGAAAGATTCATCGAAACCTGCCTCCCATGATTCGGTCAATCCCCCTGCTTTGATCGATTTCATGATGAAGCAGTGGAAGCCGGCCGGAAACAGTCTACCGGCGCGCGTCAAGGGATTCGCCCGCTTCGAGTCGCGTCGGCGTGCTTTGGGTCGCGCTTTTCCCAAGGACGTCCTCATCATCCCGACCGGTCACGAAAAGATTCGTGCAAACGACACGCCGTGGCGTTTTCGGGCTGCAAGTGATTTCTACTATCTGACAGGCAATCTCGAGCCCGACTGCGTTTTGGTCCTCATTCCCAAGGCCAAAGGGCACGAACACATTCTGTTTGTCGAGGCGAACCCCGGGCGCACGGACGCCACCTTCTTCACCGATAGAAGGAAAGGCGAACTATGGGTTGGCCCGCGTCTCGGTATCAATGAGAGTCGTCACTGTTATGAGGTCGATCGTTGTGAGCCGCTCGATGGGTTACCAGAGTTGCTCAAGAACATGAAGAAACAACCGGGCAAGGTCCGCGTGTTGCGGGGGGTTGACGCAGCTATCGACCGTGCCCTCGCTGGCGACAAAGAGCGGGACGGCGAGCTGGCAACCGCCATCGCAGAAATGCGATTGATCAAAGACGAGATGGAGATTGCCGCCATCAAGAGAGCGTGCGCTGCCACGCGACGCGCCTACGAGGATGTCGTTTTGGCATTGAGGACAGCAACCACCGAGCGGGAGGTCGAGGGCGTGTTCAGCATGCGCGCTCGCATCGAGGGCAACGATGTCGGTTTTGGCGTCATTGCTGCGGCTGGTGAGCATGCCTGTGTGTTGCACTGGACCGCGAACGACGGACGCCTGCGGAAAAAGGATCTGCTACTCCTCGACGCTGGCGTTGAGACCAACGAGATCTACACGGGTGACATCACCCGTACTCTGCCGATTGGTGGCAAGTTTTCTGCGGTGCAGCGGCAAATCTACGATCTGGTGATCGAAGCGCAAGATGCAGCGTTTGCGGCGGTGAAACCCGGCAATATGTTTCTCGATCCGCATCGGGCGGCAACGCGGGTGCTCGCCGAAGGTCTCGATCGTCTCGGCATCCTGCCGTGCAGTCTCGAGGAGGCGCTGGACCAGAAGAATCAGTTCTACAAACGCTACACCCTGCACAACACCTCACACATGCTGGGCCTCGACGTGCATGACTGCGCCAACGCTCCGGGCTACAAGGAAAGCGAGCTCAGGCCAGGGATGGTTCTGACGGTGGAGCCGGGTCTCTATTTCCAAGTTGACGACTTGACCGTGCCAGCGCGTTACCGCGGTATCGGCATTCGCATTGAAGACGACGTACTGGTGACGACCAGAGGGTGTCGGCTTCTCTCGGATATTCCCCGCGCTTCCGATGACGTCGAGCGGTGGATGCATAGATTGTGGCAGAAGCCCTGACCAGGCCTGATCAGGACTTCTGCCTTGGGGCACCAGTGATTGATGTTGGCTCAATTCATTAGGTGGGGTCCGCCGGCTCTCGTTTGGCGGATGGAATGCGGCATCTCAGCGTATCTCGCAAGCATGGGGGGTCACATGCGCTATATCTTGGTTGGATTCTCGGCCTTGACGGCAGCTGGTTGCATCAGTGGCAAGCTGTCGACAAAGGTCATTGCGGGCATCGGCGATCCCTGCACTGACACGTCGGAATGTCGATTGCCCCTGGAATGCGACGCAACGACCTCAACGTGTCAACCTGGCCACCATGTCAAGGAAGGCGATCCCTGCACTGTCAGCGCCGACTGTGAACCGACTCTCTATTGCGCCCGTGGCACCTGCGCCCCCGCGGGGGACCGTGGTGTCGGAGCTTTATGCACTTCGACCGGTCAATGCGAAAGTGAACTCGTCTGCGCTTTCGTTGGTTTTGGTGGCACCTGCAGCGAGGGTGGCGAGGGGGACAAAGGTGATCGCTGCGCCACCACTGAAGATTGCATTCCGGCGCTGTTTTGCGATCCGTTCACCCACGAGTGTCAAAACGATTGGTCCGAGCCGGTGGGCCTTGTCTGTGACCGTGACGCTCAGTGTGCACCAGAGGCCGGAGTCAAATGCCTGGCCGATGCGGCAAATCCGACGGTGAGATTGTGCGGCGGTCTCGGTCCAGACGGAATGCCGATAACACCCTGGACGGGTGCCGCGTGTCCCGCCCAGGAATCAGCCGACCAACCGTTCCGCGTTTTGTTCGAAGTTCCCGGGCCGGCCAACGAAGACTTCTTCAGCTTGCCGTTCCCTAATGACATCCGCACTTTGGGCGGCACCGTCGATCTCAGTGGTTTTCCGCGGCCACCTTTATATTCCGTACCTGCGGATTTGCTGACTCGGTATGTGCAGGCCATTGAAGCTGAGCAGGACGGCTACGGACCCAACCAGACGGTCTTTCTGCGCACCAGTCGCCTGCCCGATTTTTGCGCGGCGGGTTGCGGCGCGACCGGAACTTGCGCTCCGGGGTGTATGGGCGCGGGGGAGCCTGGCAAGTCGGTCTATGCCGTGGATCTCACCGATGGCAATTTTGTTGGCTACGTCTGGAACGCGTCTTCGGGACCTCAGCCCTACGTCTGTGGCACTTGGATCGCGGTGACGCCGACGTTCACTTCCCCATGGCAACCAGGACATACCTACGCCGTGTTTTTGCATCAACGTATTCGTGCCGCAGCGGGTTCTGCGACCCAAGTGATACAGGCTCAGGACGCCGATTTCGCCGCCATGCTGCACGCCACGCAACCCGCCACGGCACCCCTGCGTGAGGCCTGGACGGCCTACCAGCCGCTGCGCGATTGGCTTGCCACCACCCCCACGTATCCCACCGGCGATCTAGACGAAGGTGCGACCATCTTCTCCGAGCACATCGGTGGCGCTGCGGTGTTCACCATCCGCGATCCCACTCGCATGATGACCGCCCTCGGAGATGTCATCGAAGGCATGTCGAGCTTCGCCACCAGCAACCTGGTCAAATGCGAAATCCCCCCAACGGCCGAGAGCTGTTGGGACGCGAGTGGCTCTTCCTTCACCGTGATTCAAGGTGAGGTCGAGTTGCCAATCTTCCAGGAAGGTGACGCACCCTATTTCGAGAGTGGCGGCGGCATCGTTACCGACGGAAGTGGGGTGCCGCAGGTTCAGCCACCGGAAATGGTGCGGTTCTCCCTTTCCGTTCCAGGCGGTGACCCACCAGTGGGTGGGGGTGGTTGGCCGGTGGTTATCTACGCCCACGGCACCGGTGGCAGTTATCAGAGTCACTTGAGCGACGGCACCGCCGAGCTCTTTGCCACCAGCACACCGGCGGCAGTGGTCCTCGGTATCGACCAGGTTGCCCACGGCCCCCGTCGTGGGGAATCCGTCGCGCCCCCCGACGTCCTCTTCTTCAACTTCATCAATCCCCAGGCAGCCAAGGGCAACGTTTTACAGTCGGCGGCAGACCAGCTGAGCCTTATCGGTGCCATCGGCGACATCGGCACCGCCATTGCCGCCCTCGAAGGCTTGAGCACCTTCGCTCTCGACGCGACGAAGGTCGTCTTTGTTGGTCATTCCCAGGGTGCGACTTCGGGTGCTCTTGCCATGGCTCGGGCCTCAACCACCGCAGGAGTGGTTCTCTCGGGAGCGGGGGGCGGTCTTCTGACATCCTTTGACGAGAAGAAGGTTCCCTACGACCTCCTGACAATCATGCGCGCGGTGCTCGCCGACTACACCCTGACCACGTCATGGACGAATCCTGCTCTGAGTCTCATCCAGGGTTACATGGAGGATGCCGATCCCATCAACTTTGGCCGCCACATCTCTGGCGAGCCGCTCACTGGCTCAATTCAAAAACACCTCCTGCACGTGGTCGGCATTGGCGACAACTACACACCGAACCAGGCGTCGAAAAACTTTGCCCGGCGTGCCATGCCGCCATCTCTCGGTGCCGGGTTCCATCTCAAGACAGGGGAAGGGATCTACATCGATTCTCGCGCCGAGCCATTCGCTACGCCGGTTGCCACGCCACCGGTGCAAGGCAACTTCGCGACTGCGGGTGGCGACCTGACCATCGCTGTTACCGTGCATGTTCCCCTCGAAGACAACGACGGCCACTTCGTCATGTTTGACGATGCCAAGGCCAAGGAGCGAGTGCAGGGATTTGTCGAGGGCTGCCTCGACGATGATGCGGCCGAACCGATTGTGGTGGAGTAGGGCCCGTCTCCGCGCAGATCCCGCGGGATGGCATCTGTGTTGTAAAGTGCGAAAGTCGCGACTACAGTAACAGCATGCTGCGCGGCGCGACCATCATCAGCCTAACGGCAATCATTCTCCTTGCCAGTGTCGACGCCGATGCTGGGCGACGCCGCGGTCGCAAGGGCGCTTTGGATCTCGAATGTTCAGTGGATGGGGCAAAGGTCTGGGTTGATGGAAAAATGGTTGGCACTGCCCCCATCAGTCAGCAAGCACTGGGGGTCGGCTCCCACACCATCAAGATCAGCAAGCTCGGCTACATCGAGCACAGCCAGAGGATTGTCATTCGGGAGGGTAAGACCGTGCGAGTTTCCGCCGACCTGTTGCCCAAATCTGGGGTCATCAAAGTAACAGCCAATGTCTTAGGCGCGCGCCTTTTCGTAGATGGCACTGAGGTTGGAAAGACGCCACTCGAACTTGAGGTCAAACCAGGTCGGCGCACGGTGATCGTCAGGGCCGCAGGCCACCCAGACTATCAAAAAATAATCAAATCGGTGCCCGGCAACACCACCGACATCTTCGCCAAGTTCCGTGGGGGCAACTCCACGCCGGTTGCGGTTGCAAGCGCGGATCCTCTTGACGACGATCTGGCACTAACCCCGCTCACCCCCCCATCGATCGCTTCCTCTGCTGCCAAAACAAGGGACGGCGGTGGCGCAGATGACGACCTTGAAAATGATGCCCCAGATGATGACCTGATGCTTGCGCCCCTGACCCAAGGCCCCGATCTCGAGCTCACAGCGATGACGCCGTTGCTGTTGCCGAGCGATGTTACGGCAGTGGATGCCAATCTTGGCGGCGGAATTGGTACGACAGTCGAGCCGGCGACTCCGTGGTACTTCGAGTCGTGGGCAATCTCCGGGGCCGCAGCCGTCGTCGTCACCGCCGTGGTCATCGGCACGGTAACAGCCGTGAATCAGGAAGGTGGCACCGCTCCAACCGCAGACATACGGTGGCGTCCGGGTGATAAGGTCGAGCAAAACGTTCCGTATTGAACCGATGAGTTGCGATGCCGATGTCTTGGGCGTTCGAGTCGCGATGCCGATGTCTCGGGTTCTCGGGTTTTTGGGTCCTCGGGTTCTCGGGTCTTTGGGTTCGATAACCCTTTACAACCCGCCGTGCCTTGGGTAAAAGCCCGGCCGCGAGCCAAGATAGCTCAGTCGGTAGAGCAGCTGATTCGTAATCAGCAGGTCGTCGGTTCGAGTCCGATTCTTGGCTCCATTTTTCAATCCCTTACAAGCGCCGCTCCCGACTGTGCCGGTTTTGCTGTGCCGACCGAGCAGTTCTGACAGCACGATAGACGCCGCCGTGCGCTTGAGCGTTGAGTGCGTGTACCTTTGCGTCGTCGATATCTGCGTGTGACCGAGCGCCGCCATGTCGCGCACCCGAGCGTCCCGTTGGCGATCGACGATCACGAGTTGATGATACTGAAGGATCATGTACTGCTTAAGCGTTCAGTGCTGGTGATAAACCCCCGCGGTGATAGACACCCGCCAGTTGAAGGGGGCCGGCTAAATTGGTTGGCCTGCGGGAGACTGGTGCCCTCGTGAGAGGTGCTCCCGGCTGTCCATGAAAAGGGCGCGCGCCCTCACGTGACACCTCGTTGCCTGAGCGCTCGAGGACACAGACGATCCGGGTACAACAGCGAAACACGCACGAGTTGTCCGCAAGGGCAGCCAACAAAAGGTGGCAATAACCCCCGTCCAGGCTCGCGGCTCACTCGTGTCGTAACGCTATCGCCTTGAAGTAGGCGGTATCTTTGGTCGTCTTCCCCAGGCGCGAGGCCAGACCGCGCGCCATGGCTCGGTAGAGGTGGAAACCCAGTGATCGATCTTCATTCACGAGTTTGCGCACGGCGGCATGACGAAGACCGACGATGTGACTCGGCTCCTGTGCCTGGATGCTCGCCACCCGTTCCTCTTGTTCGCTGACGTACTCAACCTCACCGAAATACGAGCCCGTTCCCAAAACGGCCACCTCTTCTTGATTTCCCTCGCGGTTCTTCTTCAGAACTTTCACCGTTCCCATGACGAGAACAAAAAACTCCTCCGCCTTGTCACCCTCATTGAACAACGTGCTGCCCGGCGCGAGATTGTACTCCTCGGCGCAGGCGGCGAGCTTGGTCAGCTCCTCGTCGGGAAAATCACGAAATAGGGAGGTCTTCTTCAGCGACGCCAGCATGTCCATGTCGTTTGGCTCCTCAGCAAACCCCGTCTGGGCAACAACTACGACAAGGACCAACCTGGCCGCGTCGCGCCCGAAAGGACGAACAGCCATGGAGAGTAATCCTCCACCGACGTGGGTTCAACTGGGTTCTGTCGGCGGCGCATTCTGTGGCGACACACACCGAATAGCCAAAGCCTGGTGTTTGTCGCTGCGGCTTGAACTCTTTGCCTTGGACGTCTTGCCCGTCTTTGCCTTGCGAGTCTTGCCCGCCTTGCACGTCTGTCCACTGCTGTCGCCATCGAGTGATGCGTTGTCCTGCATGTTTGCCGACGGTGAGCACTCCGGCAATGGAGGCCGCGGCGCACTCAGCAGGGACGGGCT